>NZ_CAJTMN010000049.1 GCF_910577125.1 uncultured Rikenella sp.
GCATCCTCTAAAGTTTTTTTGGTTCTTTTTGTTCACAAAAAGAACAGTACCCTCCAGATAAGGCGCAAATAAACGAACTGATTATTTAATCAGATTGACGCCGTCCGTCCAGGAGATCTTTTCGTTCTTCTCCCACCACGACCCATGCTCCGCCGTCGGGCGATCCAGATCGCAGAAATCATTTCCCCGCTTCATCTCCTCCTTCAGTGCCGAGCGATACTTGTCAGCCAATTTCCGCACCCTTTTCGACGGCGTTCCCTCCAGCAGATTCGTCATCTCCCACGGATCGTTCCGCAGGTCGAACAACTGCTCCGTGATCCTGCCCCCCACATTGTAAACGATATACTTTCGGCCATCCATCACCAGCGCCCGGTGGATGCTCGAATAAGCCAGCCAGACCCGGTCGCGCGGCGTCTCGCCCTTCGCCCCCCGCTTCAAAGCAGCGGCCAACGAACGCCCCGTCACCGACTCCGCCGACGGGATATCCAGCAACTCCGACAGCGTCGGATTGATGTCATACAGGTAACACAGCCCCTCGTTCCGCTCCCCCTTCGGGACGCCCGGCGCCCAGACCACCAGCGGCACCTTGATGCTGTGGTCGTACAGACTCTGCTTGCCCATCAGCCCGTGCTGCCCCATCGCCAGACCGTTGTCGCCCGCGAAGACCACGATCGTATGCTCCAGCTTCCCGCTCTTTTCGAGCGCATCGATCACCCGGCCGATCTGCGCATCCACCTCGCTGATCATCCCGTAGTAGTCCGCCAGCTCCTTCCGCACCGTCGCCCGGTCGCGCGGCGCCGGCACCACGACCTCGTCCCGCACCTGCAACTCCCCGTTGTCGAACGCATGCTGCGGGCGATAATTCACCGGCAGCCGGATCGTGTCCGGATCATACAAAGTTCCATACCACGGATGACGGTTGCGCGGATCGTGCGGCGAGGTGAACGCCACATAGGCGAAAAACGGCGTCGTATCCCCCGCCGAGCGGGTCAGGAAATCGACCGCCGCATCGGCATACATCTCCGACGAGAATTTCGACCCCACGAACGGTTTCTGGTTCTTGTAATCCCCCTTCGGGTCGTAGTGCATCAGCAGCGGCGTCACATGGCCGCCGTCTTCGTAACGGTGCATCCCGCCGAAATAGATGTTCTCCGCCTCGGAAAACGCCCGGTTGAACGACTCGAAATCCGAGTGCCACTTGCCCGTCTCGAACGTGCGGTAGCCCTCCTTGCGCAACTGTTCCGGCAGCATCGTGTGGCGCGGAGCGATGACCCAGCCGTCCTGAGTAATCTCGAAAACGCCGCGGCCGGTCATGATCATCGCCCGGCTGGGCATCGACAGCGCCCCGCCGATCGCCCCGTTGGTATAACAGTTGGTGAAAGCCGTCCCCTGACTGTAGATGTAGTCGATATTCGGCGTATGTACATCCTCGCGGCCGAGGGTGCGGATCGCGTTGTTCTGGAAATCGTCGGTCAGGATGAACAGCACGTTCATGCGCTGCTGCGCCGAAGCTCCCGCACCGGCCAAAGCCAGGGCGGACAGGGTAAGCAGAGTTTTTTTATCCATGAATCACTGATATGAACAGAAACAAATGTACAAAAACTTCTCCTGCATTCCCATCTGCCTCTCCCCGACCCTCCCTTTTATAGTTATAGCATTGGGATTTTTCATATTTTTATAATACCTTTACACCGATTCAGCTCCGAAAATTCATACATATTATATGATGACCGACGCCCGCCGCATAGAAGCCTTACTGAAATACACCCGGCTGAACGGGAAAAAATTCGCCGAACGAATCGGGTTGAAATATCCGGACACGATCTACCACATTCAACGGGGGCGAAACGGGATTTCGGATCGGCTGGCCGACCGGATCGTCATGGCCTTTCCGGAGGTGGCCAAAGGGTGGCTCCTCTCGGGCGAGGGCGAGATGCTCCGCAGCGACGCTTCGGCAGCCGCATCCGGCACGGTGGTTCGGCCGATCCGGACGCGGACGAGCGACATCCGGATGGAGCGCCAGCAGGTACCGCTGTACGATTTCGAAGCGACGGCCGGACTGACGCCGATCTTCACCAACCAGAACACACCGATCGACTATCTGTCGATTCCCGACCTGCCGCGGTGCGACGGAGCGGTCTACGTCCGGGGCGACTCGATGTACCCGCTGCTCAAGGCGGGCGACATCGTGATGTACAAACAGATACAGGACTTCTACAACATCATCTGGGGCGAAATGTACCTGATTTCGTTCAGCTACGAGGGCGAGGAGTACATCACGGTGAAGTTCGTCAAGAAGATCGAGGGCCGACCGGACTATGTCCTGTTAGTGAGCCACAATCCGCACCACGCTCCGAAAGAGATTCCGATCAAAGCGATTCGGGCGCTGGCCATGGTGAAGGCTTCGGTACGGTTCAACACGATGGGGTGACGGGAGGCGCGGCTCCAGATGCCGCCAATGTACGCTCACGGGTTGAGAAACCGGGAAAAGGCGACGGAAAAAGGAGCGCCCCCCGTCATGTCCGGCGCCGTCCGGTTTATTTATGCTCGGCCGCTCCATCGTCCGGTTCCGCCAGGAAGCCCTCCCTCCCCGCTCCGGCGCGCAGGAACAGATACCCTCGCCGGGGAAGACCGGCCTTCAAACCGAATATCCGATAAATCCGGCCCCGCATCCGTCCGTAAACCACCGCCACCCGGCCCTCTCTATCCAAGAACATCCGCCCGATATACGGATCCCCCGCCTCCGGACGAATCGTCACCAACGGCCGCAAGCCTCGACAGAAGAATCTGCTCCGGAGTCTCGACCAAACAGCGATACCCACCGCTCGTCCCACCAGAATCATCCCCATCACGAGCCCCAAACCCGTCAATTGCTCCGCCAGCTCCGACCAATCACAGCTCCGCCACAGCCATCGAAGCCCGAATCCGCCGGCTCCGCCGACCATCACCGCAGCCACGACTCCCGCCGCAGCGGCCGCCAATCCAGAGCCCCGGTACACCCATCTGTTCCGCCGAATCTGCCCGACAGGCATCCGACGCCCCAGTTCGATATACTGTCGAATCTCCTTTACCTGATCTTCCAACATACTTTCCAAAAAAAGGAATAGTCTCACCATCGAGCGACGCTGAGACTATCTCTAAAGTGATCCCGACAGGATTCGAACCTGTGGCCGACAGATTAGAAATCTGTTGCTCTATCCAGCTGAGCTACGGGACCCTTCCGGGGTACAAAAGTAGCATTTCAGACGCTGGTTTCCAAATCCGAAAGCGTATCTTTGTCCTATCGTACCACCAACAGGTATTCTCCGATGAAAAACCCGCTGCGCCTCGAACCCGTTATCGACACCGTTTACAAACTCGTCCCGTCGCATCCCGCACGACGCGTACCCGAGGCGGCCGACGAACGCTCGCTCGCCGAGCTGCTGGCTGCCGCTCCGGCCCATTTCGCAGCCCGGGAGGCATTGGCGACCCGTTACACCGAAGAGGGACGGCTGGCCGAGGCTTGTCAGCTGCGGTGGGACGGCGCCGGATTAGTTTGCGACCTGTTGGACGAGACGGACGACGAATTCATCGTACTGGACTGGGAGGACGGCTACACGGTTCAGGCCCTTTCGATGGTGTACGATTCGGCCGTGGATCACTTTACCATCGGCGACTTCGAGGTGGCGACGGCGATGTGGGAATTGCTGATCGACCGTGACCCGGAAGACCACCTAAACGCTTCGGAATGGCTGGCGTACTGTTATGCCGCTCTGGAAGAATGGGAACTGTTCGACGAGACGACAGCACTGCTGCGCGAGGAGGCGATCTCGACCCGACTGGCGAAATACTGGGCGGCTTTCCGTCGCCACGCTTTGTCTCCGGCCGAGATCCGGACAGCCATGGAGCGGGAGGCACCGGCTCTATACAAGGAGTGGACGGCCTGCGAACATGAAATCACGCCGGACTACCTGTCGGACATCGAGTCGCGCCGGCCGAGCGCTTCGGCAGAAGCGCGACGTCTCTGGCTGCGGACGGAGGCGTTGTGGCGCGAGTTCCCGGAGTTCACGGCCGCACTGACAAAATAACACACGCGGCCTCTCCTCTCGACCTAAGGACAGAGAGGAGAGGCCGCGTTATATACAGTGGTACAAGTCGTTGCCGTCTACTCGAATTCGAGCAGCAACACACCCTTGGCCACCACATCGCCCGCGGCCACATGCACCCGCGCCACCGTCCCGCCGATCGGCGAACGGTAGGTGTTGTGCATCTTCATCGCCTTGAAGGTCAGCAACACGTCGCCTTCTTTCACCCGATCCCCGACTTTCACGTCGACGGTAGTGATCGTCCCCGGAATAAACGAAACGATCCGCCGCGGATCTTTCGCAACCCAAGGCTCCCGATTCTTATATTTGGCGGTCAGGGTCGTCGGATAACTGCCGTTCTCGGTCGCCAGCACTTCCAACTGAACCGCTCCTTCTGTCTTATTCATCTGCCTATTTTTTATTACTCGCTTTGCTGTTCTTTGAGCCGGACAGAACCGTACCTTTTCTTCAGAAAAGGTACCCAAAAGACTTTTAGATAGCTACGCTACTCCTTACGCTCCGCAGTCCTCAGTCTTCGAGAGTCTTTTGGGTCGGGGTTGTAGCGCGCAATAAGGTTTAGCTTGCATTAGCGCGCTACAACTCCCGGCCCAAAGAAGAGTCCGAGGTTTGGGCCGCCGGCAGCTTTAGGATGCGTAAGCATCCTCTAAAGTTTTTTTGGTTCTTTTTGTTCACAAAAAGAACAGTTCCCTCCTGTTTCAAAAAAACAGTACAAGAGAGTGATGGATTAAAACGGCGGGACGCCATGTTTCTTTTCCGGCCGGAGCACCGATTTGCGCTGAGCCACCTCTAAGGCATGAATCAGACACTTGCGCGTCTCTTCCGGTTCGATCACCGCATCGATATACCCCTTAGCCGCCGCCACATACGGATTCGCGAATTTGTCCTTGTACTCCTGAATTTTGAGTTGGCGCATCTCCTCCGGATTTTCCGCCGCCATGATCTCCTTACGGAAGATCACATTCGCAGCCCCCTCCGGCCCCATGACCGCGATTTCGGCCTGCGGCCACGCGAAGACGAAGTCCGCCCGCAGGTGCCTGGAGTTCATGGCAATATACCCCCCGCCGTACGCCTTCCGCAGGATGACCGTAATTTTGGGCACCGTCGCTTCGGAGTAGGCGTAGAGCAACTTCGCCCCATGCCGAATCACCCCCGCATGCTCCTGATCGACCCCCGGCAGGTAGCCCGGCAGGTCTTCGATGGTCACGAGCGGCACATTGAACGCGTCGCAGAAGCGGATAAACCGAGCCGCCTTATCCGACGAATCGCAGTCCAGCACCCCCGCCATCACCATCGGCTGGTTGGCCACGAAGCCCACCGTCTGGCCGTTCACGCGTCCGAAGCCCACGACGATATTCCCGGCAAAGAGTTCCATCACTTCGACGAACTCGCTGCCGTCGCTCACCGCCCGGATCACGTCGCGCACGTCGTACGGCTGCGCCGGATCGCCCGGCACGATCTTCGAGATGTCGTATTTTTTGGTCAGCGGTTCGGCCGGTTTCGTCCGTTCGGCCGGCTGGGCATTGTTCTGCGGAATGGTCGAGATCAGCTGCCGGATCTGCCGGAAGCACTCCTCTTCCGATTCGGCGAAGAAGTGGGCGTTCCCGGTCTGTTCGCAGTGGACGCGGGCCCCGCCGAGCTCTTCCATCGAGATCTCCTCGCCCAGCACCGTTTTGATGACTTCCGGCCCGGTGATGAACATCTTGGAGGTTTTGTCCACCACGAAGACGAAGTCGGTCAGGGCCGGCGAATAGACCGCCCCGCCCGCACACGGCCCCAGGATGACCGAGATCTGCGGAATCACCCCCGAAGCCATCGTATTGCGGAAGAAAATCTCGCCATACCCGGCCAGCGCATTGACCCCCTCCTGAATCCGCGCTCCGCCCGAGTCGTTGATCCCGATGAGCGGCATCCGCATGTCCAGCGCGTAGTCCATAATTTTGGTGATCTTCCGTGCGTGCATCAGCCCGAGCGATCCTCCTGCGACGGTAAAGTCCTGGGCGAACACCGCCACCGGATTGCCGCAAATGGTACCCGTGCCGATAATCACCCCGTCGCCCGGCAGCTCTTTGTTCTGCATGCCGAACTCCGTTCCGGAGTGTTCCACAAAGATGTCGTATTCATGGAAAGAATCGGCGTCCAGCAGAGCGATGATCCGTTCGCGGGCCGTGAGTTTGCCCATGGCTTTCTGTTTTTCGATCGCCTTGAGCCCTCCGCCGTTGAAGACCTTCTCTTTTCTCTGCCTGAGGTCGAGAATTTTCTTGTCTACGGTCATAGTAATTCGATTAAAGATTCAGACAAATATAACATTTTTCTGTTACAACGTTTCGGGCCGGACAAAATAGCCGGCCGGCCACCCCTCGACCGGGAGTCCGCTCCCGGCGGGAAAGAGGCCGAAAAGGGTCGCTCCCGATCCCGACAAGGCGGCATAGACCGCCCCGCGGCGATAGAGTTCGGCGCGTATCCCGCCCAGCACCGGCAGGCGCCGGAAAAGCGGTTCCTCGAAGTCATTGACGAGTTTGCCTCGCCACGCCTCGACCGGCCGGCTCAGGATTTCGTCCAACGGCACCGCCGGAACGCGCGGTGTGACCAGCGAGTAAGCTTCGGCCGTCGAGACCCCGACCGGCGGTTTGACCAGCAGGAGCCGCCACCCCGTCAGGTCGAGGCCGGCGAACGGTTCGAGCCGTTCGCCGCGCCCCGTCCCGAGCATCGGCCGGTCGTGGAGAAAAAAGACCGTATCGCTTCCCAGCCGCGCCGCAAAGGGGACGAGCTCTTCGGTCGTCAGCCCCAGCGAGAGCACTTCGTTGAGTCCGACGAGCACGGCCGTGGCATCGGCCGATCCGCCGCCCAGCCCGGCTCCGAAAGGGATCGTCTTGTGAAGGTGGATCCGCACCCCGCCCGCCGCGGCGAACGGCTCCGGAAAGGCTTCGCGCAAGATTTTCGCGGCCCGGACGCACAGGTTCTTCTCCTCCGGACAATCCACCGTCAGTCCCGTGGAAGAAAAGACGATCGTCCCTCCGTCGTCTCCCTCCGCCTCGCCGGCGGGCAGGATTTCGACGGCGTCGCACAGGCCGCGCACCGGATGGAACAGGGTCTCGATCTCGTGATACCCGTCCGCCCGCCGCGCCGTAATGTGCAGTCCGAGGTTGATTTTGCAGTGGGGGAAAAGAATCATTCCGCAGCGCTTGAATCGTTATCCTTCTCCGCAGCCCGATCCGGTTCCGGCAACTCGACCGCGTCGTCCAGCGGCACCAAAGCCTGAGGCATCTTTTTGGAGGCCTTGACGCCCAGTTTCCGGAGCGACTCGGCCCGCCGCACCAGGTTGCCGTTCCCCTCCCGGAGCTGTCCGAGAGCGGCCCGATAGGCTTTGTCCGTCCGCCCCAGCGCGTCGCCCACGGCGAGGAAGTTCTCGGCGAAACCGACGAATTTGTCGTACAGCGCGCCCCCCTGCCGGGCGATCTCCATCGCGTAGCGGTCCTGGTTGTCGCGCCGCCAGAGGTCGTCGACGATCTTGAGGATGGCGAAGAGGTTGGTCGGACTGCTCAGGATGACTTTCTTGCGATAGGCGTCGTCCCACAGCTTGGCGTCGCACTGCAAGGCCATGAGGAAGGCCGGTTCGTTGGGCACGAACATGATGACGAAGTCCGGCGACCCGGAGGTCAGTTTCTGATAGCTTTTTGCGGCGAGCTCGTCGATGTGCCGCCGCACGGAGGCCGCATGGGCCGACAGAGCCGCCCGCCGCACCCCCTCGTCCGGGTCGTCGGCCACATCGACGTAGTTGGCATAGGCGGTCAGCGAAACTTTCGAGTCGATGATCATCTGTTTGTCGTCCGGCAGAACGAGCACGACGTCCGGCCGCACGTGGTCTCCCTCTTCCGTGCGGAAATCCTCCTGCACGCGGAAGTGGATCCCCTTTTGCAGCCCGGAGCTTTCGAGGAGCGTCTCGAGAATCATCTCTCCCCAGTCGCCCTGCGTTTTGGAATTGCCGCGCAGGGCCGCCGCGAGGTTGTTGGCCTCCTGACTCACGCGGTTGCTCATCTCGTGGAGCCGTTTGATCTCGGCCTCCAGCACTTTCCGTTCGGTGGAGTCGCGTTCGATCCGCTGGCGGAAATGTTCGATGTTTTCGCTCAACGGCTTCAGCAGCTCATCGATGTTCTTCCGGTTGGTGTCGGTAAACCGGCGGGTTTTCTCCTCCAGAATGTCGTTGGCGAGGTTCCGGAAGTGGTCGGCGAACTGTTGCTGAAGTTTTTCCCGTTCGGTGGTCTGATTTTCGAACCGCTCGCTCCAGATGCGCACCTCGGCGCGGGAACGGCTCAGTTCGTCGCGCAAGGCGGTATTCTCCTCCACGGCGGCCCGCAGGGCCTCCTGCTGTTCTCCGGCCCGAGCGCCGAGGGCCGAGACTTCGGCCCGCAAGGTGGCATTCTCGCTCACCAGCGTCTGCGCGGCGACGAGCTCGGCCCGCGCTGCGGCGAGCTCTCCGGCCGTCGTCCGGGAGAGGCGCCGGTCGCTCCGCAGCTGCGCCCAGAGCGCTGCCGCCGCAGCGACCGCCACGACGATCAGTATGGTCAGGAGAACTGTCATCCCCTGACGGCTATGGTTTCGATCTCAACCCGGGCGCCCATGGGCAGCGCGGCGACCTGAAAGGCCACCCGGGCGGGCGGATTCTCGGTGTAGAATTCGGCATAGGCTTCGTTCATCGTGGCGAAGTCGGCGATGTCGGCCAGCAGGACGGTCGATTTCACGACGTCGTTTTTGGTGTATCCGGCCGCCTCGAGAATGGCGGTGATGTTCCTCAGGCTCTGGACGGTCTGTTCCCGCACGCCGTCGGGCATGGTCTTGGTCTTCGGGTCGATGGGCAGCTGGCCCGAGATGTAGAGGGTTTCGCCGGCTTCGACAGCCTGGCTGTAAGGCCCTACGGCTGCCGGAGCATCCGGTGTGGCGATCAGTTTTTTCATGATGCGATTGTTTTTTTTGCAGAAATTTTCCGGAGGCGGGCCGACACCCGTCCTCTCTGTCCGCGAAGTTAGGAGAAATAGCCGGATTGCGCAAAGGGTTCGCTCCCCGAAACGCCGCCCGGGAGGGGCCGACGAGCGGAGCCGCCCATCTAATAAAAACCGGAGCCGGAAAGGTTCAACACCTTTCCGGCTCCGATTTCACTATTCTCGTAGAAACTCCGGCCGTCACATCGGCAGATTGCCCACCGCGTCTTTGGAACAAACCGGCAGTTTCCCGTCTTTCCCCATCTGCACGAAAACCGTGGCGCAAAGCACCGTCCACTGATTCCCGTAGGTCATCGTACTGGAGTGGTTATAGCCCAGACAGTGGCCGTATTCGTGGAACATGGCCTGACGCGGATAACTGTGCGGATGGCTGTTCGGAGGCGTCGCGTCGAAATAGACGCCCGTGTAGCAATAGTTGGCCAGCCCATACGTACTGCCGCCGCCCAGTCCGCCGACTCCGGCCACGCAGCCCAGCACCAATCCGCCGTGACCGCGGATCCGCTGACGCAAGGCATCCAGGTTGATCGGATTCCGGCCGTTGTCCAGCAGCCGCCCTTCGTAATTGTTCATTTCGGCATTGAACTCTTCGGAGGAGAACATGAAGGCCATGTTCAGCGCCAGAGCCACGCCGTGGCGACACAACAGAGGGTTCATATGCCGCCAATAGGCATGCCCGGCATCGGCCGAGTAGGGCGAGAAACGGATGTACCACCGGCTGTCGATCCGTTCGATTTTCTTCATGAACGGGTCTTCGGTCTGAATCAGGAACGTCACATCGTCGTTGGTCAGCTCCGGCTGTGCCGGCACCCGGATTTTCCGCCCGGAAGCGGTCGCGAACAGGCGCTCCGAGCTGACGACCGGCAACTCGAACGCGGCTTCCATAAAGGGATAGATCAGGTCGAACCGCGCCAGCTCGACGAATTCCGGACTGAACTTATTGAACCGGCACATGATCTTCACGTCCCGGATGGCGACGGGCGAATAGAACTTCACCAGCATCCGGTGATCCTGATTCACCGAGAGCTGCAGCGGCGCATTGGCATAGAACGACCGCCGGCCGGAGTTGTAGAAGACCTCCCGCGGCTCGTCGGCCAGGAACATGGTGTCGAGATCGAACCTCGCGAGGTCTTGCTCGCGGACATACAGCAGCCCCTCCTGACTCTCCGGATGGAGGTACCGGATGCTGATGTGCGAGATGCGTCCGGCCTCGATCCGGCACTCCGAGAAGCGGTACCTGCGCACGAAGTGCGTCCCGTCGCTGCGTTCCGACTCGACGGTCACGACGCCCGACAGCGCGTTCCGGCTCGGTAGCGAATAGAACGAGCAGGTCTCCGTGATGTCATACACCGGAACCGCTCCCACACCGGAATAGACTCCGGTCGCATCGAAAGCCGTATAGACGCCGTCCGTCTGGTCGAACTCGATCTCCACCTTGCGGATGAACCGCCACATATATTCCGACGTGAGGTTCAGATCCACATCGACCCGTCCGACACACCGCTCTAGGGCCACCGTCTGCGAGACCGACGCCTGTTCGCGTCCGATATGGAAGTCCAGCTTCTTGTAGTAATAGACTGCGTCCAGCGGCTCGGCGTCGGTCGGATTCCGCAGCCAGACGTCCGTCAGCCGATCCGGCAGTTCGACCGTCGTCCGGGCCTGTTCGGCATCGGCGGCGGCCATGAAAACGATGGTGTAATCCCCCTCTTTCAGCCCTTCGACGGTCAGTTTGGAGAAGTCGGCTTCCAGTCTGTGCGTCCGGAGGTCGAGCCGCTCGCCGCGGCTGTCGGTAATCAGATACCACATCTGTCCGATCCGCTCTTCGGGCAGCCGCTCGGGGCCGCCGGCCCGTGTGGAGAGGGCGGAGTCAGCCTCCGCCTCCTGAAAGCCGAAGAGGAAGGTGACACTCCCTTCGCCCGGCGCCCGAAGGTCGAACTCCTGCCGTTTCGAGCACCCGGCCAGCACCCACACAGCTCCCAAAAGGAGGATAACGATTTTCCGTATGTTTTTCATCCCGCGCCTCCTCTCTTATTTCTTGACGCAACGTACGTATGCGAAGCCTTCCATCTGGAACTGCGGCTCGGTCACCGTAATCGCCCCGGTAGTTCCCGAGAAGACCATCCAACATGTCCAGCCATATCCCCCGGAGCATCCCGTCCGGTCGTTAGTCCACATCGCGACTCCGTTTCCGAAGCCCGGGTTATTCGACGTCGATTTATCGCCTTTCACCCCACCCATCGGCAGAATCAGATAACGATCCGTCCCGTCCACGGCGAGTTTCGCGTAGCGCTGCGTCCCGCGCACACCGGTCGGCGTTACGAGCGTCCCGTTGGCGACATGAACCGTGGCCGTGATCTGTTCGCCGTTTGCAGCGGTATAGCTGCCCGGAATCTGGGCCGTGGTCGGCAGAATGGCCCGCCACTCGGCCCGCGTCGGCACGCGGTAGCCCTCGGGACACGGCATGTAGTCGTCGCTCACCCACGGCGCGTTGGCCGCTCCCTGGTGTCCCACGTCGTTGGAGGGGTTGTAGCTCTGCCACGGCACATACATATAGAGCCGTCCGAACTGGAACAGGCCGCCGACGGTGTTGATCCAGCTCTCCCGGTACATCTCCTCGACGGTCAGGCCGTCGAGCGGATAGACCTGATCTTCCAGATCGCGCGTGCGGGCGTTGAAGGCCATCCAGGTCACCCCGCCTATCTCGACGGTCTCGATCTGATGTTCGCTGGGCGCGACGCGAATTTCCACATAGTCGTACGACAGTTGGGTCAGGGCGCTCTTCAGATGCACGATCACCGAGTAACCGAGCCGGCCCCGCCCCTGAGGCGCCACCGAGGCTTCGAACGCGGAGAGGAACCCGCCGGCAGCCTCTTCCGAGACCGAGACTTCGCCCAAGGTCACGTCCGGCAGCATCCCGTCGACCGAATGAATGTCGATCCGGCTGTCGCCCCGGAAGGCGAGCCTCATCCCGGCCGCTCCGCCGGCCGGCACCTCGATCAGGTTGTTCTGATAATCGACCTTGACGTCGGCCGGGAAGAGAGAACGCTCCTTGTCGATCAGGATCCGATTCCCCGTATCGGGGCTCCCGATAATCGTTCCTCCCTCGTCCCAGGGTTTCACCTCGACCGTCCCCTCGATCACCGCTCCCGAGTTGCGCACTTCGACGGCATACACTTTGTTCCGTTCGACGGTCGGCAGCTCCATCTTCAGCCGCAACGGGGCATCGTCATAATTGCCGAGCAGGACGACATGAACGGGCCGGGGGCTCTCGAACAGGCAGAACACGGACTCCTGTTTCCCGCCCACTCCCGTTTCGAAGACTTTGCGGTAGCTGACCGTCTCTTCCGAGGCCGTCTCGCCTTCGCGGAAGGGATAGATCGCGGCCGGAGCATCTTCGACCAGGATTTCGTTGATCCGTATTTTGCTGTCTGCCGAAGCATCGACGTCGAGCCGCGCCACGCTGCGTTTGAGCGAAACGACCCGCGGATCTCCCGCGCTCCGGGTTTCGGCGTCGCTTCCCAGGTCGACCACCGCTGTCATGAACTCCGGCGCAGAGTTGTCGTGCAAATCGCGCCCGACCGCAATCCGACAGAAGTTTTCCTCGTCGATGGTCTCGCCCGAGAGTGAGAACGGAATGCCGCTGATGAAGTAAAGCCGCGACCCACTGGCCGCCGAGACGGAGATCTCGCCGTTGGCGTTCGGCGCCACCTGCTGTTTCAGGTAAAACTTGCCGCCGCTGAACTGATAGACGGACAATTCCTGAACCTTGTCGGCCACGTTCGATCCGGGCGCCTCGCTGTCCTGCAAAACCAGCGGATAGGTCTGCCGCTCGCTTTCGACGTCTAATTTCGAAAGCGTGTTGTCCTTGCAGGCCCCCAGAAGCAGAGCTCCGCACAAAAGAGAGGTAACGATCTTGTTTTCAGTATGTTTCATAGATTAGCCATGGGTATTTACCGCCACATTCCGGAAAATCCCAGCTGCAAAAATATAATTTTTCTAAATACGGAACTACCTCTCGCTCAATTCTTAGCCATCAAGACATCCTATCCGACGAGAATGCCGGCCGACCGAAAAGCCCGACAAGTCCGGGCGCCGGAAAACCCTGGCAAGAATTTTGCACTCTCCGAATTTATGTTACTTTTGTCTCGCGTTGTCGAGCGACTCGACCGATGTTTAACCTCAAAACCTTCATACACACGATGAAAACAGGTTGGATGCTGGCCGCCGTAGGAGCTGCGGCCGTTTTGCTGAGCGCATGCTGCGCATGCCGAAAGGGAAGTCCGAAGATCGCCAATCTCGAAGCGGACGACTGGCGCCTGATCGAATTCCTGGGCGAATCGGTGCCGGCCGAAAAGGCGGTCACGCTGACTTTCGACGCTGCCAAAAAGACGATCTACGGACAGGCTCCGTGCAACAACTTCTTTGCGGGCTACAGCCTCTACGAGGATGCGAAACACAACATCGACATCACGAACGCAGGCGCCACCCGGATGTACTGTCCGAACACGGAGATCGAAGACGGTTTCGTACGCCGGCTGACCGACATCAAGCGGTTGAAGTTCGAAGGCGGGCGGCTGCTGATGCTGGACGGCGACGGCAATCTGGTCGCCTTGTTGCAGGCGGTTCCGCGGACGGCGAAAGGTACGGCCGACGCGGAATAATCGCTCCCGCACTTGCATTCGAGAGGCGGCCCGTAGGGGTCGCCTCTCTGCGTATTCCGCCCCGGGCGCTCGGGTTTCACCCGAAACAAACCGGGCGTTCTCCGACCTCCGCCCCGGGCTACCGCAGCAGCAATACGGGCGTGCTGGGCAATGTGGGTGGCGACGGAACTGTCTGGTCTTCCGGAATCAGCATCACGGACGGTTTACGTCTGTTGTTTTATACGACAGATATGGCCTCTTCCGCTACGTACAATCGCGACGGCGGTTTTCAGTTGCGTTGCCTCTCGGAATAAACGGTGCGTGTCGCACTCACAATTGGCAGCCTCTGCCCCAATTTTGCGACACGGCCTTAGCGAAACGCAGTTTCGCTCTGTCCCGCCGGGGCGCCCATCGGGCGTTTTATTGGGGTTCTCACTGCCTTATTGGCCGGACGCCGCCCGCGCAGGGCTATTCTATCCTGTTAGGGTAGAGGCGGCCGCAGCGAAACGCAAGTTTCGCCCGTCCACGGGACGTGGGGCCCGGCCGGCCCGAGGCCAGTTTCAGGCGGGACAAAGCTCATTCCCGTCGCCCGCCCGCCTCAAAGGGCATATTCTGTGGGTTGGCACCCAGCCAACCAACGAGAATTGCCGCGGGCGACTCAAAAAGTACTAACCACCGCGCGCCGACGCCTGAAAAGGAAAATCGTCAAAATGTGCCGGCACGTTTTGACTAGATTTCCCAAAGGCGCGCAGACAAAGCCCGATTTACCTAACGTTGTTCGGCTGTCAGTCGCGGGAAATAATAAAGGCTCCGCGCCGTAACGCGAACGCGTTGGCCGCGGGGCCCCTACTTTCTACTATGTGGTAGAAAGTAGGCAAAGAGCACATTCAAGGGGAACTTCGTCCCCCTTGAAAATCCCCCGACGATTTCCTTAAACAGACACGGTCCATTGGGAGTGCAGCACGCACCGCCCCGGGCTACCGCGAAAGAGCCAACGGCGGATTAGAGGGCGTCGGCAGCAACGGGCTTAATTGGGCCTCTATGGGTATCGAGCCCAACGCGGTGTTCTTATTTTTCCGCACTTACGATCTCTATCCCAGCTATGCCAGTTATCGCGCTCACGGTCTTCAGTTGCGTTGCCTCTCGGAAGAAACGGTGCCGACGGGCACTCCGAAATGGCAGCCTCTACCCTATACCGGTGGCACCGCCCCGGGCTATCGCTATCGCGCGGATGGCGTGCAGCGTGGCGTCGGCGCCGGCGGTTATAGCTGGTCTTCGACGGTCAGCGGTACCAATGGCATGGGCTTGGGTTTCCACGTGACGTGGCTCGGTCCCAGCGGCTCGGACTACCGCGCCCACGGTTTTCAGTTGCGTTGCCTCTCAGAAGAATAAGTGTCGCACTCACAAATGGCCGGGTCTACCCCAGTTAGCAGCCTCTACCAATATCAGCCAGACCTCTGTGCCCCGCAGGGGCGCGCGGGCAGGACGCCTCCCCATCGGGAGGCCCGCAACACGCCGCTCGCGCGTCGAATATGGCGGCACCTCCCGGGCGCCGACCCGCTCCAACTGCTCCCAATTCACAGCCGAATACTTCGCCAACCCATAGCAACA
>NZ_CAJTMN010000050.1 GCF_910577125.1 uncultured Rikenella sp.
GGGCCGGAGCCACCCCAGGCGTAGGCCTGCAACTCGGCGGTGCTCGTTTCCGGCCACGCTGGCTCCGACCTGCTCCAGCCCCGCCCAATCTTCTACCCCATTCGGCCTGTCGTCCACCCCCGAGGCGCTTCGTGCTTGGGCGACAAGGCCGGCGGCCCGACGGGCCGCAAAAGCTCTGCTCAATCCTTTGCCGTTTCGGGCTGCGCGCTCCCCGGGTGGGCCGAAGGCCCAGCGCGCAAGCCCGGCGATTCTGCGAATCGCGCTACTCGCTCTCGGCCCAAAGCACTGCCCCGTGTCCGCCTCCCTGCGGCTCTGCCGCCCCACTTTTCCGCGCGCCTTTGGGAAATCTTGTTCAAACACGACTGCGTGTTTGAATGATTTCCCTTTTAAGGCGTGGCTCGCGGGTTTTGGCACTTTTTCAGTCAGTCGCCCGCGGCAATTCTTGCCGAATTGGCTCACCGCCAATCGGCAGAATATGCCCTCTTTGGCGGGCGGGCGACTGTCGAGCTTCGACTGCGCTCGGGCCGCGCGGGCCCCACGTCCCGTGGACGGGCAAAACTTCGTTTTGCTGCAGCTGGGTCAGCCCAAAACTTCGCACCGGATGGAACTGCCCTGCGCGGGCGGCGGCCGGCTAATAAGGCAGAAAGAACCCCAATAAAACGCCCGGTGGGCGCCCCGGCGGGACGGAGCGATACTGCGTATCGCTTACCAGTTTACTACTCCCACTTTTTCCGCGCGTGTTGAGCTTCGACTGCGCTCGGGCCGCGCGGCCCCACTTAGTAAGGCAGAGATAACCCTAAACAAAACACCCTATGGGTGCGTGGACGGGAAATGCTTACGCATTTCCACTATCAGTCGCAGCCCAATCCTTGTTTTGGGTACAAAAAAGCCTTCCCCTGTTGACAGAGGAAGGCTTGATGCTATGAAAAGAGGCTCCGGAATCAGTGTGCGAACTCGGCGAAGAAGTCGTTCCCCTTGTCGTCCACGATGATGAAAGCCGGGAAGTTTTCGACATAAATCTTCCGCACCGCCTCCATCCCCAGCTCCGGGAAGTCCACCACTTCGACCGACTTGATGCTGTTCTTCGCCAGCACCGCCGCCGGCCCGCCGATCGAACCGAGATAGAACCCGCCGTGCTTCTTGCAGGCGTCCGTCACCGCCTTCGAACGGTTCCCCTTGGCCACCATCACCATCGAACCGCCGTGATCCTGGAACAAGTCCACATACGGGTCCATCCGTCCCGCCGTCGTCGGCCCGAACGAGCCCGAAGCCATACCGTTCGGCGTCTTGGCCGGCCCCGCATAGTAGATCGGATGGTTCTTGAAGTACTCCGGCATCGGTTTGCCCTCATCCAACATCTGTTTGATCCGGGCATGCGCGATATCGCGCGCCACAATCAGCGTCCCCTTGATATTCAGGCGCGTCTTGATCGGATATTTGGTCAGCTCCGCCCGCACGGCGTCCATCCCCTTGTCGAGGTCGATCTCTACCGCCGGCGTCAGCCCCGGAGCCTCCGTCGGCAGGAAGCGGGCCGGATTTTTCTCCAGCTGTTCGAGGAAAATCCCCTCTTCCGTAATCTTCGCCTTGATGTTACGGTCGGCCGAGCAGCTCACTCCGATTCCCACCGGACAGCTCGCCGCATGGCGCGGCAGCCGGATCACCCGCACGTCGTGCACCAGATACTTGCCGCCGAACTGAGCCCCCACGCCTGATTCCTGACAGATTTTTTTGATTTTCTCCTCCCATTCGAGGTCGCGGAACGCCCGTCCCCCTTCGTTCCCCGTGGTGGGCAGGTTGTCGTAGTAGTGTGCCGAAGCCTTCTTCACCGTAGCGAGGTTGGCCTCCGCCGACGTCCCTCCGATCACCACCGCCAGGTGGTACGGCGGGCAGGCCGATGTCCCGAGATCCTTGATTTTGTCCTTGATGAATTGCGTCAGCGACGCTTCGTTCAGCAGCGCCTTGGTCTGCTGGTAGAGGAAAGTCTTGTTCGCAGAGCCCCCTCCCTTGGTCAGGAAGAGGAACTTGTAGGCCATCCCCTGTTCGGCATAGATGTCGATCTGGGCCGGCAGGTTGGTCGCGCTGTTCTTCTCTTCGGTCATCGTGAAAGGCACCACCTGCGAGTAGCGCAGGTTGCAGTCCCTGTAGGTCTCGTAGACCCCTTTCGAGAGCCACTCCGCGTCGTTCGCCCCCGTGTAGACATCCTCGCCCTTCTTTCCGATCACGATGGCCGTCCCGGTGTCCTGACACGTCGGCAGTTCGCCGGCAGCCGCCACCGTCTGGTTCAGCAGCATGGTGTAGGCCACGAACTTGTCGTTGTCGCTCGCCTCGGGATCCTTCAGGATGTCGGCCAGCTGCTGGAGGTGCGAAGCGCGCAGGAAGAACGATACGTCGCGGAACGCCTCCCGCGCCAGCAGGTTCAGCCCCTCCGGCTCGACGCGGAGCACCCGGCGGCCGCCGCACGTTTCGACACGGACATACTCTTTGGTCAGGAGACGGTATTCGGTCGTGTCTTCCGACAGCGGGAACGGCTCCTGGTAGTTGAATTCAGACATGGTGATCGAGTTATTTGGTAAGCACTGAGGACAAAGTTACTGTTTTTTCCGTAACAGCGCATCGGGTGCCCGCCCCTTTTCTAACTCGTTTTCGAACCCGGCTGCCGGTCGTCGCGGGCGATCTCCTCGACGTCGAGCCCCGAAGGGCGCTGGAACATCCGCAGGCCGAACAGCGGCAGACAGGCCATCACATACTCCATTGTCGAGCGCCGGACAGCATCGTAGGCGTATTCGCTTTCGGTGTTGCGGGCGAAGGCGTAGACTTCGAAGACGAGCCCCGTCTCGGTCACTTCGGTCAGGTAGCGGGCGAAGGTCAGCATCCGCGGGTTGAGCTGCGGGTGGCGGAAGAGCCAGACCTCCATGTGGGCCCGGAACAGGGCGAGATTGGTCAGGTACTGCGGACTGCTCGACCGGGCGAGCCTGACGGCCGCCTCCGCTTCGGAGTGCGTCAGCGGGTCTTCGGCCATCCGTTGCAGCAGGGTGTCGTCGGCCCGGGCGATCGAGGCGACGTCCAGCCGGAACCGGCAGGTGAACCGCCGGCCGGCGCTCTCCTCCATGCACCGCCAGTTGATGAAGGATTCCGAGACCATCGAATAGATCGGAATCGTCGTGACGGTGTTGTCCCAGTTCTGCACTTTCACCGAGTTGAGGTTGATGTCGAGCACGATGCCGTCGGCCTGTTTGCCGGGCATCTCGATCCAGTCGCCCGGCCGGAGCATGTCCTGCGCCGCCAGCTGGATCGAGGCGACGAAGTCGAGCAGCGTGTCCCGGAAGATCAGTGACAGAACGGCGGCGGCGGCTCCCAGACCGACGAAAAGCCGGACGGGGCTCTCCTGCAACAGGGCGGCGACGATCAGGATGGCGGTGACAAAGGCGACCAGGATCTTGCCGACCTGGACATAGCCTTTGATCGAACGCAGCTGGGCCTCGGGCCGCCGCTGATAGAGGTCGTTGAGGGCGTCGAGCACCGAAAAACCGACGAGCATCGCCGTGAAAAAGAGGGCGCAGCGGGTCGCGATCCGCACTGCCTCGATCAGTCCGGGCGTAAAACCGCGGAAAAAGGTGTTGACGCTGAAGAGAATGACGCCGAGCGGGATCAGGTAGAGGGCCCGGCGGTAGAATTTGCGTTCGAACAGGATGCCGACGATCGCATGCCGGGAGCGTTTCGACCACCGCCGGATCAGGGTGAGACCGAGACGGAAAAGCACCCGGTCGATCAGCCAGACGGTGAGAACCAGCCCGGCGCAGACGGCCAGAAACGTGAGCGTGTCGCACCACCATGCCGAGATGCCGAGCCCGGCGAGCCATTGACTGAAGTCCTGCACGACCCAGAATTTCGAGGCCGGGACGTAGGGGGCGGCATCTGCGGCCGAAGCCTGTCGCAGCAGGGTCTCTGCGGCTCCGCCGCCGGTGCCGGACAGGTGTCCGATGAGGGGAATGTGGCTCGAAAGGTTCATTTCGGAAGTGGGTTGAGCTTGATGGGCGTACACCCCGGATGTCGTGCAAAAGATGTGCCTTGATGCGGTTTCGGCGGTGTGTCGGATGAAAAAAGAGCGTCTCTTCGGTCGAAACCGAAGAGACGCTGTGTGTGTGACTTCACCGCGCTATTTCTGGCTGCGGGAAGTTTCGGACTCGTCGATGCGAGTCGTCTGATTACTCAGCTGCAGCGGTCGAGTCGCAAACTGCGGTCGAGTCGCAGCAGGCAGCGCTGTCCACAGCTACTGAATCTACGACGATCGTTTCGCTCATTTCAACGACAGCGGTGGTGTCGGTGTTTTCGTTGTTGGCAGCACCGTTACCGCAAGCGGCGAAACCGGCAGCCAGAGCGGCTACGCAAGCGAATTGGAAAAGTTTTTTCATGACAGGTATGTGTGTTAGTGATGTTAAAACCGCTGCAAAGGTATACCTTTTTCCGAGAAATGGTACAACAAAATAAAAATTTTTGCAAAATATAAACCGCCTGATTTTCAGCGGATGAACCGAAAAGCGGACGGAACGCCCGCCGCGGAACGGATTCCGGTGTTTCGGCGGGGGAGGGAAGAAAGGGTGCGGGCCTGCGAACAAAAGCGTATCTTTGTCGGGTCGAACCGAAAAATCAGGTTATGAGCGCTTCCGATTATCGCCTCGCCGGCCGGCCGGGCGAGGGAAAATTCTATATCGAGACCTACGGCTGTCAGATGAATCAGAGCGACAGCGAGGTGGTGGTGGCCGTGATGCAGCAGGCGGGGTTCACTTATACCGATTCGCTGGACGAGGCGGATGTGGTGCTGGTCAACACGTGTGCGATCCGCGACAATGCCGAACAGCGCATCTGGGGCCGGCTGGCCGAGTTCCGGGAGGTGAAGCGCCGGCGGCCGTGGATGTTGGTGGGCATCATCGGCTGCATGGCCGAGCGGCTCAAGGATCGGCTCATCGAGCAGGAGAAGGTGGTGGACATCGTGGTGGGGCCGGACGGTTATCGTTCGCTGCCGGATCTGGTGCGGCAGGCGGCCGGGGGGGCGAAAGCGGTGAATGTGCTGCTCTCGCGCGAGGAGACGTACGCCGAGATCAGCCCGGTGCGGCTGGATAAAAATGGGGTGACGGCCTTTGTCAGCATCATGCGGGGGTGCAACAATATGTGTTCGTACTGTGTGGTGCCCTACACGCGGGGGGTGGAGCGGAGCCGCGATGCGGAGACGATTTTGGCGGAGGTGCGCGATCTGTTCGGACGGGGGTATCGCGAGGTGACGCTCCTGGGGCAGAATGTCAATTCGTATCGTTACGGGGAGGTGAATTTTGCGGCTTTGCTGGCGCGGGTGGCCGAGGTGTCGCCGCTGTTGCGGGTGCGTTTTTCGACTTCGCACCCGAAGGATTTCTCGGACGAGCTGATCGAGACGATGGCGCGGTATCCGAACATCTGCCGGGCGATCCACCTGCCGGCCCAGTCGGGGTCGTCGCGGATGCTGGAGTTGATGAACCGGCGCTACACGCGGGAGTGGTATCTGGATCGGATCGCGGCCATCCGGCGGGTGTTGCCGGAGTGTGCGATCTCGACCGACCTGATCGCCGGTTTCTGCACCGAGACGCAGGAGGATCACGAGGCGACGCTGTCGCTGATGCGCGAGGCGGGCTATGCTTTCGCCTATATGTTCAAGTACTCGGAGCGGCCGAACACCAAGGCGCAGCGGACGATGCGGGACGATGTGCCGGAGGAGGTGAAGACGGCGCGGCTGACGGAGATCATCGACCTGCAGAACGAGTTGTCGCTGGCTTCGAACCGGGCGGATGTGGGGCGGCATGTCGAGGTGCTGATCGAGGGCCGTTCGAAACGGTCGGCGGACGAGGTCTACGGACGGACGTCGCAGAATAAGGTGGTGATTCTGCCGCGGATGAATTTCCTGCCGGGCGATTACGTGCAGGCGCTGATTACGGACTGTTCGTCGGCGACGCTGATCGGCGTGCCGCTCGGATAGGGGCGTCCGCGGCCGGAGCGGGCCGGCATCAGAGCATGGCGATGCGGAGGATCAGTTCGCGGAGCAGCTCGCCGTCGTCGGCCGAGCCGGCGTTCATCCCTTTCGATTTCATGTCGAACTCGCGCAGCCAGCCCAAGATGGTAAATACTTTCGCATTGGGGTAGTTGGCCGCGGCACCGATGTACTCTTTGGCGAAAAACGGGGCGGGCAGTTTGAGCAGTTTGGCGACCTCCGCTTCCGACAGTCCGGCCATCGCCGGGCGTCCCTGCTTGCGGTTCTCCCACTGGGCGATCCCGAGCGTGACGATTCGCTGGAAGTGATAGAACAGGGTGGCCAGCGTCGCGGGCAGCGGATTGTCTTTCGGGTTGGCCGCGAAGTGGTCGGCGATTTTCAGGGCCCGTGCCATGTCCCGCTCCGACAGGGCCCGCGTCAGTTCGAAGTTGTTGTAATCCTTGCTGATGCCGATATTCTGCTCGATGTGGAGGGCCGTAATCTCCCGCGTGTCCGCAGGCAGCCGGGTGAAGAGCTTTTCGACCTCGTTATCGATCTTTTGCAGCTCTGTCCCCAGGTGGTCTGCCAGCATCTGGATGGCTTTCGGCTCGATGCGGCATCCTTTCGCGGCGAAGAGGTCGCGGATCCACCCCTCCATCTCGTAATCCCGCGGCGCGGAGGCCTCTAAAACCACCGCTCCGGGGCAGCCGGCGAGTTGTTTGTAGACTGCCGACCGTTTGTCGAAACTCTTCCCCTTGTAGCAAATCACCAGCACGGTACTGGCCAGTGGCTGCTGGGCGTACACGCCCAGTGCGTCGAAATTGCGCATGGCCTGCGCTTCGCGGACGATCACGACCTGTCGCTGGCTCATCATCGGGTAGCGGCGGCAGAGCGATACGACGGCCGGCCCGTCGGTCTCTTTGCCGTAGACGACCGTCTGGTTGAATTCCCGTTCGCTGTCGCTCAGCGCGTGGGCGGCGATGTAAGCCGAAATCTTGTCCGTATAGAATCCCTCTTCGCCGCTCAGCAGGTAGAGCGGGGCGTATCGTCCCTGCTGCAGCTCGGCCAGAATCCGGCCGGCCGCTTGCTGGGTGTCTCTGAAATTTTGCTTGGCCATATCTTCCCCCAAAGATAACGTTTTCGGGCGGATGAAAACAAAAATCCCGTTTCGTTCCTGCGAACGAAACGGGATTCCGATAATGGAATATCGAGGACTAACAGTCTTACTGTGCCGCCTCATCCCCGTCCGTGGTCGGCAAAGCCGCCGGCGCCCCCGAAGAGAGGTCGAGGTTCTGAATCGGCGAAGCCTGATTCTCGATAGCCTGCTGCAAGGCATCGTTGCTGCGCGAAATATCCGCCTTCGGCATGGCCATCGTAGCCGCCAGGCTGAGCACGACGATCGCCACGGAAAGCCCCCAGGTCAGTTTTTCGAGGAAGTCGGCCGTCTGGCGCACCCCCATCACCTGGTTCGAGGCTCCGAAATTGGCGGCCATCCCGCTCTTGGGGTTCTGAGCCAGCACCGTGAGGATGATCAGGAAGCTGGCGATGATAATCAGGACGATGAAAAAAACGTACATGGTCGTGTAGGTAAAATGCGTGTGAATGTATGGTCGTCGTTCGCGTTCCGGATATGCGCCCCGGCGTCAGAAGTAGGCTTCGGCTCCGCCTCCGAAATCGCCGTTTTCCGCCCGGATTTCCGCAATCAGGTCTGCAAAGTAAGCGTTTTTTTCCGGATATTTCAAACTCAATTTGTAATAAATTTCGACGGCCCGATCCGGAAGTCCCTGAGCCAGATAGATTTGGGCCAATATTTCGGTGGCAATCTCGCCGTCTTCGGCCACCGAGGCGGCCGAAATGTCATCCGGCTCTTCCACGACGCCCGGCACCGGAGGCGCCGCCACGATCCGCGATCCCCATCCTTCGGTGCTCAGGAAGTCGTCGATAATGGCGTCCGTCTCCGACGGCATGGGCGGCACGGGCTGTTGTTCCGGCATTCCGGCCGGCTCGAATACCAGGCTGTCGTACGATCCGTCGTCTCCCGTCGCTGTCGCAGGTGTCGGTTCTGCGACCGGGCCGGTGGCAGGGGCCAGCAACAGTGTGGGATAAGGGTGGATGAAAAGCCGTACGTCCGTCCGCCGCAGTGCCCGGTGATACCCGGCCGGATCGACGCCCCGCAGGGAGCGCAGCTGCATGTACCGCCCCAGCGTAAACCACGGGTAGGTCTTCACGAGGTCGTCCAGCCGCGCCGATACGCCCGGTTGTTCCAACAGGGTGTAGTCGTCGAGATAGGCTCCGATGGGTTCGTTCATGGCGGGTGTTCGGTGTGTAAGGGTCGGTCGGATTACCAGTTGGACAAGGCTTCGTTGAAGATGTCGTCCACCAGTTTTTCGACGATTTGCGGAATGAGTGTCCCTTCGGCCTGGGTCAGCAGGACGTTGGTGTCGTAGTCTTCGTAGTTGCTGAAGGTCTTTTCGAAGTTGTACTGGGGTTCGTTTTTGTTGACGAATTTGACGCGTACGGTGATCGTGAGCCGGTTCTGGGTGGCGTATTCGTTCCCGGAGATCGAGACGGGGTCGGAGCTGTATCCGATGATTTCGCCCGAGAAGGCGAGGTCGCCCTCTTCGCGCACCACCTGCAGCCGGGTCTGGCTGGCGAGTTTGCTGGTCAGCTCGTCGGTGAGGGTCGGGCTCAGGATCGGGGCGACCATGGCGGCCATATTGGTAAAATAGGCGACCGAGACGGTCTTGCTCAGGGCATAGTTGACCGAGGCCCCCGAAAAGGAGTATTTAACGGAGCATCCGCCCGCGGCGAACAGGGCCGCCACGGTGACGAGCGGGAGCAACAGGATCCGCAAAGGTCTCATAATCGTCATATCAGTCTTCTGAAATATCGTTGTCCCGTATCCCCAGCTCCTTGATTCTCCGATACAGGGTGCGTTCGGAGATGAACAGCTCCCGGGCGGCTTCCTTGCGTTTCCCGCGGTGTTTCCGCAGGGCGCGGACGATCATCTCGCGTTGTGCCTCTTCTTTGGTTTGCGGCGCACTGTCGGTCGCGGCGGCGGCCGGAGTGTCGGTCACCTCTTCGGCGGCGGTTTCGATATAGGGGTTCTCCTGTGCAGCCGGTGTATACAGGGCCGGCGATGCGGTGTATTTGACGGGTAGTGCCGTTCCGTAGCCGGAGGTGGTGCCGCTGCCGTGTTGTGCGGCTGCGAGTTCGGCCACCATCCCTTTGAGTTCCGACACTTCGCCGCGCAGGTCGAACAGCAGTTTGTAGAGGATGTCCCGCTCGGTGGTGTTGGCGAATTCGCCTCCGTTCCCGGCCGGCCCCACGGGGATCAGGCTCCCGGCGGCCGAATAGTCGGGCAGGTAGCGCATCAGGGTCTCGGGCCCGATCTCGCGCCGCTCTTCGATGGCGGATATCTGTTCGGCGACGTTCTTGAGCTGCCGTACGTTCCCGGGCCACGGGTATTCTTCCAGCATCTGGCGGGCCTGGGTGTCCAGCGTGACGGGCGGAATGTGGTATTGTGCGGCGATGTCGGAGGCGAATTTCCGGAACAGCAGATGGATGTCTCCTTTCCGATCCCTCAGCGGGGGCACGGTGATGGGCACGGTATTGAGCCGGTAGTAGAGGTCTTCGCGAAAGCGTCCGGCTTCGACGGCCAGCCGCAGGTTGACGTTCGTGGCGGCCACGACGCGCACGTTGGTCTTCTGTGCCTTGGACGACCCCACGCGGATGAATTCGCCGCTCTGCAGCACGCGCAGCAGCCGTACCTGAGTGGTCAGGGGCAGTTCGCCGACTTCGTCCAGGAAAATGGTCCCGCCGTCCGCCACTTCGAAGTAGCCTTTCCGGCTGTCGGTGGCGCCGGTGAACGACCCTTTTTCGTGTCCGAACAGTTCGCTGTCGATCGTCCCTTCGGGAATGGCGCCGCAGTTGACGGCGATGTAGTTCCCGTGTTTCCGCGCGCTGTAGGCGTGGATGATCTGCGGAAAAAACTCTTTCCCCACGCCGCTCTCGCCGCTGATGAGCACGGTCAGGTCGGTCGGGGCCACCCGAAGGGCGACTTCCAGGGCCCGGTTCAGGGCGGCGGTGTTCCCGATGATGCCGAATCGCTGTTTTACGCTCTGAAGTTCCATAGTTGGTCACACAAAGATACGCCTTATTTTTGGTTTGTCAGCCGCACAAATCTTAACGATTGGCATAATTCTTGAATGCTTTTTCTTGGCATCTTGTTCTTTGTGCCGGATAGAACCGTACCTTTCTTGAAAGAAAGGTACCCAAAGAACTTTCATGATAGCTACGCTATGCCTTAGGCTCCGCAGTCCTCAGTCTTTGCGGTTTGCTTGGGTCGGGGTTCTCCGGGCGCGTTGGGGTAGTTATCGCATTATCGCGCCCGGAAGAATCCCCGGCCCAAAGAAAAGTCCGAAAACCGGGCCGCCGGCAGCTTTAGGATGCGTAAGCATCCTCTAAAGTTTTTTTGGTTCTTTTTGTTCACAAAAAGAACAGTTCCCTCCCGAATCAACGAATAGGATACGAAGAGAAACATTCATTAAAAAATTATACAGTCATGCAAAGTCTTTTTATGGATCGCTTGCAACGTTCGCGCGTAGCCGTGAAAAACTGGTGGTTGCTGCTTCTGCTCGGGATCGCTGTCTTCGTCATCGGGATCGTGATTTTCACCTATCCCGGAGTGAGCTACGTGGCTATGTCGGTCACCTTCGCCGTGTTGATTCTGGTGGCCGGAGCGGTTAACATCGCGTTGGCCGCGTCGAACACCAATCCGGCGATCGGACGCGGATGGTTATGGGCCGGAGGGATTATCGAAATGCTGATCGGGATCGTACTGGTGTGCCATCCGGCGATTTCGGCCGCCACGTTGCCTCTGTTCCTCGGATTCTGGCTGATGTTCCGGAGCTTCGGGCTGATCGGCTCGGGGAGCGACCTGATGTCGATGCGGGTTCCGGGCGGCGGATGGACGGTTTTCGTCGGGGTATTGCTGTTGATTTGCTCGGTGGTGATTCTGGCGCAACCGCTCTTCTTCGGTATCGAAGCGGTGGTGATCTGGGTCGGTGTCTCGTTCCTGATGGCCGGTATTTCGATGGGTGTCTTCTCGTTCGAGCTCCGCAACCTGCACAAGTATTTCAACCGGTAGTGTGCCGGCAAGCATGAAAAGAGGGGGCACCTGTTCGCAGGTGCCCCCTCTTGTTGTTAAACGGAGTTTTACGCCATTCGGATTACTCCGAAATCCGTCGCGCGCCGTCCGAAATCACCACCGGATAGACCTTGCAGTCGATCCCGTATTTCGCTTTGTACTTCGCCCGCACGGTGTCGATAAAGGCATCGTACTTCGGTGCCGGCACCACGTTGATCGTACAGCCGCCGAAGCCGCCGCCCATGATCCGCGATCCGGTCACCCCGCACTCTTTGGCCACTTCGTTGAGGAAGTCGAGCTCTTCGCACGAGACTTCGTACAGTACCGACATGCCGATATGCGTGCCGTACATCTTCCGTCCCACCGTCTCGTAATCCCCCGCTTCGAGAGCGGCGCAGGCGTCCAGCAGCCGTTTGACTTCGTCGATGGCGTATTTCGCCCGGATATAGTCCTCCTGCGAAATCACCCCGATCACTTCGTCGAGCCACTCCGGCTGTGCATCGCGCAGGAACTCGACCTCCGGATGTCGCTGCTGAATGGCTTTGACCGCCCGTTCGCAAGATTCTCTGCGTTTATTGTACGGCGACCCGACCAATTCGTGTTTCACGCACGAGTCGATCAGCACGACTTTGTACCCATGCGCCTCCGGATCGAACGGCACGTACTGGAACTCGCCGGTCTTGCAGTCGAGCCGCATCAGGTGTCCCGCTTTCCCGTGAATCGAGGCGAACTGGTCCATGATCCCGCACTTCACCCCCACATAATTATGTTCCGTTGCCTGCCCGACTTTGGCCAGCTCCATCGGCGGGAAGCCGAGGTTCAGCAGGTCGTTCAAGGCAAAGGCATAGGTCGACTCCAGCGCCGCCGAGCTGGACATCCCCGCGCCGAGCGGCACATCTCCCGAGAAGACCGTGTCGAATCCTTTAATAGTCCCCCCGCGTTTGGTCAGCTCGCGGCAGACGCCGAAGATATACTTAGCCCACTGTTGCGCCGGCGCGTCGGCTTCGCTCAAGCCGAACTCTGCGCTCTCGCCGAGGTCTAAGGCGTAAGCCCGCACCTTGTCCGTCCCGTTGAAGATGATCTCGGCGACCATTCCCTTGTCCACCGCCCCCGGCAGCACGAAGCCGCCGTTGTAGTCGGTGTGCTCCCCGATGAGGTTGACCCGACCGGGCGAAGCGTATACGGCGCCCTGGGTGCCGTACAGCTCCTTGAATTTCTCGCGTACTTTGGTGATATCCATAACAACAGCCTTTCGTATGGTTATTCCGCGATCATATCCTGTTTGCGGATCCGGCTCCCCAGCAGGGCGTAGTAGAGCAGGTAGGCTTCACCGAGAATGACGATGATCCAGGTAACCGCCCAGGAACCGGTGATGTCGGCGATCATCCCCTGCAGCAACGGCAGCACACCGCCGCCCAGCACGCCGATCATCAATGCCCCCGACCCTGCCGAGGTGTATTTGCCCAGCCCTTTGATCGCCAGTGCGAAGGTCGAAGGCCACATCACCGAGTGGAACAGGCCGACAGCCACCAACAGCCACAGGCAGTCGGTCAGCATGGCGCCGATGACGAGCAGCCCAGCCGCAATCGAGGTGACGATCAGCTGCATCCGTGCCGGCACTTTGCTCAGGGCCGACCCGATGAGCCGTCCGACGAGCATCCCGCCCCAGTAGAGCGATCCCATCGTAGCCGCCAGGTCGATCCAGTTGGCATCCGCTTTGGCGTTCATCACCAGATTGGCCCCTACACAAACTTCCACACCCACGTAGATAAAGATCGCCACAACCCCCAAGGTCAGGTGCCGGAACGACCAGATGCTGCGTTCGAGTTTTTCACCGCCTTCGGCCGTGGTGTTGGCGATGTTGGGCAGTTTGAGCTTCGTGATCAGGAAGGCCACACCGAGAATCACCACAATGAAAGCTGCGAACGGAACGATCAATTTGTCGAGGGTAACGACCGTCGCCCCGCCGAAGATGATCCCGCCGACAAAGAACGGCGCGAGGGTAGTCCCGATCGAGTTGGAGGCACCCCCGATGTTCTGCCGCTGCACGTCGCTGGTGCCTTTCACGTTACAAGCAATCAGGTACGGATTAATCACCACCTGCATGATCGTCACCCCGGCTCCCACGACATAGGCGCCGATCAGGAAGAGGAAATAGGCGTACGGAATCGACGATTCGCCGAAAGCGATGGCTGCTCCGTCCGAATATTTCTGGAGCAATACCGAGGCTTCGAAAATGGCGCACCCGGCGGCCACCACCATCAGGGCCCGCACCATGGTGTTCTTGTACCCGTGCTTATTGACGAGCCGGGCCCCGATCCCGCCGGTCAGCGGGTAGGAGAGGAACCAGGCGAAGGTGACCATCACGGCCAGGGTGTTCTGAATCCCGCCCACGTTGCTGAGCAGGGCGCTCTGCAAGGGGCTCTGGAACTGCTGGTTCACGACGGTGAGGAAGCCGACGATGAAGAACAGGAAGACCATCGTGATGAACGGCCCCGTGTAGTTGATTTGAGTTTGTTGATTGTTCGTCATAACGATTTGTTTGGGTTTATTTTGAGTTTCAGTTATTTCGTGCCGAAGCGGTAGACGATATGTTGTTCATAAATCTCCCCCGGTCGCAAAACCACGCTCGGAAAGTCCGCCCGATTGGGCGAGTCGGGAAAGGCCTGGCACTCCATCGCCACCCCGTCTCTGTCCGAATAGGAGTAGTTCGGATTCTTGGACTGGGGACAGCCGCTCAGCCAGTTCCCCGTGTAGATCTGTATCCCGGGCTGGGTCGTGGTCACCTCCACGAACCGCCCCGACTCCGGCGAGTAGAGTTCCGCCGCCGGCCGAGAGTTGTCGTCGATCACCCAGCAGTGGTCATACCCTTTCCCCCAGACCAACTGCTGAAACGGCTCGCCGATGCGTTCCCCGATCGCATGAGGCGTCCGGAAATCCATCGGCGTCCCCTCGACCTGCGCCGGCGCCTCCGGAGCAGCCAACGGAATCGCGGTGTCGTCCGTCGGCAGGTAGCGCGATGCTTTCAAAGTCAAGGTGTGCCCCAACACCGAACCCGCGTCGTGTCCGTCGAGGTTGAAATAGACGTGGTTGGTCAGGTTCACAATCGTAGCTTTCCCTTCAACCCTGGCATAATAGGTGATCTCCAGCCGATTGTCGTCGTCCCAGTCATAACATGCCTCGACGTACAAAGCCCCGGGATATCCCTCCTCTCCGTCTGCGGAGTGATAGCCGAACACCACGCGATCCCCTTCTACTCGTCCTTCCCACAGCCGATTTGCAAACCCGGTCGGCCCGCCGTGCAGGTGGTTCGGCCCGTTGTTAACGGCCAATTTATACGTAGTACCGTCCAGCGCAAACGTCCCTTTTGCGATCCGGTTGGCGTACCGCCCGACGCTCTTCCCCATGGCAGGCCCGTCGGCCACATACGACTGCCACCGGTCATATCCCAACACGACGTCGGCCATCCGCCCGTCCCGATCCGGCACGGTGACTCCCACAATAGCGGCTCCGTAATTGGTGAGCTGCACGCTCGCTCCGTTGCCGTTGGTCATCGTATAAAGCACCACGGGCTCTCCGCCTCCCTCGCCGTCTGCCGAAGCCGGGGTGAAACCCCATACCTGTTGTGTAATCTCGTTCATTGCTGTGTGTATAATGTTTGTCTTTGAGCCGGACGGAACTGCCGCTTTTTGAAAAAAGCGGCACCAAAAACTTTTAGTTAGCTACGCTACTCCTCAGGCTCCGCAGTCCTTAATCTCTGCAATTGCTTTTGGGTCGGGGTTGTAGCGCGCCAAAGGTTGTGATTGCATTAAGCGCGCTACAACTCCTGGCCCAAAGAAGAGTCCGAGAGCTGGGCCGCCGGCAGCTTTAGGATGCGTAAGCATCCTCTAAAGTT
>NZ_CAJTMN010000051.1 GCF_910577125.1 uncultured Rikenella sp.
GACAGTCGTCGCTCGATTACACCTCGTTCACGCTGGAGGTTACGCTGGTAACCGGGAAGGTGTTTAATATCGACGGCCTCATTACCCGCGAAGACTACCAGGCGGGCGTCGCTCCGTGGCAGACGCCTCCGCGCAATAAGAACACACAATATTAATAGGGAACTATGACCGAATGGCTGACCAACATTAGCAATCTGTTGAGCGTCCTCTCTGCTGCCGGGCTGCTGGGTGGCGGGGTGTGGATGTATCGCCGCGAAAACCGCCGCATCAAGCAGGCCGAAGCCGCCCGGGCCGAGGCAGACCTGAACACGCTCGCGGCACACGAGTGGCGAGAAATCGCGGAAAACAGAGAAGTGAAGATTAATAACAAGGATGAAAAGATAGAGGAACTGTACAAAGAGAATAGGGAGTGGCGCGACAAGTACAACGAACTCGAGAGCAAATTACATCGGTTGGAGGTTGAACGCATCAAGGAACAGATCAGAATTTGCAATAAGCCGAAGTGCGCCGACCGGGAACCGCAGTCGGGGTACTAATCATTAAAGAAATAGCCGGGGATTTTTGAATAAGCCTCTACTTATTCAAAATCTCCCCCTCAAACTAAAAACAACGACACAACCATGAAATACTTTACCATTGAAGAACTCTGCGCCTCAGATACCGCCCGGCGGCACGGCATTGACAACACGCCGGATGCGGCAAAACGACAGAAACTCCAAACTCTCATCGAACAGCTCTTAGACCCGATCCGGGCGGCGTGGGGCGCGCCGATCGCCGTGAACAGCGGCTACCGCTGCCCGAAACTGAATGCGGCAGTCGGAGGCGTCTCGACCTCCCAGCACCTCAAAGGCGAGGCCGCCGATATTACCGTGGGATCCACTGCCGACAACAAGCGGCTGTTTGACCGGATCGTCGAGCTCCGCGACGAAGGCCGTATCGCTTTCGATCAACTCATCGATGAGTCGGGCTACCGGTGGATCCACATCTCTTATCGGGCCGGAGCAAATCGGAATCAAATCCTACATCTCAAATGAAACAAATACTTTTTATAGTGTCAGTCGGTCTCGTATTGACCGGCTGCGCAACCTCGAAGCGGGTGCACGACACGTTGCAGACCGCAACCTCGGCCACCGAGCAGGTCGACCTGCGCGCGGAATCCCGCGAGACCATCGAATCCGCCTCGCATACCGAAACCGAATCCACCACCGCCGAGTCAGAAGATGTTCGCCGGATTGAGCTGGAGTTCGACACGGCCCAGCCGGTGGATTCGGCCACCGGCCTGCCGCCTGTCCGGCGGATCACGATCACCGACCACCACCGTAACCGCTCGACCGACACGCGCCAGCAGACGTCCGACACGGTCACGAAACAGCTTGATATAACCCTTCAAGACAGCACCCGCCGAGAAGTCCGCACGGAGACGCTCGCTGAGCACGATACCCAAAAGAAATCCCGCCCCAGCCGCCTCCCGTGGCTGCTGGGCGGGATCATCCTCGTCGCCCTCGGCTGGGCGGTATGGAAGAGATGGAGGCGATAAAAGTAGTCCCCCTTTTAGTCCCCTGTAAAATAAAAAAAAGCTGCTAATCAAACGATTAACAGCCTTTTTTGTGCCCAGGACAGGAATCGAACCTGCACGCCTTGCGGCACACGCACCTGAAACGTGCGCGTCTACCTATTCCGCCACCTGGGCAAAAAGAAGCGCATCTGAAGCGGATGCGGGGACAAATGTAGAGGTTTCTTTCGAGAACGCCAAATTTTCGGAGCGGAAATTTTCGTCCCGCACCCCGATTTTGCGGTTTTCCTCTGTCGGAGAGCCCTGTAGGCGGGCCGGAGCAGCTAAAAAATCTCCTTCAGCGCCCGCAGATCCCGAATCTCGTGCCGCGGTTGCTGGTCGTGTTCGATCCCCCGGAAGTTGACGAACACCGACGGCATCCCCACCGTCGAAGCCCCGTAAATGTCCGTGTAGACATCGTCCCCGATCATGATGCACTCGTCCGGCCCCACCTCTGCCTTCCGCATCGCGTATTCGAAGATCCCCGGATTCGGCTTCCCGATCCCCGCAAACTCAGACGTCGTGATCCGGTCGAAAAACGGCTTCAGCCCCGCATGCTCCACCTTCAGGAACTGCACCTCGTTGAACCCGTTCGTAATCAGCGACATCGGATACCCCTTCGTCTTCAGGTACTCCAGCACCTCCAGCGAGTGCGGCATCAGCGTGTTGCACGTCGGCGAAATCCGCAGGTACTCGTTGCTCATGTCCATCGCCATCCGCTCGTCATGGATGCCCGCCGACTCCAACAGCCGTACGAACCGCTGGTTGCGCAGCGTCTCCCGATCCACGATTCCGTCCCTGTATTCCGTCCACAGCCGCTGGTTGATCTCCCGGAACGTCTCGTAATACGAGTCGAAATCCGGATACCGGTCGCCCAGTCCGAACGCCGCGAACAGTTCGCGCTGAGCCGTCTCCTGATTGGTGCGCACATCCCAGAACGTGTCGTCCAGGTCGAAAAAAAGATGCTTGTACTCCATAGAATGGAACGAGATTTGGTAACAAAAATAGGGAAAATTCATGGAAAATCATGCGGCCGGGCGACGTGACAAACGCGGCTGACATTTTGGCATAAATTCGGTTTGGCACGACACTTGTAGGGAAAGAGTCCGATTGAACACGAAATAAACAAATAAAATACATACTGTCATGGGAAAAATTATCGGTATCGACCTCGGGACCACCAATTCATGCGTTGCCGTTATGGAAGGCAACGAACCCGTCGTCATTCCTAACAGCGAGGGGCATCGCACCACCCCTTCGGTCGTGGCATTCACCGAAAACGGAGAACGCAAGGTCGGAGACCCGGCCAAGCGGCAGGCGATCACCAACCCGAAACGGACGATCTTCTCCATCAAACGTTTCATGGGCGAGACCTACGACCAGGTCAAAAACGAACTCGGTCGTGTGCCTTATGTCGTGAAAGACGAACACGGCGTGCCGCGGATCGACATCGACGGACGGCTCTACAGCCCGCAGGAAATCTCGGCCATGGTGCTTCAGAAAATGAAGAAAACCGCCGAAGATTATCTGGGGCAGGAAGTGACCGAAGCGGTGATCACCGTGCCGGCTTACTTCAACGACTCGCAGCGACAGGCCACCAAGGAGGCCGGCGAAATCGCAGGCTTGAAGGTGGCGCGGATCATCAACGAACCGACCGCCGCCGCGCTGGCCTACGGGCTCGAAAAGTCCGACAAGGACATGAAGATCGCCGTGTATGACCTCGGTGGGGGGACGTTCGATATCTCGATCCTCGAACTGGGCGACGGCGTCTTCGAAGTGAAATCCACCAACGGGGATACGCACCTCGGGGGGGACGACTTCGACCACGTGATCATCGACTGGCTGGCCGGCGAGTTCGAAGCCCAGCACCATGTCGACCTGCGGAAAGACCCGATGGCTTTGCAGCGGCTGAAAGAGGCTGCCGAAAAGGCCAAGATCGAACTGTCGAGCGCTACCGAAACGGAAATCAACCTGCCGTACATCATGCCGATCGACGGCGTGCCGCAGCACTTGGTGACCAAGCTGTCGCGGGCGAAATTCGAACAGTTGGCGGATAAGCTGATCCACGCTACGATCGAACCGTGCCGCAAGGCGCTGGAAGATGCCGGTCTGACGGCTTCGCAGATCGACGACGTGATTTTGGTCGGCGGTTCGACCCGTATCCCGGCCATCCAGCAGGTCGTTAAGGACTTCTTCGGCAAAGAGCCGTCGAAGAGCGTCAACCCGGACGAAGTGGTCGCTATCGGGGCGGCTATCCAGGGGGGTGTCCTGACCGGCGAGGTGAAGGATGTCCTGCTGCTCGACGTGACCCCGCTGTCGCTCGGGATCGAAACGATGGGCGGCGTGATGACCAAACTGATCGACGCCAACACCACGATTCCGAACCGCAAGTCGGAGGTCTTCAGTACGGCGACGGACAACCAGCCGTCGGTCGAAATCCACGTCTTGCAGGGCGAACGTCAGATGGCGCGCGACAACAAGACCATCGGTCGGTTCCATCTGGACGGGATTCCGGCAGCGCCGCGCGGTGTGCCGCAGATCGAGGTGACTTTCGACATCGACGCCAACGGGATTCTGAACGTCTCGGCCAAGGACAAGGGGACGGGCAAGGAGCAGAGCATCCGGATCGAAGCCTCGTCGGGGCTGAGCGAAGCCGAAATCGAACGGATGCGTGCCGAAGCCAAAGCCAACGAGGCTAAGGATAAGGAGGAACGCGAACGGGTCGATAAGATCAACGGTGCCGACTCGCTGATTTTCAGCACCGAAAAGCAGCTCAAAGAGTACGGCGACAAGATTCCGGCAGACAAGAAGTCGGCGATCGAAACGGCGTTGAACGGCCTGAAAGAGGCGCACAAGTCTCAGAATCTGGCTGATATCGACAAGTATTCCGAAGGGCTGAACGCCGCATGGCAGGCAGCATCTCAGGATATCTACAATGCGGGGAACGCCGCAGGCGGCGCTTCTTCGACCGGCGGTGCGGGAGCTTCGGGTTCGACCGGTTCGGCCTCGCAGGCGCAGCCGGAAGATGACGGGCCGCATGACGTGGAATTCGAAGAGGTGAAATAACATACGGATAGCCGTGTGTCATTCATCGGGATAGTCGGGCGTGTCAGGTCTCCGCATAGGAGACCTGACACGAACGTTTTTGCAGGAGTCTGTCGGTGATTTTTTGTGCGAAGTTTGTCTGAGTTTCGGGGTGTCCACGGTTTGAGTCCTGCGGAGCCTAAGGCGCGCAAACAGAGAACGAGGCGAAGAGTTGGGCTGAGCAAAAAAGTGGAAATGCGAAGCATTTCCCGTCCACGGGACGTGGGGCCCGCGCGGCCCGAGCGCAGTACCCTCAAACCAACCGCGCGCCACGCCTAAAGAAGCGATTCAGCTATTTCGGCAGTGAGCCGAAATAGAATGAATCGCGCAAGGCGCGCGGGAAAAGTGCGAACAATGCTCGCTCCGCGCTCGACTGCTGAAGTAGGAAATTATTCAAACGCGTGTTTCGCGTTTGGATAAGATTTCCGTCAGCGCGCGGGAAAAGCATTTAAAGTGGCAGAGTTGTAGCGGGCCGAAGCCTGCGGGTGCCCAAACGAGCGTAGCGAGTTGCGGGCCTCCCGCTGGGGGAGGCTCTCGGCCCGCGCGCCCCTTGCGGGTCGCAGGGTTTGGGCTTTGGGGTTGTGTCCGCGCGCCTTTGGGAAATCTTGTCAAAATGCACGAGTGCATTTTGACAAGATTTCCCTCTTAAGGCGTCGGCGCGCGGTCAAGCTTCGACTGGCCTCGGGCCGGCCGGGCCCTGCGTGCCCGCGGTGGGCAATTGGCCGCCTTTGCCCCCGTTTATTCCGAGAGGCAACGCAACTGAAAACCGAGGACGCGATTGTGCGTGCCGCCGGGGCTGAACCATGCCATTCCGAAATCCAAGTACATGCTATTGGTACTGCTGACCGTCGAAGACCAGTTGTAACCGCCCTTGCCGACATCAAACAGTGCACCCGTATCTCGATAGCGGCAGCCCGGGGCGGGCTGAAGAGATACCAAACCTTTCCGAAACATGAAAAAGACCATACTGATTACCCACCGCCTGCCGCGCGAACACTTCGCCGAGCTGGAGGCGCAGTTCGAAGTGCTCATTCCGCGCGACGAACGGTTCCCGAAAGAGGAGTTCGAACGTTATCTGCCCCGGATCGACGGCATGATCTCCTCCACCGCACTGCGAGTTACCGATGAGATGATGGCCCGTGCACCCCGGTTGAAAATCATCGCCAGCTACGGCGTCGGATACGACAACATCGACCTCGCCGCCGCCGAACGGCGCGGTATCGTCGTGACCAACAACCCCACGCCCGTGCTCGAGCCCACCGCCGAACACGCCTATGCCCTGATGCTTGCCGTGGCCCACCGGATCCCCGAATGCGACCGCGACCTGCGCGAAGGACGCGCCAAGTGGGGCATTATGGACAACCTCGGCACCTCGCTCTACGGCAAGACGCTCGGCATCGTGGGGATGGGGCGAATCGGGAAAGCTCTGCGACGCTATGCCGCCGCTTCGCGGATGCGGGTGCTCTACTACAACCGCCGGCGGCTGCCTGAACCGGAAGAGCGGGCGCTGGAGGTCGAATACGCCGACTTCGACACCCTGTTGCGCGAGTCGGACATCGTGTCGGTGCACACCCCGTTGACCGACGAGTCGCGCCACCTGTTCGGCCCGGAGCAGTTCCGGAGGATGAAACCCACCGCCCTGCTGGTGAATACCGCCCGTGGCGCCGTGGTGGATAACGCGGCCCTGGCCGAAGCCTTGCGCAGCGGCCAGATCGCCGGAGCCGCGCTGGACGTTTTCGAGAACGAACCCCGCGTGCTGCCCGACCTGCTGACGCTGGACAACGTGGTGCTCACGCCTCATACCGGCACCAATACCGTCGAGACCCGCGAGCAGATGAGCGCCCATGCCGCCCGGAACGTGATGCGTTTCTTCGCCGGCGATCCCGAGATCGACCGGGTTGTCTGACGGCGGCCGGAGACGGAATGAAAAAAGGCAGGCCGCGAGGCCTGCCTAAATGTTTCGAACCGCCGCCGACGCGATTCGTCCCGTCTCAGACGTTGAACAGGAAGTGCATGATGTCGCCGTCCTGCACCACATACTCCTTGCCCTCGATCCCGATCTTGCCCGCCTCGCGGCACGCCTTTTCGGAGCCTAACGCCACATAGTCGTCGTATTTGATCACTTCGGCCCGGATAAAGCCCCGTTCGAAGTCGGTGTGGATGATCCCCGCCGCCTGCGGCGCCTTCGTACCCCGGGCATACGTCCACGCCCGCGTCTCGTCCGGCCCCGTGGTGAAGTAGGTTTCGAGGTTCAGCAGCGCATACGCCGCCCGGATCAGGCGCGAAACCCCCGACTCTTCGAGCCCCAGGTCTGCGAGGAACAGCTGCCGCTCCTCGTAGCTCTCCAGCTCCGCGATGTCCGCCTCCGTCGCCGCCGCCACGATCAGCATCTGCGCCCCTTCGTCCTTAATGGCCTCCGCCACGGCGCGCGTATGGTCGTTCCCGGTCGCCGCCGAAGCCTCGTCCACGTTGCAGAGGTAGAGTACCGGTTTATTGGTCAGCAGACACAGATCCGCCGCTAACTTTTCGTCCTCCTTGTTTTCCAGCACCACCGTCCGCGCCGAAAGCCCCTGTTCCAGCGCCTCCTTGTACCGGACCAGAATTTCGTACAACCGTTTGGCCGTCTTGTCACCGCCGCTCTGGGCCTGTTTCTGCACCTTGCCGAGCCGGTTTTCGACCGTTTCGAGGTCTTTCAGCTGCAGTTCTGTGTCGATGATCTCCTTGTCGCGCACCGGGTCGACCGAACCGTCCACGTGGGTGATGTTTCCGTTCTCGAAACACCGCAGGACGTGGATGATGGCGTCCGTCTCGCGGATATTGGCGAGGAACTTGTTCCCCAGTCCCTCGCCCTTCGATGCTCCCTTGACCAGCCCGGCGATGTCCACGATCTCGATGGTGGTCGGCACGACGCGTTTCGGGTTGTCGATCTCCACCAGTTTCGTCAGCCGGTCGTCCGGCACGGTGATCACCCCTACGTTGGGTTCGATGGTGCAGAACGGGAAGTTCGCCGCCTGTGCCTTGGCGTTCGACAGACAGTTGAAAAGGGTCGATTTGCCGACGTTCGGCAGACCCACGATGCCGCATTGAAGTGCCATGATATTCGCTTTAGAAAGCCCCAAAGATACTGAAAATTCCCTATCTTTGGGCTCCTCCGGGCAAATCCCGGAGCACCGACCGAACGATGCACTATGCCGAATATGCCGGCCGCGCGCCGCAGTTTTTCACGATCGACCGTCCTTTCCCGCTCGAAGCGGGCGGCGAGCTGCCCTCCGTGACGCTCGCTTATCACACGTATGGCACGCTGAACGCCGCTGCCGATAACGTCATCTGGGTGTGCCACGCGCTGACGGCCAACTCGGACGTGGCGGAGTGGTGGCCGGGGACGGTGGCCGAAGGGGGGCTGTTCGATCCGACGCGCTATTTTATCGTCTGTGCCAATAAGTTGGGTTCTCCGTACGGTTCGACTTCTCCGGTCACGGTGAATCCGGCGACCGGCGAGCCGTGGTATCTCGATTTTCCGCAGATTACGGTGCGGGATATGGTGCGGGCCTACGGGGAGCTTCGGAAGGCGCTGGGGATTCGGCGCGTCAGGATGCTGGTCGGCGGTTCGACGGGGGGGTGTCAGGCGATGGAGTGGGCGATCGCCGAGCCGGGGTTGTTCGATACGCTGGCGCTGACGGTGACGTTGCCGCGGACGACGCCGTGGATCGTGGCGGACAGCGAGGCGCAGCGGCTGGCGATCGAGGCCGACCCGACGTTTTTCGAACGGCGGATCGACGGCGGGGCGGCTGGACTTGTGGCGGCCCGGGCGATGTCGATGCTGATCTACCGCAATTCGACGGCTTTCAACCGCACGCAGTCCGAGCCGGAGGAGGGGAAACTGGGCGATTTCCGGGCGTCGAGCTACCAGCGTTATCAGGGCGAGAAGCTGCGCCGGCGGTTCAATGCGCACTGTTATTACCGGCTGTTGCAGTCGCTCGACTCGCACGACGTGGGGCGCGGCCGGGGAGGTGTGGCGGAGGCTTTGCGGCGCATCAAGGCCCGAACGGTCGTGATGTCGGTCGATACGGATATCATGTTCACGGAGCCGGAGGTGCGCGAGATGGCGGGGTTGATAGGCGCGGATTACTATACGCTCCATTCGGATTTCGGCCACGACGGTTTTCTGATCGAGACTCCGCAGCTGACGCGTATCTTGAAGGGGTATCTGTGAGGCGGCGGGTTGGGCCGAGACTGTCGCAGCGCTGTGTAGCCCAGAGTCTTGCGCCTGAGGCGCGCGGACAGGAATGAGGGTATAGGCTGCCGCAGCGATGCGTAAGCATCGCCCGTCCACGGGACGTGGGGCCCGGCCGGCCCGAGGCCAGTTCTATCCTGTTAGGGTAGAGGCTGGCAATTGGGAGTACGGCACGCACCGCCCGCCTGCTAAAGAGGACATATTCTGCCGATTGGCGGAGAGCCAATCCGGCAAGAATTGCCGCGGGCGACTGAAAACCGCGCGCCACGCCTTAAAAGGGAAATCGTCAAAATGCACCTGTGCGTTTTGACAAGATTTCCCAAAGGCGCGCGAAACGCGGCGGAGCGCCAGCGGAGCCGCAGTGAGGCGGACACGGGGCAGTGCTTGGGGCCGATGCTATTCTTCGGGTGCCGGTCTGAGCTGGAGGCGGGGATTTGGGCTGAGAGCGAGTAGCGCGGTTCTGAGGAACTGCTGGCCTCGGTTTAGGGTAGACCCGGCCAGTTTTCGAGTGCCGAGCGGCACCGCGCCGAGGACGAATCCGGCAGACGGCTTGGCCAAACTCTTGCGGTTCACAGAACCGCGCGGGCCGAAGCCTCCCGCAGCGGAGGCCCGCAACTGACGTTGCTTTTGGGCCCCGCAGGCTTCAACCCGCTTTGTAAACGAAAAGTTGGCCGGGATTACCGGCCCGCGCGCCCCTGACGGGGCGCAAAATCTTTGAAGTACTTCAGTTCTAAGCCCGGGTTCGAAGTTCCCCAATCAGTCGAGGCTTCCGTTTATTCCGAGAGGCAACGCAACTGAAGACCGCGGCCGCGGCTGCTCACGTTGCTGGGAAGGAGGTACTGCGTGCCGAAGTCCAAGAACACGCCGCTGGTGCTGCTGACGGCAGACGACCAGCTGTACCCGAAGTTGCCGACGCTCCACAACGCGCCCTCGCCGTAGCCGCGGCAGCCCGGGGCGGGGTACCAGGCGAGCGGGGTTCCCGTTCCCGAGGTGGTTACCTTGTACAACCGACCGTTGGTCGCCTTGTAATCTCCTGCACCGTACTTTTCACTCTCTTTCCCGTCCGAGTAGTACGGGAAAGTCCCGTTCAAAGGCACATCCGCGTCACGCGTAAAGTCAGACCAGGTCCTGTGCTTTTTCCGCAGGCGCTTCCCCGCTGAAATTATCCTCCGATTACCTTTAGCTTGCTCAGAAAGATGATCGCCACTGCGATCGGCGAGATGAACCGGATCACGAAACGGAACAGCGGATAAATCCGGTTGTTGTACCGTCCGTCCGACGTGAAAGTCTTGCGCAGCCGCTTCGGCGAGAGCCGCCACCCGGCGAAAATCACGATCAGCAGACCGCCGATCGTCATCAGGTAGTTCGACGAGAGCATGTCCAGAAAGTCGAACACATTGTATTTCCCGATCATCAGCCGCGAACCGTCCACCTGCGACAGCGCGCAGAGCGACGAAACGAAAGTCAGCGTCCCGAACAGCCAGGCGACCGCCTTCCGACGTCCCATTCCCAGCTCCTCCATCAGGTAATTCGTCATCATCTCGAAAATCGAGACCATCGACGTCAGCGCCGCAATGCAGATCAGCAGGAAAAACAGAATCCCCACATACTGTCCTCCCGTCATCTTCGCGAAGATGTTGGGCAGCGTCAGGAAGATCAGATCCGGCCCCTGCGTCGGACTGATGCCGAACGTGAAGACCGCCGGAAAGATCGCGATCCCCGAGATGATGGCGATCGACGTGTCGATCAGCGTGACGATCCCTTTCGACCGGAGCATGTTTTCGGATTTCGCGACGTAAGAGCTGTACGTGATCATCACCCCCATCCCCAGGCTGAGCGTAAAGAAGACCTGCCCCATCGCATCCAGCACCGTGTTGGCCGTGATTTTCGAGAAATCAGGCCGGAACAGGAACGCCATCCCCTCACGAAACCCGTCCAGCGTGAACGAGTTGACGCACAGTACCAGCAGAATCCCCACCAGTAGCGGCATCAGGATTTTGTTCCACCGTTCGACCCCCTTTTCCACCCCCCGGAGGATGACCACTGCCGTCAGCGCCAGAAAGGCCGTCGAGAGCAGGATCGGCTGCCAGCCGCTGTTCCGGAATGCCCGGAATCCTGCGGCGATCTCCTCGTAACTCTGCCCCGCGTTGGCATTGATGACCGCGTCGAACAGAAAACGCAGGCTCCATCCCGCAATCACGCTGTAGAATCCCAGGATACAGAATCCGGCCGCCACCCCCATGTACCCCACCAAATACCATTTCGTCTTCGGCGCCAGGTAGCGGAACGCTCCGACCGCTCCCCGCCTCGATGCCCGCCCGAGGATGAACTCGCTCAGGATCAGCGGCAGTCCGACCGCCAGAATCAGGAACAGGTAGAGCAGCAGGAAAGCCGCTCCGCCGTTCGCTCCCGTCAGGTAGGGAAAGCGCCAAATGTTGCCCAGTCCGACCGCCGACCCCACGACGGCCATCATGGAACCGAAATTGCTGGTGAATGCGCCTCGTTGTTCGTTCATGAAAATTTCAAGGAGAGAGAGTGAATCGGACTTCCGCCCGGTTTCGAAAAAAGACGTTACATCTCAGCCGCCCGTGCCGCCGGCGCCAGGCTCAGGTCGGCGAACTCTTCGCGGAGGTATTTGTAGTAACCCGTGATGGCGATCATCGCCGCGTTGTCCGTCGTCAGCGAGATCGGAGGAATGTAGGTCGTCCATCCGTACCGTTCTCCCGCCGCCTCGATCGCCTCGCGGAGGCCCGAGTTGGCCGAAACGCCTCCCGCCACGGCGATCTCCGTGATGTCGTACTGTTTGGCCGCCCGGACGAGTTTGTTCATCAGGATGTCGACGATCGTCGCCTGTAGCGAGGCGCACAGGTCGGCTTTGTGGCGTTCGATGAACTCCGGGTCGTCGGCCACCCGGTCGCGCAGGAAGTAGAGGAACGAGGTCTTCAGGCCGCTGAAGCTGTAGTCGAATCCCGGCACCGACGGTTTGGCGAACTTGAAGGCGTGCGGATCGGCCCCCTCGCTCCGTGCCAGACGGTCGATCAGCGGCCCTCCCGGATAGGGCAGTCCCATTACCTTCGCACACTTGTCGAACGCTTCGCCCGCCGCGTCGTCGATGGTCGTGCCGATGATCTCCATGTCGAGGTAGTCGCGCACGAGGACGATCTGCGAGTTCCCGCCCGACACGAGCAGGCAGAGGAACGGGAATTTCGGTTTCGGTGCCTCTTCCTCGCCCGGCCGGGTGACGAAGTGGGCCAGCACATGCCCCTGGAGGTGGTTGACCTCCATGAGCGGGGTGTCCTGCGCCAGCGAGAATCCTTTGGCGAACGAGACTCCCACGAGCAGCGACCCGAGGAGTCCCGGCCCGCGGGTGACGGCGATTCCGTCGATTTCGGACGGCGTGACGCCGGCCTCTTTCAGCGCCGCGTCGACCACCGGGACGATATTCTGTCCGTGGGCCCGCGAGGCGAGTTCGGGAATCACGCCGCCGTACTGTGCGTGTACGGCCTGCGAGGCGATGACGTTCGACAGCAGCCGGCCGTCGCGGATCACGGCGGCCGAGGTGTCGTCGCACGAGGATTCTATGCCGAGGATGGTGATTTCCATGGTGTTGTCCGTAAAGACTGGGGTACAAAGATAGGAAATCCTCCCGGTAGTCCCGATTGTTTGTTCGTGGGGTGCGATTTTTCTTTTCGGAGGGGTTGTTTGGCCTGATTTTTGCATTATTCCGGGTTGTTCGATGTTAAAAAGTGCAGCTTATGAAAAGAACGATTGTATGGGGTGCGTGCTGGGCGCTGGCGCTCGGCATGTGGAGCTGCGGGGGTGTCGGTTCTCAGGCGAAGGTCGCGGCGGATGCGGAAGATACGCTGTCGCGGCGGTATGTGGGGACGATTCCTGCGGCGGACGGCCCGGGAATCACGATGGATCTGACGCTGAAGCAGCCGGAGGATTCGACGTCGGGTGAGTATGCGTTGTCGATGACCTATCTGGAGGCGGTGGACGGTGAGGATCGGACCTATTTGTCGTTGGGTACGTGGAGTACGGAGCGGGGGATTCCGGCGGATTCGGCGGCGGTTTACTATCGTCTGGTCGAGTCGAGCCCTTGGGCGGATACGCTGAATTTTCTCTATCTGGAGGACAGTGTGATGCTGTTGGGGACGGATCTGTCGAAACCGGCTTCGAAGCTGAATTACTCGTTGATACGGGTGGCGGAGTAGGGGGATTCTTTCGGAGCTCAGAGGGTGGATGAAGTTCGGCGATCGGCCGTCGGGCGGTTTCGTCGTATTTATAGGTGATGTTTTCCGTGCAGGTGTGTTTTGCCTGCCGGTCTTGGATTTTTGTGCGGGGTGAATGATTGTGGTCTTCCCGCCCCGGGCTACCGCGAATACGGTCGGCCGGGCTATGGGGGTATGCCAAGGGAAGTCCGGTTACTACGGGTTCAACTGGTCGTCCGCTGTCAGCGAGACTAACGGCGTGTTCTTGCACTTCTACACGCAGGGCCTCACCCCCGGCTACTCGAGCTACCGCGCTCACGGTTTTCAGTTGCGTTGCCTCTCGGAATAAACGGCGCGTGTCGCACTCACAATTGGCCGGGTCTACCCTAACAGGCAACCTCTACCCACCCACAGATTGGGCTGACACAGCCGCAGCGAAACGTAGTTTCGCCCGTCCACGGGACGTGGGGCCCGCGCGGCCCGAGCGCAGTACCCTCAAACCAACCGCGCGCGACTGCTGGAAAAGGAAATCGTTCAAAGCGACTTGCGCTTTGAACAAGATTTCCGCCAGCGCGCGGACAAAGAACAGCACCAAGCTCGACCGCGCGCCACGCCCTAAAAGGGAAATCGTCAAAATGTGTCGGCACATTTTGACTGGATTTCCCAAAGGCGCGCGAAATCGGCAGTCACGGGTACAATTGGTCTTTCGCTTTTGATAAATTCCATTCTCAAATGGCCGATCGACAGATAGAGATATTTATGTTTTTTCAATAACCTTTCAGCCAATCATGTTTTTCCAGTATGGGGTCACCTACAATTAATATAACCAGGATTTATAATTTTTATCATTATGTAATTGGTTAAAAAAACTCCTTGCCGTTCAATTTTTTGAGGTTTAATTGTGCGATATCCCCTCTTCTCAAAAAAAGGTTTGGCTGTTATGGAGGCATGAACTGTGATACATTTCGTCTCGACTCCGCTTTCCAAGCGATTGCAGATTGCTGTTGCAACGCTACGGCCTTGAAAATCTTTATGCACAAACAGCCTGTCCAGATATCCTGTTTTATCAATATCCCCAAAACCGATAATTCTGTCTTTTTCTATTGCAACAAAAGTAAGATGTTGAAGAAATGAAGCGTCCCATTGCTGAAAATCGATATTGCCTGTTGCCCACACATTCACTTGTTGCTCTGTGTAATTTTTTATATTTACAGTGTGGACTGTTTCGTAAAACAATTGCGCGATTTGTTCTAAATCAGTGGTTTTATATTTTCTGATTTCCATGTTGCAAAATTACGGAAACTACGGGGTTCATGGTTTCCCGTTGTGTTGCCTCTCGCACCCACAGGGTGTTTTACTGGCAGCCTCGGCCTTAATCGGCAGCCCGTACCCCAATTTTGCCCGACACGGCCAATTGCCCACCGCGGGGCCCCACAGGGGCTTTTACTAGGGTTATCACTGGCTTATTTAAGCGGGGGCCTGCCCGGCCCGAGCGCAGTACCCTCAAACAAACCCGCGCGCCACGCCTTAATAGGGAAATCGTTCAAAATGCACCTGTGCGTTTTGACAGGATTTCCCAAGGCGCGCGGACAGAACCAAGGCCGAAACCCTGCGCCCCGCAGGGGCGCGCGGGTCGGACGCCTCCCCCTCGGGAGGCCCGCAACACGCCGCTCGCGCGTCGAAAATTGCGGCACCTCCCGGGCGCCGGCCCGCACAGCAGGTGCCGCTCAATTCTCCGATCTATTCGGCCTGTCGGCCATCTCCCGAGGCGCTTTGCGCCTGGGCGACAAGGCCGGCGGCCCTTAGGGCCGCAAGAACTCAGCCTAATCCTTTGCCGTTTCGGGCTGCGCGCTCCGGGGGTGGGCCGCAGGCCCAGCGCGCAAGCCCGGCGATTCCTCGCGGAATCGCGCTATTCATTCTCAA
>NZ_CAJTMN010000052.1 GCF_910577125.1 uncultured Rikenella sp.
GCCCGCGGCAATTCTCGTTGGTTGGCCAAGTGCCAACCAACAGAATATGCCCTTTAGGCGTGCGGGCGACTTTCGAGCTTAGAACCGGACGTAACTGCCCTCGGGCCGGGCGGGCCCCACGTCCCGTGGACGGGCGAAACTGCGTTTCGCTAAGGCTGTATCAGCCCAATAGGGTAGAGTCTGCCTGTTAGGGTAGACCCGGCCATTTGTGAGTGCGACACGCACCGTTTATTCCGAGAGGCAACGCAACTGAAGACCGCAGGCACGGCCGTTCGAGCTGCTGGGGTCGAGGTACGTCACGCCGAAATTCAAGTCCAGAGCGTAGATGTTGCCTGTAGTCGCAGACCAACTGAGTCCATAGTGGCCGATGTACACCGGATCGCCTGCGTCTGAACCGCGGTAGCCCGGGGCGGCAATCACGGCGCGTTTGTCCGGCTCGGACGGCAAAGGTGGACGCGCTATGTCTCCGCAGGCTGTTCCGCGTCGTCGATCGGCAGATCGACCACGAATGTCGTCCCCTCGCCCGGAATGCTCTCGAATCCGATGCTCCCGCCCAGCAGCTCGATGATTTTGCGCGATATGGGAAGCCCCAGACCGCTCCCGCTGCTCTTCGTCGTGAAGTTCGGGACGAAAATCTTCGCCTGAATCTCCTCCGGGATACCCGCTCCGTTGTCGCTGATCCGCACGCGTACCCGACCGTCCGATAGGTGTAGCTCGATCCCGATCCGCCCGTCCGGACGGTCGCCGACCGCCTGGACGGCGTTCTGACAGATGTTCACGAAGACCCGCGTCAGGTGATCCGCATCCGCCGTGACCCATACCGGCCCCGTGTCCGGCCCTGGCTCCAGACGGACCTCTATCCCGTCGTGATCCGAGTAGAGGCTCGCCACGTTCCGCAGCAGGACCCGAAGGTCGATCTGGGCGGGGTGTCCCTCGCCCATCTTGGCGAAGTCCGAGAACTCGCTGGCGATCTTGGTCAGCAGGTCGATCTGATCCAGCAGCAGCGAGAGCGTCTCCTGCACCTTGACGTTCAGCTCCGTCTGCTGCTCCTGCTGTTTCAGCGTTCGTTGCAGCATCTGGATCTTGAGCCGCATCGGCGTGAGCGGATTTTTGATCTCGTGCGCCACCTGGCGGGCCATCTCGCGCCAGGCTCCTTCGCGTTCGCTGCGCGCCAGCTGGCGGTAGCTCTCCTCCAGGTAGTCGATCATCCGGTTGTACTGTTCGACGAGCAGCCCCACCTCGTCGCTGATCTGGCGGCTCGAACTGGAGCCTGCGGCGCCGATCTTCTGCATCTTCGAGATGTTCCGCATCGCTTCGTGGAGCTGGTTGAACGGCTTGGTCAGCAGCCGGTAGAGGAACTCCGAGAGGATCACCGAGATGCACAGGATGATCAGGAACAGGTTCAGCACGTCGGCCAGCAGTTCGTGTTGCAGGAAACCGCCGTTCGTTTTGGCCCCGTAGTACTGGAGGTTCAGGTAGCACAGCAGGGCGCCTTCCGAGACGATCGGCACGAAGGCCGAGGTGTACTGCGCCCCTCCGACGTCCATCACGAACATCGGCCGCTTCAGGTAGTGCAGGCTCCGGTAGGCCTGGCTCCGCATCCGGCCCAGGTAGGTCGTGTTGTAGGCCGACGAGGCGATCAGCCGGCCGGCCGGGGTGAACAGGCTGATGGCGAACTCGTCTTTGTGCTGTTCCGTCGCGAGCCACTGTGCCGCCGTCTCGCGGTCGAGCGGATGGGTTGTCAGGTAGCGCGCGAGGTCGGTCGCCAGCCGCTGGATCGTCGTGTTCACCACCCGCCGGTTGTCGCCTTTGAGCCGGGCCATGGTGTGGTGGACGATGACGGTCGTGACGGCCACCATGGCGAAGAGCACCACGCTGATCACCACGGCCCGGATCTTGAGGGTCATCCGGCTGCTGAACCGCTGGATGTCGAACGTGTATCCGGCCAGCTCGAGCAGCAGACCGCACAGGACGAACAGGATCAGGAACGTGTAGGCGTACATCGCCGCCACGTCCAGTATCGTGCTGTCGCGCCGCGAGACGATCAGCAGGCCGTGCCGCGCCCCCGGAGCGTCGTAGTTGAAGAGGTAGTGGGCCTCGCCGTTGGCGTACAGGATGGTGTCGTGTCCGGTCGGCACGGCGCTCAGCAGGGCCTGGTAGTCGTTGTCGTTGCCGTGTTTGAAGTGGATGTAGTCGTCCGTCACCCGGATATACGTGAAGTTCCGGAACCGGATGTCGGGCGTCAGGTCTCCCTCCGGCACCTCTTCGTCCTGCTGGATGATCCGGTCGTGCGGCGAGGTGGCGAGGACTCGGGCGTAGAGCCGCTGGGCGTTGGTCTGTGCCGCCGTGTCCTCCATCGTGGCGAAGAAGGCGAAGTAGGCGCTGTAGATCGCCAGCGAGATCAGAAACGGCCCGAGGTAGCGGTACCTCGGCCGGGAGTAGCCGGTGAGCGCCAGCATCAGGTAGAACAGCAGCAGAATGTAGCCCGTGTAGCGGATCTGCGATTCGAACGGGGCGAGCAGCAGGATGATCAGACCGCCGGTGATGAGGGTGCGCTGCCACAGGTGCCGCGACGCGAAGAGCACGTGGCGCACCTGTACCATCAGGAAACGGATGCCGACGAACAGTACGAACAGCAGGTAGAAGATCACGCTGTTGTACGACAGGTCGAAGATGTCGTATATCTGGACGTTGATCCGCGGCGTGTAGATCGAGAGCACCAGGGCGTAGTGGAAGACGGCGACCACGACGGCCGTCAGCAGGCAGTAGATCGCCACGACGGCGTACTGGATCGGCTGTTTCCTGCGTCGGTAATCCCACCCCAGCTTCGCCCGGATGTTGAACAGGAACGCGACGTAGACGAACCCCATGCCGAAGGTGAGGAAGAGGTCGCCGAGCGATCCCAGGATGACGTTGTTCGATCCGTACACCTTGGCGAACAGCGCTCCGTTGGCGTTCGGTATGCCGGCATAGTGGAGCCCGGTTCGCAGCAGGGCGAGGACGATGAAAAAGAGGGCCGCATGGCGCAGGGCGTTGTGCCGCCGTGTGCGGCTGCGGATCAGGTGCTTGAGGTAGAGGCACAGCAGCAGAATCGCCGCCCAGCCGCAGAACGAGGCTCCTCCCGGCACCTCCTCGCGCGGTTTGGCCTTGACGTAGAACGAACAGTTGTCGGTCTCGATCCGTGCGGCTCCGATCTGTCGCGCGTGGAGGCCGTCGGAAGTGGGCAGCAGGGTGATGCGCTGTTCGCGGAAGATATGGGGGTTGTAGACTCCCGTTTCGTCGTTGTAGAGGTTGATCGTCACCACGGCCGACCGGTTGCCCCGGGCCCGGACGAAGGTGAGCCCCTGGCTCGGCCCGATCTTCCGGATCGATTGCGACGGGGTCAGCCAGAAGTCGTTCATGTTGATCTGGAACGGGAAGTTCGACCAGTAGACCATCGTCGTGTCGCGGAAGAGGAGCAGCGAGACGCCCCGTTCGTTCCACTCGGCCGGCAGGTCGTTGCGCCAGAGCCGTTCGATGTAGAGGCTGTCGTCCTCGGCTTCGAGCCAGCTGCGCGCCACGCGGTCGGTCTCGCGTTCGATGCGGGTGATGGCCGTCCGGATGTGCTTCAGTCCGGGATCGACGTCCTGCCCCACGCGGAACACGGTGAAATAGAGGTTTATGGCGAAGAGCGCGATGGCGGCGGGCAACAGGTAGGGCGCGGTGCGGGCCCTGATCCGCAGTCCCATTGCTCGGAAAGGATTGGCGAAGTTGTGTTGAGAGAATCGCATAGGCATCGGGTGCTGTGGGAACGGCGGGGAGGCGGCGTCGGCCTACCGGTGGTGGTAGGGTTCGCCGCCGAGGATGGTGAAAGCGCGGTAGAGCTGTTCGACGAAGATCAACCGCACCATCTGGTGCGAGAAGGTCAGCCGCGAGAGCGAGATGCGCCGGTCGGCCCTGTCGTAGACCGCCTCCGAGAAGCCGTAGGCCCCTCCGATGACGAAGACGAGCCGTCGTACGCCGCGGTTCATGACCGCTTGGAGGCGGTCGGCGAACCCGACCGATCCGTCGGGCATCGCGCCCCGTTCGTCGAGCAGGACGACATGGTCTCCCGGTGCGATTCGGGCGAGGATGAGCTCACCTTCGGCCGTTTTGATCTGTTCTTCGCGGAGGTTACGGGCGTTTTTGAGTTCGGGCACGACGACGAGGCCGAAGCGTACGTAATGCTTCAGCCTGCCGACATATTCCGCTATGCCGTTTTCCAGCCACGTTCCGGTCGTTTTTCCGACGAGAATCAAATCAATAATCATGCCGTTTTGTCCGTTTCCGGCGGCAAAGTTAGGAAAAAGAGCCGTTCGGGACTCATGTCCGGTGCGTCTGTAAATTGTTATTTCTTCGTATCTTTGTGCGGCCCGGGCGGGCCTGAAGCGCGGCGCGTGAACAGAGAATGAGTCTTGCGGAGCCTAAGGCGTAGCGTAGCTAACTGAAAGTTCTTTGGGTACCTTTCTTTCAAGAAAGGTACGGTTCCAGCCGGCACAAAGCTCGACCGCGCGCGACAGTTGGAGAAGGAAATCATTCAAACGCGTGATTCGCGTTTGAATAAGATTTCCGTCAGCGCGCGGAGCAGAGAATAGGGTAGAGGCTGGCAGTGGAAATGCGCAGCATTTCCCGTCCACGGGACGTGGGGCCCGGCCGGCCCGAGGCCAGTCGAAGCTCGATCGCGCGCCGCCGCCCAAAGAGGCGATTCAACTCTTTCGGCGGTGAGCCGAAAGAGAATGAATCGTCCGAGGCGCGCGGACAGAGTTTAACCCGCGCGCGACCGCTGAAGTAGGAAATCATTCAAACGCGTGTTCGCGTTTGAATACGATTTCCGCTAGCGCGCGGGAAAAGCATTTGGGGTAGAGGCTGCCTTAGCGAAACGTAGTTTCGCCCGTCCACGGGACGTGGGGCCCGCGCGGCCTGAGCGCAGTACCCTCAAACTAAGCTCGCGCGCCACGCCTTAGGAGGGAAATCGTCAAAATGTGCTCGCACGTTTTGACTGGATTTCCCCAGGCGCGCGAACAAAGAACTGCGCGTGAAGTCCGTCGCCCGCCCGCCAACGAGAATTGCCGCGGGCGACTGAAAAAGCGAGAAAAATCCCGCTCGCCTAAGGAGGCGCGTGCCCGAAGCCTGAGTCCTGCGGAGCCCAAGACGTGCTACCCAAAAAGAACCGAGACAATGGGCCGACCCGGCCCATTCCCGCCGCCGGTCAAACGCCCGACGAGTGCACCCTGCTGCGGAAAACGGAAATACACAGATCGATTATGGCCATACAGAAACCATCCATACCCAAAGGGACCCGCGACTTCTCGCCCGTCGAGACCGCGCGGCGCAACTACCTCTTCGACACCATCCGGAGCGTCTTCCGGCGCTACGGCTTCCAGCCCCTCGAAACCCCCAGCATGGAGAACCTCTCCACCCTGCTCGGCAAGTACGGCGACGAAGGCGACAAACTCCTCTTCAAAGTCCTGAACTCCGGCAACTTCCTCAAGGGGGTCGAAGCCGAAGAGCTGCTGGCCGCCGGCGAGAGCGACAGCCCGAACGCGCTTGCCACCCGGATCTGCGAGAAGGGGCTGCGGTACGACCTCACCGTGCCTTTCGCGCGGTACGTCGTGCAGCACCGCAACGAGATCGTCTTCCCGTTCAAACGCTACCAGATCCAGCCCGTGTGGCGCGCCGACCGGCCCCAGAAAGGCAGATACCGGGAGTTCTACCAGTGCGACGTCGACGTCGTCGGGTCGGACTCGCTGCTCAACGAAGTCGAGCTGATCCGGATCGTGCGCGACGTGTTCGGAGCTTTGGGCATCCGGGTCGTGCTGAAACTCAACAACCGCAAGATACTCTACGGCATTGCCGAGACCATCGGCCATGCCGACAAGATGATGGACATCACCGTCGCGATCGACAAACTCGACAAGATCGGCATCGACGCCGTGAACGAAGAGCTCGCCGAACGAGGACTCGACCGCGAAGCCATCGACAAACTGCGCCCCATCCTCGAACTCACAGGCGACAACCGCCAGAAACTCACCGCTATTACCGCCATTATCGGCGACCGTTCCGCCACCGGCCGGCTCGGGATCGAGGAGGTGACCACCGTGCTCGACTATGTGGAGGCGCTCGGAGTGGAGCTGCCCGTCGAACTCGACCTCTCGCTGGCCCGGGGGCTCAACTACTACACCGGCGCGATTTTCGAAGTCAAGGCGCTGGACTTTCCGATGGGGAGCATCTGCGGCGGCGGGCGGTACGACGACCTGACCGGCATCTTCGGCATGCCCGACACCTCGGGCGTGGGGATCAGCTTCGGCGCCGACCGGATTTACGACGTGTTGCTGGGGCTCGACCTCTTCCCGGCCGAGACGGCGGAGAGCGTCCGCGCCCTCTTTGTCCACTTCGGTGCCGAGGAGGCCCGCGAGGCGATGCGCCTGATGGACGGCGTGCGGCGGGCCGATCTGGCCGTCGAGCTCTATCCCGAGCCGGCGAAGATCAAAAAACAGTTCGATTATGCCGAGAAGCGGGGGATTCCGTACCTCATCTTCGTCGGCGAGACCGAGGCGGCGGCGCGGCGGGCCACCGTCAAGCACCTCGCCACGGGCGAGCAGACCGAAGTGCCGTTCGACCGGCTGGCCGACTTCCTGAAGGAGGGACGCTTGCAGTAACCGGTTTCCCGCATACACCTATTATTATATGATTATACCTATGTATTTTCGCATCTTTGCACACCGGTCGCGGCTGGTCGCCGGTCTCTTTTTGGGTCTGACCCTCTGCGCCGCTCCGGGCGAGGCTTCGGCGCAGCGGCGCACCGGGACGCCGGTGACTCCCCGGCTCGAAGAGCTTCCGCGCCGGCCGATGGACACCATTCCGACGGCCGATCCCGAGACCAAAGTCATCATCTTCAGCAATAACACCTGGGAATACTACCGGCCGGAGCTGCGGCGGCTCGACCGTCTGCCCGTCTTCAGCGAACACTGGGACACCGCCTCGGTCTTCTCCTATCGGAACATCGAGCTCGGCGAGCTGCCGGCCACGGTCGATCTGCGCATGGTCGACAGCCTCGGCCAGTTCTGTTGCCCGGTGCAGGGCAAAGTCCTCTCGAAATACGGCCCGCGGCGCAGGCGCAACCACCACGGCGTGGACATCCCGATGAAACCGGGCGAACCGGTGCTGGCCGCGTTCGACGGCAAAGTCCGGTATGCCAAGTACAATACCGGCGGGTACGGGAATCTGGTCATTATCCGCCATCCCAACGGGCTGGAGACCTGGCACTCGCACCTCATGAAGTGCAACGTCCGGGTGGGAGACTACGTCAAAACCGGACAGGTGATCGGCTACGTGGGACAGACCGGGCGCGCTTTCGGGCCCCACCTCCATTTCGAGACCCGCTACTGCGACCAGAGCTTCGACCCGGAGTTCCTCTTCGACTTCGAGAACGGGATGCTCCGCTACCAGACGTTCGCCCTGAACCGCGACTACTTCAGCATCTATTCGCGTGCCTCCGAACTCCTCGAAGAGGACGACGAACCGGACCTGGCCAATACCCTGCTCGCCGAGGCCGACGACTCGACGATGATCCGCGCAGCGCAGCCCAAGCCGGCTTCGGCTACGGGCGCGCCGGTGTACCACATCGTTAAAAAGGGAGATATTCTGGGCCGCATCGCGCCGAAATACGGGACGACCATCGCCCGGATCTGCCAGCTCAACGGCATCGACCGCAACAGCACGCTGAGGCTCGGGCAGCGGCTGCGGGTCAGGTAGCCGCCGCTTTGAAAAACAGCCCGAGACGGGCGGGATTCCGCCCGGAAAAACGTATATTTGAAGATCGAAAACCATACACCATCCCATGATACAACTCTTCCGTAAAGACGACACCCTTTTTGCGGTACAGACCGCCGCGGCGCTCGACCGGACGGCGATCGACAAACTGTGCTGGCTCTTCGGCGACGCCGAGTGGCTCGACGTTTCATCGGTGAGCGGCATCTTCGTCGGCCCCCGGCGCGAGATGATCACCCCGTGGAGCACCAACGCCGTCGAGATTACCCAGAACATGGGCATCGACGGAATCGTGCGGATCGAGGAGTTCCGGATGGTCGACAGCGAGGCCGCGCCGTACGACAAGATGCTCTACCGGATGTATCGGACGATCGACGGCGACGTCTTCACCATCGACAAGCAGCCCGAACCGATCGTCCACATCGAGGACATCGAGGCGTATAACAAAGAGCAGGGCCTGGCGTTAAATCCGGACGAGATCCAGTACCTCAAGGACTTGGCGGTGCGGATCGGGCGACCGCTGACCGACAGCGAGGTGTTCGGCTTCTCGCAGGTCAATTCGGAGCACTGCCGGCACAAGATTTTCAACGGACAGTTCGTCATCGACGGGGAGACTAAACCGGAGACGCTTTTCAAGCTCATCAAGAAGACCACGACCACGAATCCGGGGCGGGTGGTGAGTGCGTATAAGGACAACTGTGCGTTTTTGCAGGGGGCTGTGGTCGAACAGTTCGCGCCGGCTTCGCATGAGGGGCCGGACTATTTCGAGACCGAGGACTTCGAGAGCGTGCTTTCGATCAAGGCCGAGACCCACAACTTTCCGACCACCGTCGAGCCGTTCAACGGCGCCGCGACGGGGACGGGCGGCGAGATCCGCGACCGGATCGCCGGGGGGAAAGGGGCTTTCCCGATGGCCGGGACGGCTTGCTATATGACCGCTTACCCCAGATTAGACGGGGGCAGAAACTGGGAACGCTCCGTTCCGGCCCGGCCGTGGTTGTACCAGACACCGGAGGATATCCTCATCAAGGCTTCGAACGGCGCTTCCGACTTCGGGAACAAGTTCGGGCAGCCGCTGATCACCGGGTCGGTCTACACCTTTGAGCATGCGGAGAACGGGAAGACCTATGGATTCGACAAGGTGATCATGCTCGCCGGGGGGATCGGCTACGGGAAGAAGGTCGATTCGCTGAAAGATGATCCGACGACGGGGGATAAGGTTGTGCTTTTGGGTGGGGATAATTATCGGATCGGTATGGGCGGCGGCGCGGTTTCGAGCGTGGCGACGGGCGAGTATGCCAATGCCATCGAGCTCAATGCCATCCAGCGGTCGAATCCGGAGATGCAGCGGCGGGCGTATAACGCCATCCGGGCATTGAGCGAAGAGCGGGACAATCCGATCATCTCGATTCATGACCACGGGGCGGGGGGACACCTCAATTGCCTGTCGGAACTGGTCGAGGCGACGGGGGGACGGATCGACATCGACCGGCTGCCGATCGGCGACCCGACCTTGTCGGACAAGGAGATCGTCGGGAACGAGTCGCAGGAGCGGATGGGCCTGGTGATGGACGAGAAACACATCGACCGCTTGCGGGCTATTGCCGAGCGCGAGCGGTCGCCGATGTACGTCATCGGGGAGACGACCGGGGACATGCAGTTCACCTTCGTGGACAACCGGACGGGCGAGCGGCCGATCGACCTGCAGCTCAGCGCGATGTTCGGCGAGGCGCCGCGGACGGTGATGACCGACCATACGGTTGTCGAGACCTACCGGGCGCCGGAGTACGACGTCGACCGGGTGGGGGATTACCTGACCGATGTACTGCAATTGGAAGGGGTGGCTTGTAAGGACTGGCTGACCAATAAGGTGGACCGTTCGGTGACGGGGCGCGTGGCGATGCAGCAGACGGCGGGGACGCTCCAGCTGCCGCTCAACGACTGTGCGGTCATTGCGTTGGACTATCAGGGAAAAGCGGGGATCGCGACGGCGCTGGGGCATGCTCCGGCGGCGGCGATGGCCGATCCGGGCAAGGGGTCGGTGCTGGCTATCGCCGAGGCTTTGACCAATATCGTCTTCGCGCCGATCAGGGGAGGATTGGAAGCTATATCTTTGAGTGCCAACTGGATGTGGCCGTGCAAGAACGAGGGGGAAGACGCCCGGCTCTATCGGGCGGTCGAGGCGGCCAGCGACTTTGCACTGGCTTTGAAGATTAACATTCCGACGGGGAAAGACTCTTTGTCGATGACCCAGAAGTATCCGGACGGTCAGGCCGTGATGGCGCCCGGGACGGTGATCATTACCTCGGCGGGCGAGGTTTCGGACGTGAAGAAGTGCGTGCGGGCGGCGATAGATGAGGAATATTGCGGGAAGAGCTCGTTGGTTTATGTGGATATGACCGGCGGCGAGGATTTCCTGTTGGGCGGGAGCGCTTTTGCACAGGTAATCAATGCGGTCGGCTCGTCGGCCGATGTGCCGACGGTCAGGGATGCGGACTATTTCAAACGGGCGTTCAACGCCGTGCAGGAGCTCATCGGGCGGGGCGATGTGCTGGCGGGGCATGACGTGTCGGGCGGCGGCTTGATTACGGCCTTGCTGGAGATGGCCTTCGGGGGGAATCGCGCCGGGTTGGCGGTGGACCTGAACCCGTTGCGGAACGACGACTTGGTGAAGCTCCTGTTCAGCGAAAAACCGGCCGTGGTGCTTCAGGTGGCTGCGGAACGGGCGGAGGCGGTGGTGGCGTCGCTCGACAAGATGGGCGTGGCCGGGGTGCGGATCGCCGAAGTGCTCGGCGAGCGGAAGTTCTCGCTGCGGCACGGGTGCTGCGAACGGCTCCAGCTGGATATCGACAAAATGCGGGATGTGTGGTATCGGACTTCGTACCTCTTGGATCGGAACCAGAGCACGCCGCAGCTGGCGTTGGAACGGTACGAGAACTATAAGAAACAGCCGTTGTACTACGACTTTCCGGCTCATTTCAGCGGCAAATTGTCGCAGTACGGCATCGACCCGAAACGCAAAACGAAAACCGGCATCAAGGCTGCGATTATCCGCGAAAAGGGGTGCCAGTGCGACCGCGAGACCGCGTGGGCGATGCACCTGGCGGGATTCGACGTCAAGGACGTGCATATGACCGACCTCATTTCGGGGCGCGAGACCTTGGAGGAGGTCAATCTGATCGCCTTCGTCGGCGGGTTCTCCAACTCCGACGTGCTGGGGTCTGCCAAGGGGTGGGCCGGGGCGTTCCTCTACAATCCGAAAGCCAAGGAGGCGTTGGAACGCTTCTACGCGCGGCCGGACACCTTGTCGATCGGGATCTGCAACGGCTGCCAGCTGATGGTCGAACTGGGGCTCATCGCGCCGAAGACGGACGAAGAACGGCCGAAGATGCTCCACAACGACTCGCACAAGTTCGAGTCGAGGTTCCTGGGGGTTACGATTCAGCCGTCGCCGAGCGTGATGCTGCGGTCGCTCGAAAATTCGATTTTGGGCGTTTGGGTGGCGCACGGCGAAGGGAAATTCCACCTGCCGTATGCCGAAGAGCATTACCACATCCCGATGAAGTACCTCTATTCGGAGTACCCGGGGAATCCGAACGGCAGCGATTACAACGCCGCCGCGATCTGCTCGGCCGACGGGCGGCACCTGGCGATGATGCCCCACCTGGAACGGGCCCTGCGGCCGTGGAACTGGGGCTATTATCCGAGCCTCGCGCCGCGCTCCGAGGATGAGATCACGCCGTGGATCGAAGCCTTCGTCAATGCCCGCGAGTGGATCAAGGAACGGCAATAGTCGGAATCACCCACCGTTGGAACAGCGCGACCTCGACATACTCGTCACCGACGAAGCCCGGCAGCTCGTCGAACGCTACCTGGAGAGCGATCCGGAGCGGCTGGCCTTTGCGCTGCGCAATCCGGCCGTCACGCACCAGATCCGGATGCTGCAGAAGTGCCGGAATAAGCTTCCCGCTTATTATGCCGCGCGGTGCATCGTGCCGCAGGTCGCTTACGAGCAGTCCAGCGGCGAGGCGGCGGCGGAGATGAAGGCGGAAACCCTGCGCGCTTTTTTGCTCCCCGATGAACGGCGGCTGGCCGTGGATCTGACCTGCGGACTGGGCGTGGATGCGCGGGCCTTGGGAGGGGTCTTCGAGCGGGTGATCGCTGTCGAAAGCGATCCGTTGCGGGCCGGAATCGCCCGGTGGAACTTCGGTTTGTTGGGCGTGGGGAATGTCGAGGTACGGAATTGTACGGCTGAAGCATTTCTGGAACAGTGGACGGCCGATGCCCATGCGGGACAGGCGATTGACCTCGTTTATATCGACCCGTCGCGGAAGAGCGGCGACGGGCGGCGCGTCTACTCGCTGGAGGAGAGCTCGCCGAACGTCTTGGAGCTCTTGCCCGTGTTGCGGCAGGTGGCGCGGCGGATCGTGCTGAAACTCTCGCCGCTGTTCGACGTCGACGAAGTGAACCGCCTGTTCGGCCCGGAGGCCGGCGTGGAGGTCGTCAGCGTCGATGGCGAGTGCAAGGAGGTGCTCGTCTGGCTCGGTTTTTCGGACGAGGCCGAGCGGACACAGGTGTATCGACGGGTGACCGCTATCCGGCACGGCGGGGTGGAGCGGTTCGACTTCGCGCGCGAACAGGCGACGGCGGACTCCGTCGCTTCGACCGGCACGCTGCCGCCCGGCGAGGAGCGTTTCCTATCGGTGCCCGACGTCGGATTTTACAAGTCCAGAACCGTGGCGGCTTATGCGGCACAGTATCTGGGCGACGTGCCCGGGGGATGGCGGGTCGAGGGGGATTGTCTTTTTACTGCAGAGCCGCCGGAACATTTTGCCGGCAAAGTCTACCGGATCACCTTCCGGCATCCGTACCGGCCGAAAGAGATCGCCCGCCTGCTGCGGATGCGGAGCATCCGGCGGGTCAATATCCACCGGCGCGGTTTTTCGGCTTCGGCCGAGGAGGTGGCCCGGGCGCTGGGGGTGCGGCTCGGAGGAAATACCGATCTCTTTTGCCTGACGATACAGGGCGAACCCACCGTCTTTTTCGTCGGCCGGGTGGGTTGAACCGGGGCGATGTGAATATAAAAGCGTGGCGCATATCCGACTTGCGGATATGCGCCACGCTTTATTTATATAGGTATGGAGTTACCGTCTCTTCGACTTCGCTTTGCGAGCCTTTTTGGCAGCTTTGCAATCTCCCGTCTGCAACTCGTTGTTCGGCAGCTGTTCCACCGCCTCGCCGACGATCGCCCCCGACAGACACCAGTAGCTGAAGCTCGACCCCTCCGGCTTGCCCTGCGGAATCGCGATCGTGAACGAGTGTTTCCCCTTCTTCAGGTCGCCCAGCGGAATGTAGACCGGATTGGTTACCGTCCCCGGACACCAGTTCGACCGGCTCAGATCGCTCGACGAGAGGCCGTTGCTGAAGTTCCCCGAAGCCGGGTTCCGCCGCCGGTACGACGAGCAGTCCTCGCGCCACGGGATGAACGTGAAGATCTTTTCGCCGTCCATCCAGACCGTGTTCTCCTTCTGGTTGAATTCGTCGCCGCCGCCCCAGCCGCCGTGTCCGGTGGTCAGGTAGACGAGCTGTGCGCCGCGGATGTTTTCCGGCACGTCGATCGTCACGCGCAGCGAGTCGCTCCCCAGAAAATCAGGGTATCCCTGTCCGCCCTGTTCCATCAGGTTCAGCGAGTTGAAGACCGGCACCACGATCCGCCGCCCCTCTTTGCCGCCTTGCGGGTGGTATTTGAGGGTCAGCGAGAGCTTGTGCCCCTTTTCGGCCCAGTTGCCGATGTAGGCGCCGATCCAGGCCTCGCCTTCGAGCAGCGGAGCGAGGTGGGTGACATCCTGATAGTAGATCACCGAGTCGGCCCACACCTGACCCGGCACGCTGATCCCGCGGTTGTAGCCCCCCACGCCGAACGGGGTGAAGAAGCGGAGCATTTCGACCGGCGTGTCGTAGGTGTCGGTCGCGATGATCCCGGGGTAGGATTTCCCGCTGTTCGAGACGAAGGCGGGGAGGTTGTCGATCCCTTTCACCAGCGCATCGAGGAACGACTGTTCTTTGCCGACCGGAATGACGAAGGCCGATCCGGTGCGGTCATAGGCATCCTTGTCCGCCTTTTGAACCACCTGCACGAAGATGTCGCGTCCTTTGGCCGACTCGGGCAGTTTGACCTTTTTCAGGATGATCGTCCCGCCGCTGACGCGGTAGACGACGTCGGCGAGGAGCGAATCGACGCTCTTCGGCGCGTTCGACTGTGCGATGCCGATGTATTCGTCGCGGAAGACGGGGATGGTGATCACGTCGGCGTTGTTGATGCGGTAGCGGTACATCGAGGCGTCCACTAAGGTGTCGAATGCCGGGATGATCGGGCCGCCGGTCGACGGGATCTTCTCGATGGACTGGGCGCGGAGTCCGATGTGTCCGTTCCGCGAGGTCATCAGAACCAGCCCGTTGGGCAGATGTGCCGCCGGCTGTGCCGTTCCCCGCACGCCGGCCTGGTCGGTGAACCAGTATTTGACGGTGTTGGAGCGGATGATGACCGTGGCGACTTTACAGGGGTAGCCGCAGATGACCGTATCGCTGGGTTCGATCGTGAGGGTGGAGTCGAGCACGAAGGACTGTTCGGTGGCGATCATCTCGCCGTCGGGCATCTCGGCGACGCCGTAGTATTTGCCGGTTCCGTAGTCGATGTATTGGGTCTCGGTGACTCCGCGACGTCGTTCGCCTTTGTTTTTATCGGCTTTGATGCGTTCGGCCCATTCGGGGTTCTGTTGCAGCAACAGGGCGGTGTCGAGTTCGTAGCCGGTGCGGCACTGGTTGCCGTCGACGGTCAGTACGACGCGCATGGCCGAAGCGCGGTTGCCGCGTCCGGGTGTGGCATAGGTGACTTTCAGAGCCTCGTCGGCGAAGGCGCCGGTGGCGAGCAGTCCGAGAGCGGCGCTCAGGAGGATTTTTTTCATACGAGTTTTTCGGTTGGTATTTAGTTGTTTGTTAAGTGTTCGTTGTTGGGCGGTAATCGGGCGGGTGAGGCTGCCTTAGCGAAACGCGGTTTCGCCCGTCCATGGGACGTGGGGGCCTGAGGGCTGTTCCATCCTGTTAGGTAGAGGCTGCCGCAGAAATGCGGAGCATTTCCCGTCCACGGGACGTGGGGCCCGCGCGGCCCGAGCGCA
>NZ_CAJTMN010000053.1 GCF_910577125.1 uncultured Rikenella sp.
TGGCCCAGCCGTCTGTCGTGTTCGGGCGGCGCGCTCCCCGGGTGGCCGAAGGCCCAGCGCGCAAGCCCGGCGACCCTGCGGGTCGCAAGAGTTCAATCTAACTTACAGCCCCAAGTTCGTCCCATTCGTCCTCGGCGCGCCGCAGTTCGGCGCCAGCGGAGGCGCAACGAGCTTCGTCGAGTTGCAGCCCTCCGCCTGCCGGGGCGTCGGACTGCGCGACCCTGCGGGTCGCAGAAGCTCGGGCACAAGCACCGCCCCGTGTCCGCCTCACTGCGGCTCCGCTGTCGCTCCGCCGCGTTTCGCGCGCCTTGGGAAATCCTGTCAAAATGTGCCGGCACATTTTGACGATTTCCCTTGTCAGGCGTCGGCGCGCGGTAGAGCTTTGTGCCGCCTGGAACTGCGCTCGGGCCGCGCGGGCCCCACGTCCCGTGGACGGGAAATGCTCACGCATTTCCATTTACCTGCTCAGCCCAATTCTCTCGCCCAATTCTCTGTCCGCACGCCTGCGCGATTCATCTATATTCGGCTCGCGCCGAAACAGTTGAATCGTCTCCTAAGGCGTCGGCGCGCGGTAGAGCTCCGTACCGAACGGAACCGTACCTTTCTTGAAAGAAAGGTACCCAAAGAACTTTTAGTTAGCTACGCTACGCCTTAGGCTCCGCAAGACGCAAGCTGCGGACGCCGCCGCACGCCATAAAACGGATTCCTTGGCCGAACCGGGGCTATCTCCCGCCGGTCTGAGGAAAGTTCGGGGTCTTGACCGGCACGTTTTTATTGATCAGCAATTTGCCGTCAGAGGATACCCATTTATCGCCCCGCTCTGCGAGGTGGTCGGCCATCTTTCGGCGAAAATCCTCCATACGGGAAGCCTGCTCCGACACTGCGTGCAAATCCCGAGTCTCGTACGGATCGTCCGCGAGATCGAAAAGCTGCTCCGTCCCCGTGCCGTAAAACCAGATATATTTATATCGCCCGTCCGTCAGCGCCACCCAGCCGCTGCCTCCGTAGCTGCCGGTATGCTCCAGGTCGAGCTGCGTCCGCCAGTCCGCCCGCTTCGGATTTGCCAGCAGATCCAGAATAGACTGCCCGTCCACCCCTTCGGGTACCGGTGCCCCCGCCGCATCGAGAAATGTGGGCAGAATATCCCGGATTTCGACCAGCTCGTCCCGCACCGAGCCCCGCCGTACCCGGGCTTTCATCCCCCGCGGATACCGCACGATGAAAGGTACGTGCGACGACCCCTCGTAAGCATAGGTCTTGCGCCAGTGGTGGTGGTCTCCGAGCATGTCGCCGTGATCCGAGACGAAGAGAATCAAGGCATTATCGTACATCCCCCGCTCCCGGAGCGCCGCGACGATGCGTCCGACCTGCTCGTCGACGAACGAAACGTTGGCCGCATAGTGTTTCCGCGACCGCTGGGCGTACTCCGCCCCGAAATCGCCGTACGCAGCCTCCCGGTTTTTGTTCGGGTCGTGGGTGTAGCGCGTCGAGTAGGCCGAATCCCAGTCGCCGACAACCGGCGCCGGCAGGCTCCTCCCCTCGTACAAATCCAGGAACCGCTGCGGCGGGTCGTACGGGCTGTGGGGCCGGGCGAAAGAGACTTTCAGGAAGAGCGGCTGCTCTTTGTCGTAGTTTTCGATCAGCCGCACGGCCCTCTCTCCCGTCCACCAGGTCGGATGCAGGGTGTCGGCCAGCGGATAGGCCCCGGCGCCGTGGTCGTTCCATCCGATGCGGCTGGAGTCGGGATCGAGCCCCGGGGCCGCCTGTGCGAACCACTGCCGGTAGTCGCTGACGAATCCCGGGTCTTCGACGCGGCCGGACTCGTCGAGCTCGGTCGCCGCGAACCCCCGCAGCGACCGCTGCGGATGCCAGTGCATCTTTCCGATTCCGTAGCTGTAATATCCGGCGTCGGTCATCAGCTGCGGCAGCTGGTTGGGATACTCCGGCGCGATGAAATTGTTGTAGCCGATCAGCCCGTGGTGCCACGGAGACTGGCCGGTCAGCAGTCCGGCCCGGGCGGGCGTACTGCTGGGAGCCGACGTGTAGCCGTGGGAGAACCGCACGCCGTCGGCCGCCAGCGCATCGAGGTGCGGCGTCACGACGGTCGTATCGACCGTGCCGAGGTAGTCGAACCGGTGCTGGTCGGTCATAATCAGAATCACATGGGGCTGCTGCCTCTGTGCGGCAGCGGCGCCGGCTGCGCTCAGCGCAGCCATCCAGGCCAATGTATATCGCATGGTTTTAAAGCACTATAAATATGAGATGTGCATTCGGATCGGGGAACCTGTCGGCTCCGGCCGGAGGCTACTCCTCCCGGCCCGTATCGATGCCCTTGTCCACGGCGCGAATCCCCCGCTCCATCCAGCGCGGCGCCGGAGCGTCTTTCAGGTAGTGGTCGAAGAACTCCATCATCCGGCGATCCCAGTCGAGCCGGTCGGCATACCGGCGCAGGTTGTGCGGCTGGCCGTTGTAGTTCAGCATCCAGACCGGCACCCCGTGACGTCGCAGGGCCAGAAAATACTCGATCCCCTGGTACCACGGCACCGCCTCGTCCGCATCGTCGTGCCGTAGGAGAATCGGCGTGCGTACCTTGTTCGCAAAGAAGAGGGGCGAATTTTCGATATACTCGATCGGTTTCTCCCACAGCGATCCCCCGATCCGGCTCTGGCCGTGTTCGTACTGGAACATCCGCGGCAGGCCCGACCCCCAGCGGATGCCGCCCGTGGCCGATGTCATGTTCGAGACCGGCGCGCCGGCGCTCACACACCGGAACATATCGGTCCGCGTCACCAGATAGGCGATCTGATAGCCGCCCCAGCTCTGCCCCTGCAGGGCGATCCGGCCGGGATCGGCGATGCCGCGGTCGATAAGCATCTTCGCGCCGCTCACCACCGCGTCGTAGCACGACTGCCCCGGATACCCCGTCCGATAATGGATATCCGGCATGAAAACCACATAATCCTGCGAAGTGCAGACCGCCGGAATCACGATCGACCAGCTGGGCTGCGGGTGGAGGTGCTTGTGGATATCGTCCGTGTGGGTCTCGTAGAAGTAGACGATGACCGGATAACGCCGCGTCGAGTCGTAATCCTCCGGCAGGTAGAGCAGCCCCTCGGCCGGAGCGCCGTTCATGTCGCTCCACGCCACACGCCGCACGCTGCCCCACCGGTAATCCGCCGCCTGCGGATTCGCCTCGCTCACACGCCGGGCCGCTTCGAGCCCGAATCCAGAGCGCCACAGATCCCTGTATTCCCGGAAGTTTTCCCGCTGCCACAGCAGCACGTCCGCCTCTCTCGCCCGCCCGACGAAGGTATACCGGTGGCCGTCCATCACCAGCCGCTGCGGTTCGCCCCCGCCCGCCGGCAGCCGATAGTAGCCGGCATCGCGCGACGCCCGGTCGAAGGCCGAGAGCAGGAGCGGCTGCGAAAGGTCGATCGCCTGTGCCTCCGGATCGAGCTCCACGTACCGGAAAGCGATACTGTCGCGCCGTCCCGCACCGCGGGTCAGGCACTCCGGAGCTCGCCGCCCCGAGGGATCGGTCGCCCAGAGGTCGAAATTGTCGTAAATCACCGCCCGGCCGTCGGTCGTCCAACCGGCCATTCCTTCGGCCGACGGGTCGTCGGGCATGTCGAAGCCCTGTTCGTACATCGAATAGGGAATCCGGGCCGAAAGCGACACCTCTGCCTCTCCCTTGCCGGCCGCCGTCGCAGCGGCGCGCCACTCGCCGCGCGGCGCGTCGTACCAGGCGATATACCGTCCGTCGGGCGAGATCGAGGCTTCGGCCTTAGCGGCCCGAGCCACCAGCCGACGCACGCCGGTCGCCGTCTCGACGGCATAGAGGTCGCGTTTGCCGGGCGACTCCCAGGTGCTGGCCCACTCGTACGGCCCGGCGTCCGTCCCCAAGGCATACCGCGCTCCGTCCTCCTCGGCGAGGATCACCGAGGGCAGCGACTCGTCGCCGAGCAGGGCCCAGCTCCCCCGCCGCGTGTCGTACATGGCCCGGAAGGTCTGTTTCTTCAACCGTTCGAGGCCGGCCAGCTGCTGGGTCATCAGCAGGGTGTCGGTATAGCTCCAGAGGTCGAAGCGGCTCTTCTCGTCTTCGGGCAGGGTGTCTTTGGGCACCACCCGCGGCGGGCGGTTCATGCCGAACTCCAGCCGACCGCCGCCACGCGAGAAGCGCAGAGGGCCGAACTCGCTCACCACAAAGCCGGTCGCCGCCCCTTCGGCCGCCACGCGCTGCGGTTTCCGATCTTTCGTATCGAACCGGTAGAGTTCACACCGGGCTCCGGTCGCGGTGGTATCGGCGGTGACAAGGAAAGCGCCCTGCCGGCCGGCTTCGTCCACAGCCAGGGTGCCGGTCTTCCCGACTTTGGCGGCATAGAGCTCGATGTCTCGCCCGTCGGCCCAGGCCCGGACGCTCCGCAGGCTGTCGCCTTTCAAGGTGTAGAGCAACAACCGGCCGTTCCGCGAGAGGCGGAAGCTCTCCACGCTGTCCATCACGACGCTGTCGCCGCCGGACAGCGCATCCCAAAGCACCAACCGACTGAATTTCTTCGCCTTGGGCGCTTTTTTGGCTGCTTCGGAGGTGTCTTTCGCGGGCACCACTTCGTACAGGTAGGCGATCATGCCGCTCCCCTCCCGGTCGGCGGTCTGAAAGCTTTTCAGCCGGGGAACGACGATCCGCTCGCCGGAGGTCAGCGAGGCCATCACCAAGGTGTCGGGCCGTTTCCGGTCGGCTTTGGTCTTGTCGATCTGCTCGCGCCGCTGCTGGGCACGTGTGGGAACGACTTTCGCGGCCACCCACGGCGCTCCGGAGGAGCCGAACAGCCGGGCACCGGAAGCCCGGTGCAGGGTATCGGCCTGCTCAGAAAGGGCGTCGTACACGACGGTCTGCCCGTCGCCCCGGGCGGGGTTCAGGCCGTACACGACCCATCGGCCGTCGTCGCTGATCTGCGGGGCGACGACCTGTCGCCAGCCGTCGAAAACGGTCCGATCCAACGCTTTTTTCCGGGCCTGTGCCCCTGCGGCCCACAAGCCCAGCAGGGCTGCGGCTATCGTCCAACGCCATCCGTTTCTTCTCATCCTGTCTATCGTATTTTGATTTTTGTACTCTTTTAAACCTATTCTATTCCGACTCCTCCGTCCGCGCGCCTTGGGAAATCCAGTCAAAACACGCAAGCGAGTTTTGACGATTTCCCTTCTAAGGCGTGGCGCGCGTCTTTGGCTACGGGAGTGAACTGTTCTCTTTGTGAACAAAGAGAACCAAAAAAACTTTAGAGGATGCTTCGCATCCTAAAACTGCCGGCGGCCCAATTCTCGGACGCTTCTTTGGGCCGGGGATTCTTCCGGGGCGTATAAAGCGGTAATTACCCCAACGCGCCCGGAGAACCCCGACCCAAAAGTGATCTCGAAGATTAAGGACTGCGGAGCCTAAGGTAGAGCGTAGCTAACTAAAAGTTTTTGGTGCCGCTTTTTTCAAAAAGCGGCAGTTCCATCCAGCACAAAGAACGGACAGATAGCCCATCAGCCGACCCGGTCGACCTCGCCCAGTTCCACGAACCACAGGTAACCCTCCACCCGCTCGTATCCCATCTCGCGCAGCAGCGACATGTACTCCTCCACCTGCCGCGCATAGCCCGGCTTCCGCAGCGATCCGAACTTATAGTCCACCACCACCGCCCGGTCGCGCCCCTGCGTCACCACCCGGTCGGGACGCCGCACACCCTGCCCCGCGATAATCTCCCGCTCGCTGTGCACCACCTCCCACTCCGGCGAGAACCACTCCGCCACCACCGGATCGCGCAGCGCCGCAGCAGCCCGCTCCCGCAGCAGCCGCTCCTCGCCGTCCGAGACGATCTCGCCCGCCGTCCGCATCCGAGCGATCGCCGCCTCGACCTCCTCCGGCCGGGCCGTCAGCTCGAACAGCCGGTGCATCAGCACACCGTACCGCCGCGGCGACACCGCCTCCCGATCCGTCCCGAAGTAGCGATCCGACCGCCACCGGGCGCGAATCCGCTGCCCTGCGTCGTGAGACGGAAAGTCCTCCAGCTCGATCCCCCCCTCGGAAACTCCCTTTCCCGAACCACCCGGCCGAACCGGTGCCGGCCCCCGTTCGCCGAACGTATAAAAGATGCCCTCTCCGGTGCCGTCCGGCAAGAAACAGCGCTCCTCGCCCAACGCCTCGACCTCCGGCAACACGGCGTCGATCAGGTGCGAGACACGCTCCGTCCCCTGCCCCTGCGGGTCGTACATCACGTAGAGCTCCCGCTCGGCCCGCGTCAGGGCCACATAGAGCAGGTTCAGATTATCGACATGAGCATAGACACTCTCGCGGTAGTAGGCCTCGGCGAAATGCGACCGCTCCATGATTTTTTTGTACCCCACCGGCACGGTGCCCAGCGCGGCAAACCGGCCGGCCTCCGGGCCCGAGGCGGCCGTCCAGAGGGTCGTCCGGCCCGCTTTGGGCAGCAGCTCCCAGTCGCAGTAAGGCAGCACGACGCACGGAAATTCCAGCCCCTTCGCCTTATGGACGGTCATGATGGTGATGGCGTCCTGTTCGGAGGGGAGATAAACGGTTTTCCGCACCCCCTTCTCGCGCCACCACTCCAGCCACATCGGAATATCGGGCAGGGCCTGTTTCTCGTACGAGAGCATGACCTGATAGAGCGCCTGGAGAAAAGCGGCCGCTTCGCGCCGCCGTCCGAGCCCGTAGCGTTCGATGATCCGCTCCAGCCCTTCGGTCAGAGCGCCCCGCAGCAAACTCTCGATAAAGCCGGCCTCGTCGGCGGAGAGCGGTGCCCCGTAGGGCCGCTCCAAAAAGGCGTTGTACCGGGCCCGCGCGACGGTATCCTCGCCCGACACGGCCAGCGCAAAGAGGGTCATCACGAACCCGACGACAGGCGAGCTGCCGAGCAGCAGGGCCTCCTGACTCACGATCGGATAGCCGGCTTCGAGCAGCACATCGGCCACCATCGGAGCCTCATAATTGTTCCGCACGAGCACGGCGATGTCGCGCAGGGCGTAGCCGCGGGCCAGCATGTCTGCCACGCGGGCGGTCAACAGCGCTCCGACCTGCTCGCGCGGGGCGGGAATCACTTCGACATACCCCTCGGGCGAGCGCAAGAGTTTCCCCGGGGCGCAGCGCTGTTCGAACCGTTCGTAGGATCGCCGCAGCATCTCGGCTCCCGACCGCACGGCGGACGGGGCTTCGGCCAGAAACTCCTCCAGCTCGGCGGCGTCCCGTTCCACGATGCTCCGCATCAGGAGGTTATTGAACGAGATGATGTTCCGTTCGCTGCGCCAGTTGGTATCCATCGGAACGGGTTCGGCCAGCGCGCCGGCGAAACGCGCTTCGGCCTCGGTGCCCAGAATCCGCCAGTCGCCGCCGCGCCACCGGTAGATGGACTGCTTCACGTCGCCGATCAGCATGACGGCCTCGCCCTCGTTTTCTGCCAGAGCGTTATCCAGCAGGGGGATAAAGTTTTCCCACTGTTTGGCCGAGGTGTCCTGGAATTCGTCGATCATGTAGCGCGAGTAGGCGTTTCCGACCTTCTCGTAGATGAACGGGGCGTCGTTGCCGGTCACCAACCGGTGGATGAGGGCTGCGGTCTGGTCGATCATCACGAGGTTCCCCTCGGCAGCCACGGCGCGCACTTCGCTTTCGAGCCGCGACAGCAGCAGGCTCCGCGAGAGGTTCTCGCGCACCAGATCGCGCGAGTTGACGTCACGCACCAAGGCATCGACTCCCGCGCGAACCTCCTGCAACAGAGGCATCAGGGCGGGTTCCAGGGCTTCGATCCGCTCGCGGGCGGGGGCGCGTTTGGTGCTCCACGCCTCGACGCTCTCTGCGGCCTGCCGGAACCGCAATCCGTAAGGCCGGGGCGTGTCGGCTTCGGCTAACTGAAAAAGGTAGCCGGCAAAACTCATCCGCTTATAAGGAAAGTCGTCGAGGGTCAGCCCGGCGGCGGAAATCACCTCCACAGCGCGCCGGGCGGTCTCTTTCAGCTGTCCGAACCGCGTTTCGATGTCGCGCACGATCTCGTCGAAGACCCCGACGAGCTGTGCTACGGCTCCGGTGTCGGACACGTAGCTCTCTTTAAAAAGTTCGCCGCCGATCCGAACGAGGTCGGAGCGCACGTCCCAGCTGCGTCCCTGCTCGGCGCGCTCGTCGAGCAGGCGGTTCACGGCCTCCCGCACGGCGGGTTCGGAGGCTGTCCGCTCCAGCAGACGGTCGATGGCGGCGTCCAGCACCCATTCACGGTCGATCTCGACGGTGTAGTCGAAATCGAGTCCCAGCTCGCGGAAAAAGGCGCGGGCGACGCGCTGGAAAAATTTGTCGATGGTGGAGACGGCGAACCGGGAGTAGTCGTGCAGGATCAGGCTCCGCGCCGCGCCGGCGTTCCGGACGATGGTGCTCCGGGTGAGGCCGGTCTCGCGCATGAGGTCGTGCAGATAGGGCACCTCCGGTTCGTCGCCTTCGGGCTCTTCGGCGGGAGCGGAGGCGAGGGCGTGGAGGCTCTCGACGATCCGCCGCTTCATCTGCTCGGTGGCCTTGTTGGTGAAGGTCACGGCCAGGGTACTCCGGTAGAGAGAGGGGTCGCGGACGACGCCTTTTATATATTCGTAGGCCAGCCGGTAGGTTTTTCCGGAACCGGCGGAGGCTTTCAGTATCTTGACCTGACCCATATCGTTCGTCACAGGGGGTGTATCACAGGGAATGTATCATTGTGCCGGGGCGGAGGGCTCGCCGCCCCGGGCTTCCGCCACCACGCATCGAGCGTACTGAGCCACGTCGGCAACAACGGTTCCAGTTGGTCTTCGACGGTCAGCAGTACCAATGGCGTGTACTTTGGTTTCGGCGTGGCGTGGCTCGATCCCAACAGCACGTACAGCCGTGCCAGCGGTTTTCAGTTGCGTTGCCTCTCGGAATAAACGGGGGCCGAAGCTTCGCACCGTTCTTCGTTCACGCTCGGGCCGGGCAGGACCCACTAATAAGGCAGAGACAACCCTAACAAAACACCCTGTGGGTGCGTGGACGGGCGATGCTCACGCATCGCTGCGGCTGTATCGGCCCAAAGCTTCGCACCGTTCTTCGTTCGCGCTCGGGCCGGGCAGGCCCCACGTCCCGTGGACGGGAAATGCTGCGCATTTCTGCGGCTGGGTCGGTACAAATCATTGCCCATGCGCGCAGGGAGGCCGGTTAACAAGACAGCCCCGCCCTAAGCGCGGTCGCGGATGAACTTCTCGCTCACCACCACCCGAACCGCACGCTCGACGATCTGGAACTCGAAATCGGAATAACCCAATATCTCGCCGTCGATCTCCAACCGGATCGGACGCTCGGCATGCACTTCGATCCGCCCCCCGCGAAACAGACGAATCTGCGGAATGTCGTAAATATTCCCCGTATAGACCACCCGGAACCGCCGGAACAACCGCACCCGGTTCATGTTCGGAATCACCGTGAGGTCGAACAGACCGTCGTCGGCAATGGCATTCGGCGTCTGAGAAAGCCCCCCCGCCGTGTACTTGCAGATGCCGACCGTACCGGTAAACAACCGGCCGTGAAAAACCTCCTCGCCGTCCACTGCGATCCGGACGCGACGCGCCCGATAGCGCATCGCCTCGCGAAAAACGCTGAACAGATAGATCCACCGTCCCCGATATCCCCGCTCCTTGAGCCGGTTGAAACCCCGGCAGACCGCCGCGTCGTAGCCGAACCCCGCCACATTGGCCTGATACCTGACCTGATGGACTTTCGACTCGTAATAGCTGACCCGTCCGACATCCTGCAAAAAGGAGCGACTCTCGCGAATCGAACGGATGGCGTCCACGTAATTCCGCGGAATACCGAACATCCGTATCCAGTCGTTGCCCGTCCCCACCGCAATCACGGCCATCAGGATATCGGTTGTCGGACAGGACTGCTGGATGAAAAAGCCGTTCACGGTCTCGTGGATCGTCCCGTCGCCGCCCACCACGATGATCCGCCGATAGCCCTGCCGCACGGCCGCGACGGCCAGCTCCGTGGCGTGATACTTGCGCAGGGTGAACATGGCGTCGACGGCGATCCCCTCGTCGCGCAGCAGGCCGCTGATCTGCGGCCAGTCGGTCAGCCCGCGGCCGCTCCCGGCCACCGGATTGACGATGGCGGCCCAGCGCTGCGATATGTCGAACGTTTCGTCCATGCCGTAAAAAACTACCTGACCACCTCGACCGGCACATAGACCTTCTCCTCGCCCCCGTCCCCCTCGCCACGCACCAGCCGGAGCAGCCGCTCGATCCCGGCGGTCACTATCACGGGATAGTCCTGCCGGATCGCCGCACAGTGGGGCATCCGGCGCACGAAGTCGAGCACGTCGTTCGTCGGGTCGAAGAACACCGCCGCAGCCGCGGCTCCGTCCAGCTCTTCCGTCGCCGGCCGGCAGAGGCTGTCCAGACGCGCCATCCCGCCGATACTATTGGCATCCGCCAAAGTCGTCCCCGAAAGAAAAACCACGCCGTTGACCGGCAGCTGCGCCTCGTCGGTCAGAAATTCGGTCGCCTGCTGCCGCCCCGTGGCCGGCACGTCGCCCGACCACAAGAGGGCCGCCGTATCCGGCACCTCGGGCAGGAATCCGGCCAGCCGCCCCGCCATGGCGGCATCTCCCTCGACCCCGCCGAACAGACCGATCCCCGTCGCCGGCCGTCCCCCTTCGGCGCACAGTTCCCGGAGGGTCACCGCCGCCAACCGGCCCGCAGCCTCGTTGTCGGAACCGATATAGAAGCTCCGCGCAGTGCCCGGCGCATCGGAGTCGAACGTCCCGACGAAGACTCCAGCCGCCACAGCGGCGTCGACCGCCTCCCTCAGCTCCGCATCCGAGGCATCGATGCAGCTGAGCAGAATGCCGTCCACCCGTGCCTGAACGAGTTTTTCGATCAGCTGGGCCTGCGACGCGGCAGTCGGATTGTACGAGACGTCCCACCGCACGGCGATATCATAGGCCTCCCGCGCCGCCAACGCAGCCGCCTTGGCCACCGCCACCGAAGCGTCGTCCACCTTGGGCACTACGGCAAGGGTGATCTTCCGCTCCGGGGTATGATCGCACGAAGAGAGCAAGCCGCCCCACAGTACAGCAACCCCCAATAACGTATACAGACTGCCCGTTTTCATCAAGCTACGCATTCAACTTCGCCTTGATCAGGTCGAGCGCCGCGGCCATCGCATCTTCGATTCCGTCGCTGTTTTTGCCGCCGGCCGTCGCATAGTGAGGCTGTCCGCCGCCGCCGCCCTGGATCAGTTTGGCCGCCTCGCGTACGATGGCCCCGGCATTCAGCCCCTGCGCCACGGCCGAATCGCTCAGCACGACGGTCAGGGTCGGTTTCCCGCCGAAGGTGCTCCCGAACACCGCCGCCATATCGTTCATCCGTTCCCGCAGGCCGAGCGACACGCTCTTCACCGAATCCGGCACCAAATCCAACCTTCTGGATATCAGCTGGAAATCGCCCGCCGGTTCGGCAAATCCCATCAGTTTCTCGATCAGGAATCCGTCCCGGGCCTGCCGGATCTGGGTCATCTGTTTGCCCATCTCGGCATTCTCGTCCATCATCTTCCTGAGGGCCGCCACCACCTGGTTGGTCCGCAGGACAACCATCAGCTCCTTGATCATATCGCTCTGCTCCTCGCACATCTCCTCTGCGGCACGCCCCGTGACGGCTTCGATCCGCCGGATGCCGGCCGCGCTGGACTCCTCGGAGACGATCCGGAAGAGGCCGAGATTCCCCGTCGCCGGCACGTGCAGCCCCCCGCAAAGCTCGACAGAATGGCCGTACTTCACCACCCGCACCTCGTCTCCGTACTTTTCGCCGAAGAGCATCATGGCTCCCATCTCGCGTGCCTGCTCCATCGTGCAGTGACGGTTCTCTTCGAGCACGAAGTTGGCGCGGATCGCCGCATTGACCCGGCGTTCCACCTCTCTGAGCTCCTCGTCCGTCACCTTCTGGAAGTGCGAGAAGTCGAACCGCAGGTAGTCCGGCGTCACCAGCGAGCCTTTCTGTTCGACATGCGTGCCGAGCACTTCGCGCAAGGCGTGGTGCATCAGGTGGGTCGCCGTATGGTTGGCCGCCGAGGCCATCCGCCGTTCGGTGTCGACCACCGCTTCGAACCCGGCCTCCACGTTCGCCGGCAAGGCGTTAGTGATGTGCACCGTCAGGTTGTTCTCCTTCTGCGTGTCGACCACCGCAGTCCGTTCGCCCGTCGCCGGGTCGAGCAGATAGCCGGTATCGCCGACCTGTCCCCCCATATTCCCGTAGAAGGGGGTGTAGTCCAACACGATCTGGTAGTGCGATTTCCCTTTCGACGTCACCCGCCGATAGCGGGCGATACGCACTCCTCGATAAGTGGCGTGGTCGTAGCCGACGAACTCCGACCGTTCGACCGGCAGCACTTCGACCCAGTCGTCGGTCTCGACCGCCGAGGCGTTGCGCGATCGGTTCTTCTGTGCTTCGAGCTCCCGTTCGAACCCGGCGATGTCGACTTCGACCCCCTGTTCCGAAGCGATGAGCTGCGTCAGGTCGATCGGGAATCCGTAGGTGTCGTAGAGCGTGAAGGCATCGGCGCCGCTGATTATTTTCTTGTCCGAAGGCAGCTTCTTGATAATGGAATCGAGCATATTAATCCCGGTGGCCAAGGTTTTCAGGAAGGAGTTTTCTTCTTCGAAAATAACCTTTTCGATCAATTGCTGCTGCGCCTTGAGTTCCGGGAACTGTCCCCCCATCTGTTCCACGAGGGTCGGCACGAGGCGGCAGATGAAGGGCTCGGTGAAGCCCAGATAGGTGTACCCGTACCGCACCGCCCGCCGCAAGATGCGCCGAATGACATACCCTGCCTTCACATTGCTGGGCAGCTGCCCGTCGGCGATCGAGAAGGCGATGGCGCGCAGGTGGTCGGCGATCACGCGCATGGCGATATCCTTTTTAGGGTCGCTCCCGTAGGCTACGGAGGCCATTTGCGCGATCTTTTGCAACAAGGGCTGGAAGACGTCGGTGTCGTAGTTCGATTTCTTGCCCTGAATCACCATGCAGAGCCGCTCGAAGCCCATACCGGTGTCCACATGCCTGGCCGGCAGCGGCTCCAGCGAGCCGTTTGCCTTGCGGTTGAACTGCATGAAGACGAGGTTCCAAATCTCGATCACCTGCGGGTGGTCTTTGTTGACGAGGCTGGCCCCGTCGACTTTGGCCCGCTCGGCGTCGTCGCGCAGGTCGAAGTGGATCTCGGAGCAGGGCCCGCAGGGGCCCGTGTCGCCCATCTCCCAGAAGTTGTCTTTCTTGTTTCCCCGCAGGATATGCGAGGCGGGCAGCCGCTCGGCCCAGAAATCGTAGGCCTCCTGATCGAAGGGCACGCCTTCGTCGGGCGAGCCCTCGAAGACGGTGGCGTAGAGCCGGTCAACGGGCAGTTTATACCGTTCGGTGAGCAGTTCCCAGGCCCATGCGATGGCTTCTTTCTTGAAGTAGTCGCCGAAGCTCCAGTTGCCGAGCATCTCGAACATGGTGTGGTGGTAGGTGTCGTGCCCGACCTCTTCGAGATCGTTGTGTTTTCCGCTCACGCGCAGGCACTTCTGCGTGTCGGCGACCCGGGGCGACTGGGCGGGCTGGTTGCCGAGGAAGATGTCTTTGAACTGGTTCATCCCGGCGTTGGTGAACATCAGCGTGGGGTCGTTCCTGACGATCATGGGCGCGGAGGGCACGATACGGTGCTGTTTTTCGCGGAAAAAGTCGAGAAAGGTCTGGCGGATTTCGTTGGAGTTCATCTGGTATTGAGTTCTCTTTGCGTGTTTTATCGGTTCGTCTGCCCGGTGGAGATCTCCACGAGGGGAACAATTTACAAAAGTACGATATTTTTCGATTCGGCCGTCCGGGGGCGTTCGCACGGCGCATGAATGAGTCCTGCGGAGCCTGAGGCACGCGGACAGAGAAAGGGGCAGACACGGCTGCAGCAAAACGAAGTTTTGCCCGTCCACGGGACGTGGGGCCCGGCCGGCCCGAGGCCAGTCGATGCT
>NZ_CAJTMN010000054.1 GCF_910577125.1 uncultured Rikenella sp.
TGTGCTCTTTGCCTACTTTCTACCACATAGTAGAAAGTAGGGGCCTCCGCGGCCTGAGCGGAACAGAGAGAAGAGATAAACTATCTCCCTGACATTAACAGCCGAACAAGATTACAAAGAAATCAACGGAAAGCATGTTCGGTTTAAGACACTTTCCCGTTTATTCCGAGAGGCAACGCAACTGATGACCGCCAGCGCGATAGTTCGTACTGCTGGGGTCGAGTCCTTTCATGTAGAAATTCAAATACATGCCGTAGATATCGTTGGCCGCAGAAATCTAGCTGTAACCGCCGCTGCCAACGTTCACCGGAGCGCCCGAGGTCGAACCGCGGTAGCCCGGGGCGGCTCTTCGAGCCGCAGGGTTTCGATCTTGTTTTTCCGCGCGCTGGCGGAAATCTTATTCAAACGCGTACCACGGTATTTGAATGATTTCCTTTTCCAGCAATCGCGCGCGGTCGAGCTTTGTGCTGGACGGAACTGCCTTTCGCGGGCGGCGTCCGGGTGACCCCGGCGGGACAGTAAGACAACCTCGGAAAATTTGAGGTAGGGACTGCCATTTGTGAGTGCGGCACGCACCGTTTATTCCGAGAGGCAACGCAACTGAAAACCGTAGGCACGATGTGGAACGCCGTTGGAATAGAACCATATCGCACCAAAACCCAAGTGGATGCTGCTGTCTCCGATGATGGAGGATGACCAACTGGCTCCGTTGTTGCCGACACTGCTTAGTACGCCTTCGTCGTCGCTGCGGAAGCCCGGGGCGGGAGAGAACAAGAATGGTCAAATATACGCCGCGAAAGACATCCGAATCTTGGCCGGACGGATGGATTATTCCTCAAAACAACCTATATTTGATTCGCAGAAATCAGAACCCGAAAAGAAATGAAAAAGATAGTCTGGATATGGGCCGTTGCGTTCCTGACGGCTTGCGGCAGCAGGCAGCAGGGAGCTAAACCGGAGGCGGCATGGCAGCGGGAGGCGAAATTCAATGCCTTTTTGCAGCTCTCGACCGCCGTGTCGTTGGATTCCTCCCGGAAAGTGCTGGATACCTTGCTGGCACACTATGCGGCCGACAGTGCGGCGATGAAACAGCTGGTGGAGAAACTGGCACAACCGCTGGCAGATCCCAATTCTCCCATCCGGAACGAGGAACTCTATATCCCGATTCTGGAGGCGGTGGTGGCATCGCCGTTTTATGACTCGGTGGAGAAGATAAAACCCCGGTTCAGGCTGGAGATGGCGCTCAAAAACCGTGTGGGACGGCCGGCGAACGATTTCGAATACACGCTCGGCGACGGGGCGCGGGGGAAGCTCTACGAGGTGGAGGCGCCGTACACGTTGCTCTATATCAACAATCCGGATTGTCACGCCTGCGAGGAGATGCTGGCGCAGCTCGTCGGCTCGAAGGTCATTGCGGAGGCGCAGCGGGAGGGGAGGTTGAAGATCGTGGCGATTTATCCGGACGAAGACCTCGCGGCGTGGCGAAAACACCGGAAAGAGGTCCCGGCGGAGTGGATCAACGGGTATGACGCCGGGCTGGCAATGCGGCGCGAGGAACTGTACGATTTGCGGGCGATTCCGTCGCTCTACCTGCTGGACGGCGAGAAAAGGGTCTTGTTGAAAGACTGTACGGTGGTGGGGCAGATCGAGGCGTATCTGGCGCGGCAGTAACGGGCGCGCTATGCCGAGGAGGCGTGTGGGCGTTACATCTCGCCGAGCAGCGTCCGGATAGCCACCGAGGCGCAGACGCAGCCGAAAACGGCCGGCATGTAGGAGATGGTGCCGACGTTCGATTTCTTGTTCGTCTCTTCGCACAGAACGAGCGAACCTTCGCGCACCGCTTCCGGCGAGAAAACCACCGGAAAACCGGAACGGATGCCCATCTTGTGCAGCCGTTTGCGCAGCATATGGGCCAGCGGGCAGTGGTGCGATTTTCCGATGTCCTTGATTTCGACCAGCGTCGGGTCAGTCTTGGCGCCGGCGCCCATCGAGCTGACCAGCGGAATGCCGCGATCTAGACACCCTTTGATGAGATTCACTTTCGGCGCGAGGGTGTCGATGGCGTCTACTGCGAAATCGTAGCGCGGCTCTCGGTCTAATAGCGCGTCGGTCGCTTCGTCTTTTATATATTCCTGAATCACAGTCAATTCAAGTGCCGGATGAATGTCTCGGAGGCGGGAGGCCAGTACGTCGGCTTTCGGTCGCCCGACGGTCGAGTGGAGGGCGACCAGCTGGCGGTTGATGTTGCTGAGGCTCACCGTGTCGGCGTCGACGATCGTCAGGCGGCTCACACCGCTGCGGGCGATCATCTCGGCGGCGTAGGCGCCTACGCCACCCAAACCGACCACCAGAACATGGGCCTGTCGCAGCCGGGCGGCTTTTTCCGGGCCGAGCAGCAGTTCCGTCCGCTCCTGCCAGTCGTTTCGTGAGGTCATCCGAGGGAAATTTGGGGGAAAAGAAGGTGAAAATTACGGGCGATCTGTTCCCGTAAGGCTGAGGGGGCCCAGCCGAGCAGCCGGCTCGTTCGGGCGTACATCTCGCCGATGGGGATCGTCGGGTCGTCGTCGGTCTCCAAAAAGAGCCGGTCGGGCCACTGTTCTGCGACATACCGCAGCGCCTGTTGCGTTCTGGGTGACCGGAAGGCGACGGGGCCGAACGAGAAGCGGAGGCCAGGCACCCGGTCGAGGCTCTGGGCGACGAGTTCGGGCGAGCCGATGAAGCCGTGCAGCACGGCCGCCTCCTGCGTGCGCTCTTGCAGCCGCTTCAGAAGTGCGTCGGTGGCATGTACATTATGGATAATCAGCGGTTTCCGCAGCCGGTTCGAAACGTCTATCTGACGTTCGAACCACGCCTCCTGCAAGTTGTAGGGCCGGTATGAGGGCCGGAAGTCGAGGCCGGTCTCGCCGATGGCGAGTAGCCGCGGCGACGGGGTTTCGAAACACTGTTCCCACTCCGGTTCCGCGCGCGAGGCGTCCCACGGGTGGATGCCGGCCGAAAAATAGCCGGTCGCCGGAAGCTCCGGAGCGGCCGAGCCGATCCGTACGTTTCGGATCGTGATGCCGTCGGGGTCGGCCCGGTGGGTGTGGATGTCGATATAGGGCGCCATGCGGGGGTGCGTCGGGGCGGGAAATTCGTTATCTTTATCGGGAACAAAAATAGTGAAATGGTTTCGAAAAAGACGATACTCGGCTGGTTGATGGTCGTTTGCGCGGCCTGTCGCACGCCGCAGCCGACGGAGACCGCGGGCAGGCACAGTGCGGTGTTCGATTCGCTGGTCGCACGGAACGAGCTGACGCTGGTCTTCTCGGGAGACGTGATGCAGCATATGCCGCAGGTGCGGGCGGCGCGGCGCGAAGACGGATCGTTCGATTATACGGCCTGTTTCCGGTATATCCGGCCTTTCTGGGAGGGGGCGGACTGGGCGGTGGTCAATCTCGAAACGACGCTTTCGGAACGGGGGCCGTACAGCGGTTATCCCCGTTTCGCGTCGCCCGTGGAGCTGGCGGGGGCGCTGCGCCGGGCGGGGGTCGATGTGGCGGTGCTGGCCAACAACCACTGCTGCGACCGAGGGGGGCGAGGGGTGAGGACGACGGTGCGGACGGTCGATTCGGTGGGGTTGCGGTATGCGGGGGTCTATGTTGATTCGGCGGCGGCCGCGAAACCGTTGATCCTGAAAAAGAGGGGATTCCGGGTGGCGCTGCTGAACTGTACGTACGGGACGAACGGGCTGCCGGTGCCGGAGGGAACGGTGGTCCACGGGATCGATACGGTGAGGCTGGCGCGCGAGGTGGAGGCGGCGCGGCGCGATTCGGCGACGCATATTGTGCTGTTCGTCCACTGGGGCGAGGAGTATCAGAGGAGACCCAATGACGCGCAGAGGCGATTGGCGGCGTGGTGCGCGAGGCAGGGGCTGGACGCGGTGATCGGGTCGCATCCGCATGTGGCGCAGCCGGTGGACACGGCGGCGGGGGTGGTGTGGTCGCTGGGTAATTTCGTCTCGAACCAGCGGGGACGGTACCAGGACGGGGGGCTCAGCGTGCGGGTGACGCTCTCGTCGAGGGGGCGGAGGCCGAGGATCGAGAGCCTACCGCACTGGGTCTGGCTGCGCAGGACGGAGGGGGGGAAGGCGGAGTATGTGGTGGTGCCGGCCTATGTCTCGGGGCGGGAGATCGGGATGGACAGTCTGACGAACCTGCGCTTCGTGGGGGCGCTGGAGGATAACCGGCTGGTGGCCGGGGCGGTGGAGGAGGTGGTGCTGTGAGGTCGCGGGAGGAACTGGTCAAGGTGTTGGGGGCGCCGCTGGGCGACCTGGCGACGGACGAGGCGTTGTTCGCCGGAGCGGCGGAGGTGCGCGACCGGACGGTGGGGCGGCGGGTCTACCTCAGGGGGTTGATTGAGCTGTCGAACCGGTGTCGGAAGAATTGTCTCTATTGCGGCATCCGGAGCGGAAACGGACGGGCGGAGCGCTACGAGCTGACGGACGGAGAGGTGCTGGAGGCGGCGCGTGGGGCGTGGCGAGCGGGGTACGGCTCGGTGGTGATTCAGGCGGGGGAGCGGACGGACGGGGCGTTCGTGGAGCGGGTGGAGCGGCTGGTGGAGGAGATCGGGCGGATGTCGGAGGGAAAGTTAGGCATCACGCTCTCGCTCGGAGAGCAGACGGCGGAGGTCTATCGGCGGTGGTACCGGGCGGGGGCGCACCGTTATCTGTTGCGGATCGAGGCGTCGTCGCCGGTGCTGTACGGACGGCTCCATCCGGCGGATCATCGCTACGAACGACGGGTGGCTTGTCTGGAGGCGTTGCGCGAGACGGGCTATCAGGTGGGGACGGGGGTGATGATCGGGCTGCCGTTCCAGCGGGTGGAGGATCTGGCGGACGATCTGCTGTTTTTCCGGCGGATGGATATCGATATGTGTGGCATGGGGCCCTATATCGAGCATCCGCAGACGCCGCTGGCGGGGGTGCGGTCGGAATTCACGCGGGAGGAGCGGCTGCAGCTGGCGCTGAGGATGATCGCGCTCCTGAGGCTGGAGATGCCGGATATCAACATCGCGGCGACGACGGCTCTCCATGCGCTGCATCCGCGGGGCAGGGAGCTGGGGGTGGCGGCGGGGGCGAATATTCTGATGCCGAACGTGACGCCGGAGGTGGTGCGGGGAAATTACCGGTTGTATGAGGGAAAACCGGCGGAGGATACGGATCTGAGCGGCTTCAGGACGGTGCCGGACGGGGCGTGGGGCGATGCGCCGCACTATGCGTCGCGGCGGGAGGCGGCGAAGTCGGAGGAGTAGGACTGCGACCGGCTTCCGTCGGAGCGGTTCAGCCACCACATGAGAACCCACACGGGCAGGTAGAGGGCGATGCAGCTCCAGGCGGAGATTTCGATCCCCTCCCAGGCGATCCACGGCGCGGAGGCACAGCGTTCGACGAGGCGGTTCTGCCATCCGGCCACGGCATGGATGGCGGTGGCGAGCCAGCTCCACCCGCTGGCGAGGTAGACTACGGAGCCGACGATGAGGGTCGGTACGGTGAACCAGACGACGGGATTCAGCAGAAGACCGCCGGGCTGGATTTGGCCGAAGTGATAGAGAATCAGGGGAAAAACGCCCAACTGGGCGGTGAGGCTGACGAGGGTCAGCGACCACAGCCACCGCGGGATAAGCCGTCGGGGCATCCACCGCCGGGCGAGGGGCGGGTAGAGGGTGATGATGGCGGCGGTGGCGGCGAACGAGAGCTGGAAACCGATGTGGTACAGGAGGTACGGGTTCCACAACAGGAGCACGAGCGCAGCGGCGCACAGGGTGTTGAGGCTGTTGGTCGATCGCGAGAGCATCAGGCCGATCTGAAGGAGCGAGAACATCACGACGGCGCGCACGACGGAGGGCGACAGGCCGGTCAGCAGGGCGTAGCCGCACAGGGCGGCGATCACGAGGGCTCCGGAGGGAACGCAGCCGTTTCGAAAAAGGCGTATCCAGCCGAACAGCAGATTCAGAAGCACGAAAATAATCCCTACGTGGAGTCCGGAGACGGCGAGCAGGTGGGCGAGGCCGGTGCGGGCATAGCGGGTGCGCAGTTCGGGGTCGAGACCGGAGGTCTGGCCGAGTGTCAGGGCCTGGAGCAGGGCGGTGGTACCGCCGGTGGAGTCGGTCGAACCGCGGCTCAGCCGCTCGCCCAGCTCTCGCCGGAAGAGCTCGATGCGGGTCTGCCACGTGGGGTCGCGCTCGAGCAGAGTGACCCGATAGGCGAAGCATCGGCCGACAAGGCTGCGTGTCCGGAGCATGTAGCGGTCGTAGGCGACGGTGTCGGAGGTGGCGTATAGGCGGCCGCGGAAACGGAGCAGGTCGCCGGTTCGGAGCTGTGGGCCTGTGGTGTCGGAACGGGAGGCGTAGAGGCGGATACGGGGATCGCCGAGCGGTGTCCAGCTGGCGGTTGGGCTCTCTCTGTAGCACAGTAGGGTGGCTTCGGTGCGGTGCCACTTTCCGCGGAGCTCCGGAAGGCTCTCGACGCGGGCCATCCATTCGCCCCGGCTGCCGTGCAGGGTCTCTACGGCCGTTGGGTCAGGCCGGTGCAGCAGAACGAGCACGATTCCGAGGCCGTAAAATCCGATCCGCATTCCTATTCTCCGCCAACTGCCTATCCGGGGAAAGAGGGTGTATTTCAAACCGATAACGATTGCCAACAGGAGGCCGAAGAGTCCTGCCGCGAGCCGAAAATCATCGGGCCGGTCGGGCAGGCTGCCAGCGAGGATGCCGAGCAGCAGGGCGACAACGGGTTCGAACAGCGGGGTGTTGGTGCGGGTGAAGCGGGCCATGGACGGGCGGCGGAAAAATGGGCGATAGCGGTGCGAAAAAGAGAGCTACCGCATGCAGTCGAGACTCCGGTACTGGATCGCTTCGGCGACGTGGTCGAGCTGGATATCTTCGCTGCCGGCCAGGTCGGCGATGGTGCGCGAGACTTTCAGAATCCGGTCGTAGGCGCGGCCGGAGAGACCCATCGTAGACATCGCTTCGCGAAGCAGGTCGATGCTCTCGTCGTCCAGCTGGCAGTATCGGTCGAGCTGCTCGGGGGTGAGCATGGCGTTGCAGTGGGTGTGCCGGTAGCCGTCGCGTTGCAGGCGGGCGGTCTGGCGTTCACGGGCGGCGATGACGCGCTCCCGGATCACGGCGCTGGTCTCGCCTTCGCGCCGCCGCTGGGTCATGCTCTCGATGGCCACGGGGACGACTTCGATCTGGATGTCGATCCGGTCGAGCAGCGGGCCGGAGATGCGATCCATATACCGGGCCTGTGCGCTCGGGGTGCAGGTGCACTCTTTGTCCGGATGGGTCCGGTAGCCGCACGGGCAGGGGTTCATCGCGGCGATGAGCATGAAGTTGGCGGGGTAGTCTACCGTATATTTGGCCCGCGAGATCGAGATGCGTTTCTCGTCCAACGGTTGCCGAAGCACTTCCAGTGTCCGCCGGTGAAATTCGGGGAGTTCGTCGAGGAAGAGGATGCCGTTGTGGGCCAGCGAGATCTCGCCGGGCTGAGGCGGCACGCTGCCGCCGACCAGAGCGACTTCCGAGGCGATGTGGTGTGGGGCGCGGAACGGCCGGGCGGTGAGCAGGCCGCCGCGGTAGCTGCTGTTGTCGCTGCCGCCGAGTTTGCCGGCGACGGAGTGTATCTTGGTGGTTTCCAAGGCTTCGGCCAGGGTCATGGGCGGGGTGATGGTGGGCATACGTTTGGCGAGCATGCTCTTCCCGGAGCCGGGCGGGCCGATCATCAGGACGTTGTGGCCGCCGGCGGCGGCGATTTCCAAAGCGCGTTTGACGTCGTTCTGGCCTTTGACGTCGCGGAAGTCGAGGTCGAAGTCGGCGAGACGGTCGAAGTATTCACGACGGGTGTCGATTTCGGTGGGGGCGATGCCGGAGCCGCTGTCGAGCAGTGTGGCGACGGAGGTGAGGTCGGTGGCGCCGTAGACGCGCAGGCCGTCCACCACGGCCGCTTCGGGTGCATTCGCGGCGGGCAGGATGATCCCTTCGTAGCCCTCTTTCCGGGCCTGAACGGCGATGGGGAGGGCGCCTTTCACCGGCAGCAGGGTGCCGTCCAGCGAGAGTTCGCCGATGAGGATGTATTTTTCGAGCCGGTCGATGCGGCCGATCTGTTGCGAGGCGGCGAGTATCCCGATGGCGATCGGGAGGTCGTAGTGCGAGCCGGCTTTCCGCAGGTCGGCGGGGGCCATGTTGACCAGAATGTTGAAACCGGGCATCCGGAAACCGGTGTTGGCGAAGGCGGCGGTGATGCGTTGCTGGCTCTCTTTCACGGCGTTGTCGGGCAGGCCGACGACCAGAAACCGGATGCCGGGCGAGAGGTTCACTTCGACGGTGATGGTGCGGGCGTCGATGCCTTCGACGGTGCTGCTGTAGGTCTTGACGAGCATAGGAGAAAAGGGGAGGGCACCGCGGGTTACGGTTCGTTGATGGAGGTGACGTTGCCTAAGGTGGCTTTCCGGATGTTGAGGGTCATGGGCTCGCCGAGGAAGAAGATATTGCCGCCGCTCACGGCTCTTGCATCTAAGGTCTCGTTGACGCGGAGCTGGATTTCGCCTTTGCCCGATGCGTCGGCGGCGGCTTCCATGGCGGACAGGTCGAGGGCTTCGATCCGGCTGCCGAGCCGGGCGCGGTAGGTGGCGTATTCGGCGATGCCGCCGATCCGGACGGTGTTATCGCCGCTCACGTGGATGGTGACGTCGTTGCATTCGGTCTGGAGGGTCATCCGCCCGACGGAGCTCTCGGCTTCGAGGTAGAGGCTGCCGCACCGAATGGGTTCTTGGGTATAGACTTCGCCGCCGCTCATCTGGATGCGGTTCAGCTCCTTATAGTAGAGTTTGATGTCGGCGTAGGCGCGTTTGTTGAGGAGCCCTTTCCGGGCTGCGATGTGGAGGGTGTTTTCCTTGACGCGCCACGTGAGGGCGCGTGCTTCGAGGGACCAGGTCATCATCTGCATCTGGTTCTCGTCGGCGGGGATGAGCTCGACGCGTATGGGGCCTTCGATGCTCAGGGCGTTGAAGGGTTCGATGGGTTCGGTCTCGACGAGCTGCTGCTGGGCGCGGACGGCGCCTCCTCCGAAGAGGAGCAGCAACACGCCGGGAAGGAGCCTAAGTAAAAGATTGCGGTGCATCTTCATAACTTCAAATGTAGCTCTTTTTTCGGTTCCGGCCCAAAGAAAAAAGGTGTCGTTTTCATCCGACGGATGAAAACGACACCTTTTTTGCAGAGTATACTGAGGTTCAGTCGAGGAGAGCTTAGTCCCCGAAGCTGATCCCGCAACCGCGTGCGGTTTCGACGATGTCGCTGTCCGGCCGCACGTATTTGCACTGACCCACAGCTTCTTCGAACGGCACGGCGATGATGTCCGGATGGCGGTACGATACCATGTGTCCGAATTTTCCTTCCAAGACGTATTCGAAGGCTTTGACCCCGAACTGGGTAGCGAGCACACGGTCGTAAGCGATCGGCACCCCACCGCGCTGGATATGCCCCAGCACCGTCTCCCGGATATCGGGTTCGAACCCGGCAGCTTTTAGCTGACGGCTGAGTTCGTAAGCGATCCCGCCCAGTCTGACGTTTTCGTAGCCGACTTCGGTCGCCTGTGCGGCATGCACCGTCCCGTCCTTCGGCACGGCCCCTTCGGCCACGACGATAATCGCAGAGCCGCGGTTCTTGGAGTTGTACCGTTTGTTGAGCTTTTCGAGGACGATGTTGATGTCGTACGGGATTTCGGGAATCAGGCAGACGTCTGCGCCCCCGGCAATCGCCGCATGCAGGGCGATCCACCCGGTGTTCCGCCCCATCACTTCCAGAATGAATGTCCGGTTGTGCGATGCCGCGGTGGTCACCAGTTTGTCCACCGCATCGGTGGCAATCTGAACTGCGGTCTGGAAACCGAAGGTAAAGTCGGTGGCCGACAAGTCGTTATCAATGGTTTTCGGCACCCCGACGATGTCGAGCCCCTGGTTCTGAAGCTGTTGCGAAATCCGCTGCGAGCCGTCCCCGCCGATCGAGATCACGGCGTCGACGCCCATATATTGCAACTTACGGATCATCTCGTCCGAGCGGTCGACGTATTCCCACTGGCCGAGGTGTTTGTTATACACCGGCCATGCGAAAGGGCCCCCCTTATTGGTGGTTTCTATGATGGTACCGCCGCGGTAGTGGATGCCGGCTACCGCCGCTTCGTCGAGAATTTTGACTTCGGTGGGTTCCCACAGGATACCGTTGTAGGCTTGGATACTGCCCAGTACTTCCCAGTCTCCTTCCCGTGCTGCGCGTTTGACCACGCCGCGGATGACTGCATTCAAGCCGGGACAGTCGCCGCCGCTCGTTGCAACTAAAACTCTTTTCATGCTTTATTCGAGTGTTTCTGTCTTGCGTTTCGAAAAACAACCGCAAATTTAAACAATTTTTCGAATGTGCCAATCGTTGCGGGCCGGGAATTACGATTCCGGGTCGGGATTTTCGGTCGGGCCGGTTTCGGTGAAGAGCCGGTAGACGATTTCGGCTTCGGAGCGGTTCTGGCTGGCGACGATCAGGTGGTCGCCGGCTTCGAGACGGGTGGAGCCGGTCACGACGATACGGGCGTCGCCCCGCCGCAGCTGGGTGATGCGCGAGCCGTCGGGGAAGGGGGCTTCGGAAACGAGGTGCCCGACGTAGGCGTTGCCCGGGACGACGGGGATTTCGATCATGTTGGAGACGTCGGCGGCTTCCCATTCGGGCCGGAGGCCGATCATCTGCTCTTCGGGCTCGGAGACTTTCAGCCACTTGGCGAACAGGGGCAGGGTGGTTCCTTGCAACAGAATGGAGATCAGGGAGATGAAGAAGACGATGTTGAAGATCATGCCGGCTTTGTCGATGCCGGCGATCAGGGGGTAGGTGGCGAACACGATGGGCACGGCGCCGCGCAGGCCGACCCACGAGATGAAGGTCTTGCTCCGCAGGGGCATCCGGAAGAGGAGCAGCGAGAGAAAGACGCTCACGGGACGGGCCACGAGGATCATGAAGAGGGAGACGAGCACGCCGATGCCGATCACCGGAACGATCTGGCTGGGGTAGACGAGCAGGCCGAGGGCGAGGAAGAGGATGATCTGCATGAGCCAGGCGAAGCCGTCGAAGAAGTTGAGCATGGTGCCGCGATGAGGTATCCGGTGGTTGCCGAGCCACAGGGCGGAGAGGTAGACGGCCAGGAAGCCGTTGCCGCCGATCAGGTCGGTGGCGGCGTAGGTGAAGTACATCAGGGCGATGACCATCACGGGATAGAGGCCCATGTAGCCGAGTTTCACGTGCCGGACGATCCAGACCATGGCCATCCCGAACAGGATCCCGGCTCCGCCGCCGACGACGATCTGGATGACGAAGCGCAGGACGGCTCCGCCGACCGACGCGGTGGGATTCATCACGAGGCCGAGGCAGGCGATGGTCAGCAGGTAGGCCATGGGGTCGTTACTCCCGCTCTCGAATTCGAGGATGGGGCGAAGGTTGTTCTTCAGTTTCAGGCTCTTGGAGCGGAGGATGGAGAAGACGGCGGCGGCGTCGGTCGAGGAGACGATGGAGCCGAGCAGCAGCCCTTCGAAGAGGGTGAAGCCGGGCACGACCCAATGCACGAAAAGGCCGGTCGAAATAGCGGTCAGCAGCACGCCTGCGGTGGAGAGGGTCACGCCCTGCCACATGACGGGCCGCACGCTGCGCCACTCGGTGTCGAGACCGCCGGAGAAGAGGATGAAGTTCAGGGCGATGATGCCGATAAACTGGGCGATCGGGGGGCTGTCGAAGTTGATGCCGCCGATGCCGTCTGTTCCGGCGAGCATGCCGACGGCCAGAAAGAGCACTAAGGCGGGAATCCCGAACCGATAGGCGCGCTGGCCGGCCAGGATGCTGACGAACAGAAGGATGGAGCCGATGAGGATGATGTTTCCGGTAGTGATGTTCATGGGCGGAATCGGGTAATGAAGCTAAGTTACGAAAAAATCGGCCGAATCAGGCCCGATTTTTTTCACTGAGGCGGAAACCGAGACCGACGAGCAGTACGGTGGCGACGAAGAGGGCGATCGAAAGCCGTTCGTCGCCTGTTCGGTCGGCGGTGAGCACTTCGGACAGCGGGTCGGAGCCGTCGCTCTCCCACTGCGGGAAGCGGTTCATGGCCCATTTGCCGATGATGGTGCCGTCGTGCAGGAGCAGGGCGCCGCCGGTGCGGTGCTGGATCAGGGTGCGCAGGAGGGTGTGGTCGCTGCCGAAGCATTCGATGCCGCTGCGGCTCAGCGTTTCCGGAAGCGGAAAGGCGCTGAGCGCCACGCTCCGGCCGTTATACCGTCCGATGTAGTCGGCGAGGGCGATCATGGCGGAGTCGCAGGCGGGGTCGTAGGCGTTGACGGCGAAGAGCAGGGTGTAGCCGCGCCGGGTCAGAATCTCGTCGGAGCGGTCGAGGCGGTCGTCGAACATGGGCAGGCTCTGGATCTCCGGGGCGCGGCTCTGTCCGATGGTCCGGGTGTCGACGTACTCCCACCGCGAGGAGTCGTACCAGGTGGTGTCGGCGATTTCGAATTCGTGCAGCTCGCCGTTCGTCTTGTCGCGGTAGACGAGGAGGGTGCGGGCGTCGTTCTCCTGTACGTTCATGGCGCTGGGGATATGGACGCCGATGCGGAACGGGGTGGGGTCGAGCAGGGGCAGGCTATTGTACGACCAGAGGCTGAGCGTAAGGCTCAACGGAATGAGAATCAGGTAACTCACCACGGTGCGCACGACGGTTGGCTTCGGCGATTGCGCCGCGTTCCGGTTCAGGAAGAGCAGGAGGGAGAGGGGCCAAAAAACGAGGTTTTTCCAGAAGGTGGCCCAGTTGGAGAGCCGCAGCAGGTCGCCGAAGCAGCCGCAGTCGCTCACGGGGTCGGTCAGGGCGATCCACAGGGTGAGCGGGGTGAAGAAGCTCATGGCGAGAAAGACGCCCCAGGCGGCGATCCGGGGGGTGGTGCCGGTCAGCAGCAGGAGGCCGATCAGCAGCTCGACGGAGGGGAGCAGAATCGCTCCGGCGGGTGCGAGCACCTGTAAGCTGTCGAGTCCGAAGGCGGAGAGGTATTCGCCGAGTTTGACGGAAAGTCCGAAGGTGTCGACGGCTTTCGAGGCGCCGGAAAAAATAAACAGTGCGGCGAGCAGATACCGGGCGGTGGCGGTCAGCCACGCGGGAATCGGACGGCTCAGGAGGCGTTTAGCGGTGTCGGGCAATCTCATGGTCGATCTTTTGGAAAATGAGGTCGGGGTTCAGCATGCCGCCGGTGGCGGGGTCGGCGCAGTCGATGACGCGAAAGGAGGGGTCGCCGGCGGCGCAGTCGAGGTAGACTTCGCGCACGCGCTGTTGCAGGTCGAGCGAGGCTTCATGGATGTCCTGTTTGCCGTTGAGGTAGCTGCGGTCGTCGCCTTGGCGCTGTTCGGCGAGTTTCCGGGCGGTAAAGGCGAAGGGGACGTCGAGGAAGAGCGACAGATCGGGCCTGGGTATCCCGTTGTGGCTGTATTCAAGATCTAAAATCCACTGTTTCAATGCGCTGCGCGCGTCGGAGCCGGCGGGCAGCTTGGCGCACTGGTAGGCGATGTTGGAGTAGACGTAGCGGTCGACGATCACCACTTTGCCGCTGTCGAGCCAGCTCCGGATCGTGGAGGCTGCCTCTTGCCGGTCGCCGGCGTAGAGCAGGGCGACGAGATAGGGATCGACTTGATCCAGTTCGCCGAGCTCGCCGCGCAGAAAACGGGCGATGAGCTCGCCGTAAACGGGGGCGGCGAATCGCGGAAAGTGCAGGTATTCGACATGCTGGCGGTAGCGCTCTTCGAACAGGCGGCGCATGAGTCCCACCTGGGTCGATTTCCCGGCACCGTCGAGGCCTTCGATAACGATGAACATGATATGATATCGGTTAATTCGTACGTTTATTCTATACTTGTTCTTTGAGCCGGACGGAACTGCCGCTTTTTGAAAAAAGCGGCACCAAAAACT
>NZ_CAJTMN010000055.1 GCF_910577125.1 uncultured Rikenella sp.
GCGCGGGCCCCACGTCCCGTGGACGGGCGAAACTGCGTTTCGCTGCGGCTGTGTCAGCCCAAATTTTCGAACAGTTCTTTGTCCGCGCGCCGGGCGATTCATTCTCTTCCGGCTCATCGCCGAAAGAGTTGAATCGCCTCCTTAGGCGTCGGCGCGCGTCGATCATCGACTGCCCTCGGGCCGGGCGGGCCCCACGTCCCGTGGACGGGCGAAACTGCGTTTCGCTAAGGCTGTATCAGCCCAATAGGGTAGAGTCTGCCTGTTAGGGTAGACCCGGCCATTTGTGAGTGCGACACGCACCGTTTATTCCGAGAGGCAACGCAACTGAAGACCGCAGGCGCGGAGGTCCGCGTTGTTGGGGCCGAATTCCGTCGCGGTGAAGCCCAAGTACATGCCATGGTAGTGGTCGCCCGAATCATAGGACGTGGACAACCAGCTGTACCCGCCGTTGCCGACGTAGTCCAGCGTGCCCGAGGTGTAGTGGCGGAAGCCCGGGGCGAGTGTAATAGATCGTAGTACGGGAAGAATAGTCACCGGATAATCCGTTGTTCGCGGGCGAATGTTTTCAACCGGGCATCCGCCTCGCGCCAGGCAGGCAGAAAGGATTCGACCAGCCGATAGAAGGCCTGCGAATGGTTGCTCACCACGAAGTGGCACAACTCGTGCAGGACGATATAGTCGATACATGCCTGCGGTGTCTTGACCAGATGCAGGTTCAGCGTGATCAGCCCTTTCGTATAGTAGCACCGTCCCCAGGCGCGCCGCATGACGAAAATTTTCAGGCGCGGCGGTGCGATAGTATACCCTGCGGCCCGGAACAGCGGCAGCCAGCGGTCGACGGCGGCCTGAAAACTCTTCCGGGCCTGACGGCGGTACCAGTTCCGCAGAAATTCCTCGAAATTCTCGCGTGTGGCCGGATGAAGAGAGAGATGGAAGTTATTGTCTTTGATTCTCAGTGAATTGCGCGTCGATTCCCGGTGCAGTACTATGCCGTAACTCTCGCCGAGCAGCAGGTAGCGCCGCCGGACCGAATGGAGCGGCGTTCCTCCTTGCCCGCTTGCCGGCCGATCGGAACCCGACGGTTGGCGGGATGAGCCTGACCGTCCCCAAAACAGTATTTTAAAGATTCCCATCGATATACGCAATCATGGCATCCGTGTCGGCCGGCCCGAACCAGCGGATCTGCGGATCGCGCCGTAGCCAGGTCAGCTGTCGTTTGGCGTACCGGCGTGTGTTGCGCTGGATCAGTTCCACCGCCTCGTCCTGCGAGCACCGGCCGGCGAAATGGTCGAACAGCTCCCGATAACCCACGGTCTGCAGGGCGGATAAATGGCGGTAAGGGTACAGCCGTTCCGCTTCGGCCAACAGCCCTTCCGCGACCATCTGTTCCACCCGACGGTCGATGCGGGCGTACAGCTCTTCGCGCGGCAGGTCGATACCTATTTTAATATAGGTAAAATCTCTCTTCTTGGCCACTCCGCTCCGCAGGGCCGAGTACGGTCGTCCGCTGAGTCGGCAAACTTCGACGGCGCGGATCACCCGTTGCGGATTCTGTCTGTCCACCACGGCATAATAGGCCGGATCGCTCTGTTCCAGCTCCTCCAGCAGCGTGGCCAATGGCATGGCTGTAAGCTCCGCCCGCAGAGCCGGGTCGGACTCCGGCAGGTCGTCGAAACCCTCCAGCAGGGCGTTCACATAGAGGCCCGAACCGCCCACTAACAAGACGTCCGGCGCATTCGGAAAGAGCTCTTCGTCGAGCAAGGCCAAGGCCTCCCGCTCGTAATCTCCCGCCGTAAAAGGCTCGTGAATGCTCTTATTCTGGATGAAGTAGTGGGGTACGCCGTCCCGTTCCGCCAGCGAGGGGACGGCGGTGCCGATCGCCATCTCCCGGTAGACCTGGCGCGAGTCGGCCGAAACGACGGGGGCGCCGTAATGCTTTCCCAAGGCCACGCCTGCGGCGGTCTTCCCCACGCCTGTCGGCCCCTGGACGACGATCAGACGTTTAATAGGCGTAGTCGTCGTCATAGGTGTCGTCCCCTTCGAATCCGCCGAATTCGTCCATCGCTTCGTCGAAAATCGAACGGTCGTCGGTAAAAGCGTCCCGCTCGGAAAATGCTGCGGGATCGCTCTCCCGCTGCTGGGCCGGCGGTTCGCCCGCGGCGGCCGCTATCCGCGGATACGCCACCCCCTCTTCGGCGAACTTGCTCTCGATGAGTTCGATGAAAAATTGCCGCTCGGCGAAGATGTCGAAGACGTAGATCAGCCGGCCGAACTTCTCGCGGACGATCTGCCCCAGGCTGACGCGTTCCATCGGCAGCGGAACGGCGAAACTGTCGTCTTCGCTCTCCAGCCCCATGTCGACGGAGGTGAATTCGCGCAGTTTCTCCCACTCGGCGTCCGAGGTGAAGATCGAGGCCATCTCGGCCGGGCTGTAACCGACCGACTGGCGCACGTAGGTGTGGAAGTCGGCGAGGTTCATATCGTAGGGCACTTCGTAGTCGCGGACGAAGTCGTCGGCTTCGTCGCTGAGCATTCTGAATTTGAAGATCATAGACATGACGCGGAGGTTTTGTCCGATTCAAAGATAACTTTTTTTGCGTTTCGGAGCATGGAGAAACGGGGCGGATTCGCTTTCTTTGCACCACGAAAATCAAAATCACACAGACAGACTATGAAAAAGATCAGAGCGGCCGTTGTCGGATACGGAAATATCGGGCGGTATGTGCTGGATGCGCTGCAGACGGCGCCGGATTTCGAGGTGGCGGGCGTGGTGCGGCGCGATGCGTCGAATGTGCCGGCCGAGCTGGCGGGATATCCGGTGGTGACGACGCTGGAGGCGCTGAAGGATGTGCAGGTGGCGATCCTCTGCACGCCGAGCCGGAGCGCGCAGGAGTATGCAGAACGGGCGCTGGAGCTGGGGATCAATACGGTGGACAGTTTCGACATCCACACGGAGATCGTCCCGACGCGGCGGGCGCTGGACACGGCGGCACGGCGCAGCGGTTCGGTGGCGGTGCTCTCGGCGGGGTGGGATCCGGGGACGGACTCGATGGTGCGGGCGCTGATGGAGGTGTGCGCGCCGAAGGGGCTGACGTACACGAACTTCGGGCCGGGGATGAGCATGGGGCACACGGTGGCGGTCAAGGCGGTCGAGGGGGTCAGGGCGGCGTTGTCGATGACGATTCCGACGGGAACGGGGATTCATCGCCGGATGGTCTATATCGAGGTCGAGGAGGGGCATGATTTTGCGAAGGTGGCGGCGGCGATCAAGGCGGATCCCTATTTCGTGCACGACGAGACGCATGTGATGCAGGTGGAGTCGGTGGATGCGCTGCTGGACATGGGGCATGGAGTGAACCTGACGCGCAAGGGGGTGTCGGGCCGGACGCCGAACCAGCGGTTCGAATTCAATATGAGCATCAACAATCCGGCGCTCACGGCGCAGATCATGGTGGGTGCGGCGCGGGCGTCGCTGCTCCAGAAGCCGGGGGCCTACACGATGATCGAGATTCCGTTGATCGACTATCTGTACGGCGACCGCGAGGAGCTGGTGCGGCGGCTGGTATAATTTTTAGGAGATGGTATTGTTCGGCCCGGGGCGATTCCGTTCGCTCCGGGCTGTTTGTTTTGCAGGTGAAAGGTTCTTTCATTGTCCGCCCTGCCCCGTTTCTTCCGAGAGGCAACGCAACGGAAAACCGTGGGCGCGGTGGTCCGAGCCATTGGTGTAGAGGGCCTGCGAACGGAAACTCAAGCTCATGCCATAGGTACCGCCGACCGCAGACGACCAGCTATAGCCGTAGCCGCCGACGCCGCCCGGTGCGCCCGAGGCGTAGTGGCGGTAGCCCGGGGCGGGGTCTGTCGGGTCGGGGCCAGCGTGGCCGAAAACGAGCTCCGTCGAGTTGCAGGCCTACGCCTGGGGTGGCTCCGGCCCGCGCGCCCCTTGCGGGTCGCAGGGTTTCGACCTTGTTTCTTGTTCGCGGTTCTTGTTCGCGCGCCTTTGGAAATCTTGTCAAAACGCACGAGTGCATTTTGACAGAATTTCCCTTTCAAGGTGACGGCGCGCGGACTTGTTAATGCGTTTTTAAGTCGCTCGCGGCAATTCTGCCGATTGGCTCACCGCCAATCGGCAGAATATGCCCTCTTAGGCGGGCGCACCCACAGGGTGTTTTATTGGCAGCCTCTACCCCAACCGGACGGAACTGCGCTCGGGCCGCGCGGGCCCCACGTCCCGTGGACGGGAAATGCTTACGCATTTCCACTGGCAGCCTCGGCCCTACTTCCTCGTCCCGTTCTCTGTTTGCGCGCCGGGGCGATTCATTCTATTTCGGCTCATCGCCGAAATAGTTGAATCGCCTCCCAAAGTATGGCGCGCGTCGAGCTTTGAGCTGGACAGAACTGCCCTGCGCGGGCGGCGGCCGGGTGACCCCGGCAGGACGGAGCGATACTACGTATCGCTTACTGGTTCGCTGCCCCCAGTTCTTTGTCGCGCGCCTCGGGCGATTCATTCTCTTTCGGCTCATCGCCGAAATAGTTGAATCGCCTCTTTAGGCAGCAGCACACAATTGGCTTGAGGGGACTGTTCTCGTTGGCTTACGCGTTGCCTTCGGCTTCCTCGTGCTACCTTGGCAGAGTCCGTAAACGGTCTCTGCTCTCGGTACGCTACTCGGTTCCTCCTCGCCGCTCGGCAATTTGCAAACTTTGTTTGCATTGCCCTCGCTGGCAGCGTCGGTTGAAAGAAAGGTACCCAAAGAACTTTCAGATAGCTACGCTACGCCTTAGGCTCCGCAGTCCTCAGGTTTTGTCTGTGGCTCTTTGGAAAATTTTCGGTCGGGACGCAGGGCGATGGAAGTCAGTGCCATGCGGATGCTTTACCTGAACCGCGGCGGATTTTTTCTCTTTCGCCGGCGGCGGCGTTTCGGAAAAAACTATCTTTGTACAGAACCTCTCGCAAAAGAAAATATCCGGTCGAAATGGCAGAATTTACTCATCTTCATGTACATACGCAATATTCCATTCTGGACGGTGCGGCGGCTATCAAAAAGCTGCTGGCCCGGGCCAAAGAGTTGGGGATGGGGGCGCTGGCCATTACCGACCACGGGAATATGTTCGGCGTGAAGGAGTTTCATAATGCGGCGCGGGCGGCGGGGGTCAAACCGATTCTCGGGTGTGAAGTCTATGTGGCGGCGCGGGGGCGGTTCGAGAAGACCGAAAAGGAGGACCGGAGCGGACATCACCTGATTCTGCTGGCCAAAAATCTGGAGGGATACCACAATCTGATCAAGCTCGTGTCGTACGCCTGGACGGAAGGGTTCTACTACAATCCGCGGATCGACAAGGAGCTGCTGCAACAGTACCACGAGGGGATTATCTGCTGTTCGGCCTGTCTGGGGGGCGAGATTCCGCAGCTCGTCATGCGGGGGGATATGGCGGGGGCGGATGAGGCGGTGAGATGGTTTCACGACCTGTTCGGCGAGGATTACTACCTGGAGTTGCAGGCCCACAAAACCGGCGATCCGACTCGCGATGCGAAGGTCTACGATCATCAGGTGATGGTCAATAAAGTGTTGCTGAAGCTGGCCGAGAAGTACGGGATCAAATACATTGCCACGAACGACGTGCACTATATTCTGGCGGAGGATGCCGAGGCGCACGACCGGCTGATCTGCCTCAGCACGGGGCGCGATCTGGACGACCCGCAGCGGATGCGCTACACGGGGCAGGAGTATCTCAAAAGTTATGAAGAGATGGCGGCCCTGTTTCCGGACAATCTGGAGGCGCTGGCCACCACGCAGGAGATTGTGGACAAGGTCGAGGAGTATTCGCTGAGCCATAAGCCGTATATGCCGAACTTCCTCTTGCCGGACGACTTCGTGGTGGAGCTGGAGCCGCTCAAGGAGTCGATCGCGGTGGGGCTCGGGAAGATATATAAGGATAAACCGGAGGAGCTTCAGGCTATGCAGGCGCGCGTCGACGCCTGCGCTTCGGAACAGGAGATCGGGGCGGTGGGGGAACAGGTGGCGGAACTACTTTTGACCGCCAGACAATATTTGTATCTGCGCCATATTGTGTGGGAGGGGGCGGAAAAACGGTATCCGGGAAAGAAGCTGACGGAGGCGATCCGGGAGCGGATCGATTTTGAGTTGAAAACTATCGAGTGGATGGGGTTTCCGGGCTATTTCCTCATTGTGTGGGACTTTATCCGGGCGGCGCGGGAGATCGGGGTCTCGGTGGGGCCGGGACGTGGATCTGCGGCGGGATCGGTGGTGGCGTACTGCCTGAAAATCACCAATATCGACCCGATCGCGTACGACTTGCTGTTCGAGCGTTTCCTCAATCCGGAACGGATTTCGCTGCCCGATATCGATATCGACTTCGACGAAGACGGACGCGAGGACGTGATGCACTACGTGGTGCAGAAGTACGGCCAGAAGCGGGTGGCGCACATCATCACGTTCGGGACGATGGCCGCCAAGTCGTCGATCAAGGATGTGGCGCGGGTGCAGAAGCTGCCGCTGTCGGAGAGCGATCGGCTGTCGAAAATGGTGCCGGAAAAACCGGGAACGACGCTCGAAAAGGCCTATAAGGAGGTGCCGGAGCTGGCGGCGGAGCGCGAGTCGGACAATCCGCTGGTGAGGGATACGCTCCGCTATGCCGAGAAATTGGAGGGGTCGGTGCGGCAGACGGGGGTGCATGCCTGCGGAATCATTATCGGACAGGACGACCTCGAAAAGTTCGCGCCGATTTCGACGGCGAAGGATGCGGAACTCTTTGTGGTACAGTATGAAGGGAGTTTGGTGGAAGATGCCGGGCTGATCAAGATGGACTTCCTGGGGCTCAAAACCTTGTCGATTATCAAGGATGCGGTGGAGAACGTGCGGGAGTCGAAGGGGATCGAGATCGACATCGACGCGATTCCGCTGGACGACAAGAAGACTTTCGAGCTCTATTCCAACGGGGAGACCACCGGGCTGTTCCAGTTCGAATCGCCGGGGATGAAGAAGCACCTCAGGGCGTTGCAGCCCAACCGGTTCGAGGACCTGATCGCGATGAACGCCTTGTACCGGCCGGGGCCGATGGAGTACATCCCGAACTTCATCGCGCGGAAGCACGGGCGGGAACCGATTACGTACGACCTGCCGGATATGGCGGAGTATCTGGAGGATACCTACGGGATTACGGTCTATCAGGAACAGGTGATGCTGCTGTCGCAGAAGCTGGCGGGGTTCACGAAGGGGCAGGCCGATACGCTGCGGAAGGCGATGGGGAAGAAAAAGAAAGATGTGCTGGACAAGATGAAGGGCGATTTTCTGGACGGGGCGGTGGCGCACGGGCACGACCGGGCGGTGTGCGAGAAGATTTGGGGCGACTGGGAGGCGTTCGCGTCATATGCCTTTAATAAGTCGCATTCAACGTGCTATGCCTATGTGTCGTATCAGACGGCTTACCTCAAGGCGCACTATCCGGCGGAGTTCATGGCGGCGCTCTTGAGCCGCAATCTGTCGGATATCAAGAAGATCAGCTTCTTCATGGACGAGTGCAAGCGGATGGGAGCGCCGGTCAAGGGGCCGGATGTCAATCGGAGCCGGCACCACTTCTCGGTGGACAGCGAACAGAACATCCGTTTCGGGCTGGGGGGGATCAAGGGGCTGGGGGAAAATGCCGTTCAGGCGATTCTCGAGGAGCGGAATGCCAATGGGGATTTCAAGGATATTTTCGATTTCGTCGAACGGGTCAACCTCCAGACGGTCAACAAGAAGAATATCGAATGTCTGGCGTTGGCGGGAGCGCTGGATTCGATTACGTCGTTCCACCGGAGTCAGTTCTTCGCGCAGGACAGCAAAGGGGCTTCGTTCATCGAATCGCTGATCCGGTACGGCAGCCTGGTGCAGGCCGAGCGGGTACAGAAGCAGAACAGCCTGTTCGGAGATATGATGTCGGGCGTGATGGTCCAGAAACCGGAGATTCCGTCGGCCGAGACGTGGGGAAAACTCGAAATGCTGGAGCGGGAACGCGAGGTGGTGGGAATCTATCTCTCGTCGCACCCGCTGGACGACTACCGGATTCTGATCGAAAAATACTGCTCCAATGCGGTGAGCGATCTGAGCGACCTGACGGCGCTGCGGGATCGGGATTTTTCGGTGGCGGGGATGGTCACCTCGGCGCAGTATCTCACGACGAAGACGGGGAAACCGTACGGGAGGTTCACCATCGAGGATTTCAGCGGAAGCTATACCTTTACGCTTTGGAGCAAGGACTGGGAGACGTTTCATTCTTTCTGCTTCGAGCAGAACTCCATTCTGATCAAGGGACGGGTGCAGCCCAGCCGCTTCCGGCAGGGCGAGATGGAGATCGTGATCAAGAGCATGAAGAGTCTGCCGGAGGTGATGGAGACCGATATCCGGGAGCTGGTGGTGACGGTGCCGGTGAAGGAGCTCTCGACGGACTTTATCGCTGAATTGTCGGCTGCGGCGGCTATGGCGGCGGGACCGGTCTCGTTGTTGTTCCATATTTTCGACCCGGAGACGGGAGTCAGGGTGGCGCTGCGTACTCGTGCGCCGAAGATCGAACTGAGCGGACAGGTGGTGGGGCTGATAGAAAGTTATGGTTTCAAATGCCGGATAAATTGATTAGATTTGTGGGCTTCTGCTCTGGCACAGAATTTGGATTTCATTATTAAAAACTACTAAAACTCAATTTGTTATGGCATTGGAAATCAATTCGGGTAATTTTCAGGAGGTGATGGCCTCGGATAAGCCGGTGGTGATCGATTTTTGGGCGGAGTGGTGCGGGCCGTGCCGGATGGTGGGGCCGATCGTGGAGGAACTCGCTGCGGAATATGCCGGAAAGGCGGTCATCGGGAAGTGCGACGTGGACTCGAACGACGCGATTGCGGCTCAGTTCTCGATCCGGAACATCCCGACGATTATTTTCGTCAAGGGGGGACAGGTGGTGGACAAGCAGGTGGGGGCGACGACCAAGGCGGCGCTGGCCGAAAAACTCAACAAGTTGTTGTAGCGTTTGCTGTGGAGAGGTATTTTGCAGTTTGCCGGTACGAACCGAAGTTCGTGCCGGCAAACTTTTTTATTACGGGATCGTCTCTTGGGCCGAGCTTGTTTCGTGATGCGTTGGACGTTTTGTTCCGGGCGGGGTAGAGGCGGTTTATTCCGAGAGGCAACGCAACTGAAAACCGTGGGCACGGTAGCTCATGTCGCAGGGATAGAGGTTTTGCGTGTAGAAGGTCAGGAACACACCGCTGGTGTCACTGATGGCGGACGACCAGCTGTACCCGTAGCTGCCGACGCCGCCCAGTGCGCCCGTGTAATAGTGGCGGTAGCCCGGGGCGGACTGAGGAGGTGAGATTCCGTCTAAAAATTCCTATATTTGACCCAAAGGATATATAGGAAACGGAATTATGAGTATTCGGGCAGCGATATTCGATCTGGACGGCGTGATTGTCGATACCGCGAAATACCACTATCTGGCCTGGCGGAGGCTGGCCGGGGAGTTGGGTTTCGACTTTTCGGAGCGGGATAACGAACGGCTCAAGGGGGTGAGCCGGATGCGGTCGCTCGATATATTGCTGGAGGTGGGGGGATTCGGGGCGGATGCTTTTACGGCCGACCGAAAAGAGGAGATGGCGGCGCGGAAGAACGGGTGGTATGTGGAGTATATCTCGCGGATGACGCCGGACGAGATTCTGCCGGGCGTGCTGTCGTTTTTGGAGGAGGTGCGTGCGGACGGGGTGCGGACGGCGCTGGGGTCGGCCAGTAAAAATACGGGGATTATTCTCGGGCGGCTGGGGATCGGGGAGTTGTTCGACGAGGTGGTGGACGGGACGATGGTCAGCCGGACGAAGCCCGATCCGGAGGTCTTTTTGACCTGTGCTTCGATGCTGGGGGGCGGTATTCTGCCGGCGGAGTGTGTGGTGTTCGAGGATGCCGAGGCGGGCATCGAGGCGGCGCGTGCTGCCGGAATGTATAGCGTGGGGATCGGGTCGCCGGATATTTTGCGAAAGGCCGATCTGGTGGTGTTGGGATTTGAGGGAATTTCGTGGAAAGAGGTTAAAAATCAGCTTAATACGTTACGGTAATGGGAGGACGTAAATTGGAAATCGATCCGTGGAAGATTGTCGAAACGGGGTTCGATCCTCGGGATGGGCGGGCCTGTATGGCGTCGGAGAGTTTGTTCAGCATCGGGAACGGGGCGATGGGGGGAAGGGCCAATTTCGAGGAGTTTTTCGGCGGCGAGTCGTTGCAGGGAAACTATATCGGTGGTGTTTACTATCCGGACAAGACGCGGGTGGGGTGGTGGAAGAACGGCTATCCGGAGTATTTTGCCAAGGTGCTCAACTCGGCGTTCTGGCCGGGGGTGGATATTTATATAGGTGGCGAGCGGCTGGATTTGGCGGCTCCGGGGGTTGAGGTCGGCGATTTTCGGCGGGAGCTGGACATGCGGCGGGGCCTTTTGACGCGGGAGTTTACTGCGGTGCTGCCGAAGAGCGGGGCGAGGGTGGCGGTGGAGGCGAGGAGGCTGGTTTCGATGGCGGAACCGGAGTTGGGGGCGGTGTCGTATCGGCTGACTTTGCTGTCGGGTGATGCGGAGGTGGTGGCGACGGCGTTTGTGGAGGGCGATGTGCGCAACGAGGATGCCAATTACGACGAAAAGTTCTGGGAGCTATCTTCTTTGGACAGAGATAATGATGCGCTGACGATGCGGACGCGGAAGACGGGGTTCGAGGTGTGTTGGGCGCAGCGTACCCGGATCTGTTATGGGGATTCGGAGGCGGTCGGGGAAAATGCTTCGGCGAGCGAACGGGTGGCGGAGGCTTACAAGGGGCGGCTTGGTGTGGGGCAGTCGGTTGTCGTTGAGAAGTTCGTGGGGGTTACCTCTTCACTTAACTATACGGATACCGCTGAATTGCAAAGAGCGGCTGTAGGGGTGGCACAAAGGGCTCTTGAACAGGGATTTGAAGGGGTGCTGGCGGCGCACGAACGGGCGTGGGCGGAACGGTGGAAGGGGTGCGACGTGGCGATCGGCGGCGACGAGCGGGCGCAGCAGGGAATCCGGTTCTGTATCTTCCAGCTGTTGCAGACTTACACGGGGCGGGACAGCCGGTTGAATGTGGGGCCGAAGGGTTTTACGGGCGAGAAGTACGGGGGGAGCACCTATTGGGACACGGAGGCGTACTGTCTGCCGTTCTACCTGGCGACGTGCGGCGAGGAGGTGGCGCGGCAGCTGCTCTTGTATCGGTATAAACAGCTGCCGCAGGCGATCGAGAATGCGGAAAAACTGGGATTTACGGATGGGGCGGCGCTCTATCCGATGGTGACGATGACGGGCGAGGAGTGTCACAACGAGTGGGAGATTACGTTCGAGGAGATTCACCGGAATGGGGCGATTGCCTACGCGATTTATAATTTTTGCCGCTATACGGGGCGGCAGGACTATCTGTTGGAGGGCGGGGCGGAGGTTTTGATTGGTATCGCGCGCTTCTGGGCGCAGCGGGCGACGTGGTCGGAGCCGAAGGGGAGGTACGTGATTCTGGGGGTGACGGGGCCGAACGAGTATGAAAATAATGTCAACAATAACTGGTATACCAACTACCTGGCGGCGTGGTGTTTGCGGTATGCAGTGGAGGCGGTGGGATATGTGGCGGCCCGTGATTCGAAACACCGGGCGGCAGCGGTTTCGGCGGCCGAGTTGGCGCGGTGGGCGGAGATGGCGGAGGGGATGTTCCTGCCGGAGTTGACTCTGGCAGATGGCGAGACGATCTTCCTGCAACAAGAGGGATACATGGACAAGGAGCAACGGCGGGCGGAGGATATTCCTGCGAGCGAGCGGCCGATCAACCAGCATTGGTCGTGGGACCGGATTCTGCGGAGCTGCTTCATCAAGCAGGCGGATGTGCTTCAGGGGTTGTATTTCTTTCAGGAGTTTTTCGACAGGGAGGTGATTGCGCGGAATTTCGACTTCTACGAGCCGCGGACGGTGCACGAATCGTCGCTGTCGCCGTGCGTGCACTCGATTCTGGCTTCGTTGACGGGACGGGCGGAAAAGGCGTATGAGCTGTACCTCCGGACGGCGCGCCTTGACCTGGACGACTACAACCGCGAGGTGCACGAGGGGTTGCACATTACGAGCATGGCGGGTTCGTGGTTGTCGGTGATCGAGGGGTTCGGTGGGGTGAGGGTGGGATGTGACGGGAGGTTGCATATTGTGCCTCGGTTGCCGGAGGGGTGGAGTGCGCTGGCGTTCAAGATTCACTACCGGGGGGCGATTCTTTCGATTCGCGTGGCGAGAGGCGAGGTGGCGGTCTCTTCGGAAAATGGAGTGGAGGCGGGAGTGGTGATCGGCGGAGATTTGTATAAGATTGGTAAGGAAGAAATCAGTATAAAAATCGGATAGAATGGGGCAGTTGTTGTATCGTTGTCAGCCGCCGGCGTGCAAGCGGCATCCGGAGTGGGCTTCGCGGGCGGTGATTTATGAGTTGAATGTCAGGCAGTTTTCTGCAGAGGGGACGTTTGCGGCGGTGCGGGAGCAATTGCCTCGTTTGCAGGCGCTCGGGGTAGATATCTTGTGGCTGATGCCGATCTATCCGATTGGCGAGGAGCGGCGGAAGGGGACGTTGGGGAGCTATTACTCGGTGCGGGACTATTGCGGGGTGAATCCGGAGTTCGGGACGTTCGAGGAGTTCCGGGCGTTGGTGGAGGAGGTGCACCGGCTGGGGATGCGGATCATTTTGGACTGGGTGCCGAACCACACGTCACGCGATGCGGTGTGGATCGGTCAGCATCCGGAGTGGTACAAGCACGATCCGGAGACGGGAGAGATTGCGACGCCGTACGACTGGACGGATACGGCGCAGCTGGATTACGACAATCCGGAGATGAGGCGGGGGATGACGGAGGCGATGCTGTTCTGGCTGCGCGAGACGGCGATCGACGGGTTTCGGGTGGATATGGCGATGCTCGAACCGTTGGCTTTCTGGGAGGCGTGTGTGCCTGATTTGGAGGCATTTATGGATGCTCAGTCGCGCGGGCTGTTCATGTTGGCAGAGGCGGAGGGGGCGGAGTTTCACCGGGTGGCGTTCGATGCGACTTACTCGTGGGAGGTGCACCATTTGATGGTGGATATTGCGCAAGGCAGGGTATCGGAACCTGCGGCGGCTCTTCGAAACAGGCTCTTGTACGAGGCGGGGGACTATTCGGCGGCGGCTTTGCGGATGCGGTTCACGTCGAATCACGACGAAAATTCGTGGAACGGGTCGGAGTTCGCTCGGTTCGGGGCTGCGGCGCGGATGATGGCGGCATTGACTTATGTGTTGCCGGGGATGCCGCTGATCTATAACGGGCAGGAGGCGGGGTCGGATCGGCAGTTGGCTTTCTTCGACAAGGATGGTGTTGATTGGTCGGCTCTCGGCGGAGAGTGGACGGCGTTTTATCAGGAACTCAATGGGTTGCGGCACTCGCATCCGGCTTTGTGGGGCGGGACGGCGGGAGGGGATCTCTATGCGATGGACAACTCCTTGTCGGACAAGGTGTTTGCTGTCAAACGAAGGGTGGGGGATTCGCTGGTCATGGCGCTTTTCAACTTCTCGCCGGATCATGCGGATTTCGAGGTCTACGACGACGATTTCAACGGCTCGTTCGGTCAAATCGGTTCGCCGGTGCTTGCGGTTTTGCATAGCCACTCTCATTTCTACCTCCCGCCGTGGGGCTTCTTCATCTATTTTATTTAACTGTTCGTTTATTCGTGTCTACCCGCAGAGAACTGCCGCTTTTTGGAAAAAGCGGCACCAAAAACTTTTAGATAGCTACGCTACTCCTCAGGCTCCGCAGTCCTCTATCTCGGCAAGTCTGTTGGACTGGATTTTCGGCGGGGCGCATATAATGCGGGAACTACCCCAATGCGCCCCCGCCGAAAAATCCCAGTCCAACAAATAATCCGGGATTTGGGCCGCCGGCAGCTTTAGGATGCGTAAGCATCCTCTAAAGTTTTTCTGGTTC
>NZ_CAJTMN010000056.1 GCF_910577125.1 uncultured Rikenella sp.
TTGCTTCGCCTCGTTCTCTGTCCGCGCGCCTTGGGAAATCCAGTCAAAACGCACAAGTGCATTTTGAACGATTTCCCCGTTAAGGCGTCGGCGCGCGGTGCCTTCGGGCACTCCGACAGGGCCGCCTCTACCCTAACAGGATAGAACTGCCCTACGCGGGCGGCGTCCGGGTGACCCCGGCGGGACGGAGCGAAACTGCGTTTCGCTGCGGCAGCCTCTACCCCAAATGCTTTTTTCGCGCGCTGGCGGAAATCTTATCCAAACGCGCACTACTCGTTTGGATGATTTCCTACTCCAGCAGTCGCGCGCGGTCGAGTTTTGCTCCGGATGAAACTGCCCTCGCGCCGGGTAGGCCCCGCTTAAGTAAGGCAGTGATAACCCCATCAAAAGCCCCTGTAGGGCCCCGCGGTGGGCAAATGGCTGGAGAAGCCCAACTCCTCGCCTCGTTCTTTGTCCGCGCGCCTTGTCGATTCATACTATATTCGGCTTGTGCCGAAATAGTTGAATCGCCTCTTCAGGCGGGCGCGCGGTCGAGCATCGACTGCCCTCGGGCCGGGCGGGCCCCACGTCCCGTGGACGGGCGAAACTTACGTTTCGCTGCGGCCGTGTCGGTAAAATGGGGTAGACCCGGCCATTTGTGAGTGCGACACGCACTTCCGAGAGGCAACGCAACTGAAGACCGCGGGCACGGTTGTAGCTACTGCTCGTGAGAAGACTTGTCGGATAAAAATCCAGACTCACTCCAAAGATATTGTAGGCTGATGAGGACCAGTTGTAACCGCCCTGACCGATACCACCCGGTGTCCCTAAATGAGTGTTGCGTCCGCCCGGGGTGGGGTACCGCTACCCTACTTCGGAACTGAAAAAATAGAAAGAAAAAAGGCTTTCGAAGCGAGAGATTATTTCCGAAAGCCCGATTTGATGTGTGATCCGTCACAGAACGGCTGGTTGTTCGACTGCCCGCATCGACAAAGAATGGCCCGTCTGTTCCTTTCCGTTGTTCCGATCTCGTTCCCCTCCCGGTCGATGATCCGGAAATTGCCGGAGAGGATCAGCGGTTGCCCTTCCTGAAACAGCACTGTGGTTCCTCCCGTCGAATCGGTCGCAGTCTCTTCCGGTCTCTGTTCCCCAGCCGATGCGGGAAACAGGCGGGGCAGGTTCGTCGTGTCGAACAGTTTGTGCGAATGTGCTTTCCCGGCCACCGTCCGGTGCGGATCGTTCCAGAAGAAAGTCAGCGCCTGGCTCGGACACCGTTCGACGATGTCGATGATCTCCTCCGTTTCAGCTCCGCTCAGGTCGATCCACGGCCGCCGCACCGGGTCGAACACACGGCGCAAGGAGCGGAAGCACACCCCGGCATGGATGCACTCGGCCGGCTGCCACACGACGGTGATCGTTCCGTTGCTGTATTTGCGGTTGTTATTCATCGTCTTCGTCTGCCGCGTCGGCTATCTGTTCGGCTCCCGATATTTCGTCGTTGTCGTCGTCATAGTAATCCTTTTCGAGCTCCTCTTCCGGTTTGGTGTCGATCTTGACATCGACCTTCACCAGATAGCTGATCTCGTCGGTCTCGAACGGGACGACGTAGAAAAAGTCGCCGTTCGGTTTGTCTATGCGGATCAATGCCTCGCCGTACCCGTGCGGATAGATCGATTTGAAAGCCTCCACCAGTTCGGAGCCGAGGTTCGCATAGCTGATAATCACGCGTTTTTTCGTGTTTCCCGCTTTGGTAGCCATAATGTTTCGCAGGTAAGTCTCTGGTCGTTGGAAATTTTCTGCAAGTATAAAACAAAAATTAAAACCGCAGAATAATCCGGTTATTTTTCTTTCGTCGTGCGATTGTTATATCTTTGAAAGCCGTTTGGGACGGCGGTACGAAACCCTTTTTATCCATGGACGATACGAAGCAAAAAATAGACCATTTGCGTCGGGTGCTCGACCGGTTGAACTATGATTATTATGTACGGAATGCGCCGGCGGCCGAAGACCGGGAGTACGACCGGATGATGGCCGAGCTGGCGGCGCTGGAGGCTGCCCATCCGGAGTTTGCCGACCCCAATTCGCCGACGCATCGCGTGGGGAGCGACCTGACCAAAGAGTTTGAGCAGGTGGCGCACCGCTATCCGATGCTCTCGCTGGCCAATACCTATTCGGAAGAGGAGGTGCGGGAGTTTCTGGCGCGCATCGAGAAGGAGACCGGTGATGCGACGGCTTATTGCTGCGAACTGAAATTCGACGGGACGGCGATTTCGCTGACGTATGAAAACGGGCGGTTCGTGCGGGCCGTGACGCGCGGAGATGGAACGGTCGGGGACGATGTGTCGGCCAACGTGCGGACGATCCGCAGCATCCCGATGTCGTTGCAGGGCGACGGATGGCCGGCCTATATGGAGGTGCGGGGCGAGATCTATATGCCGCACGAGAGTTTCAAGCGGCTCAATGCCGAGCGGGCCGATATCGGCGAGGAGCCGTTCGCCAATCCGCGCAATGCGGCCGCCGGGACGCTCAAACAACAGAGCTCGGCCGTCGTGGCGAAGCGGGGGCTGGAGGCGGTGCTCTATGCCGTACAGGCGGACGCACCGGTGGCGCCGTCGCATTATGAAACGCTGCAGAAACTGCGGGAGTGGGGATTCAAGACCTCTGCGGCGGTTCGGTTGTGCCGGTCGGTCGATGAGATTATGGAGTATATCCATTATTGGGATACGGCGCGGCACGAGTTGCCGTACGAAACGGACGGGGCGGTCATTAAGGTGGACAGCATCCGGTTGCAGCGCGACTTGGGGGCGACGGCCAAGGCGCCGAGGTGGGCGGTGGCCTATAAGTTCAAGGCGGAGCAGGCGGTGACGCGGCTCGTGTCGGTCGATTTTCAGGTCGGGCGGACGGGAGCCATTACGCCGGTGGCCAACCTGGAGCCGGTGCGGCTGGCCGGGACGACGGTCAAGCGGGCCTCGCTGCACAATGCCGAGCAGATCGAACTGCTGGACATCCGGGTGGGCGATGCGGTGCGGGTCGAGAAGGGGGGCGAAATTATTCCGAAGATCGTCGGGGTCGATCTCGCGCAGCGGCCGACGGAGAGTGCCCCGTTTCAGTATATTACCCACTGTCCGGAGTGCGGGACGCCGCTGGTCAGGGAGGAGGACGAGGCGAAACACTACTGTCCGAACGCCACGGGATGTCCGCCGCAGATCGTGGGGCGGATCGTCCACTACATCTCGCGAAAGGCGATGAACATCGAGGGGCTGGGGGACGAGACGGTGCAGCTTTTGTACGAAAACGGACTGCTGGGCGATATCGCCAACCTGTATGATCTGGAGGTCGAACATCTGGTGCCGCTGGAGCGGCTGGGGCAAAAATCGGCCGAGAACATCATAAACAGTATCGCTAAGTCGCTGGAGGTGCCTTATGCGCGGGTGCTGTTCGCCATCGGGATCCGGTATGTGGGCGAGACGACGGCCAAGAAGCTGGCGGCGGCCATCCCGTCGATCGATGCCCTGATGGCGGCTTCGCGCGAGGAGCTGCTGGAGGTGGAGGAGGTCGGCGGAAAGATTGCGGACAGCATTGTGGCCTACTTTGCCGACCCGCGCAACGTGGAGATGATCGACCGGCTGCGGCGGGCCGGGGTGCAGCTGCAGGCGGTGGAGCGGACGAAACTCTCGGAGGCGCTGGCCGGAAAGAAGATCGTGATTTCCGGAACGTTCGACCTCCATTCGCGGCCGGAGCTGAAAGAACTGATCGAGCTGCACGGGGGAACGAACCAGAGCAGTGTCTCGAAGACGACGGACTATCTGCTGGCCGGTACGGGCATCGGGCCGAAAAAGCTGGAGACGGCGACGAAGCTCGGGGTGCGGATTCTTTCCGAGGAGGAGTTTATGGAGATGATCGGCGAGAGGGTGTTAAAAATTCAACAAACGACCCTCTTTTAGTTGAAAATCCGCGAGCGGGATGCAATCCCCGGGGAATAAACGTAACTTTGCCTTTATACAAATTTTCAGAAATATCATGTCACTTCAATTGAAAGGCGTAGGTGTCGCGCTGGTGACGCCGTTTACCGAGGGCGGAGAGATCGATTTTCCGGCCCTGACCGCACTGCTCGACCATGTGACGACGGGCGGAGTCGATTATCTGGTGGTGCTGGGGACGACGGGCGAACCGGCCACGATGACGGCGGAGGAGCGGCACCGCGTCGTGCGGCATTGTGTGGCGCACAATCCGGGTAATCTGCCGATCGTCGTGGGGATCGGGGGGAACAATACGGCGGAGGTGATCCGGACGATGCAGACGTTCGATCTGGAGGGGGTGAGCGCGATTCTCTCCGTGACGCCCTACTACAACAAACCGAACCAGGCGGGGCTGTATGCCCATTTCAGCGCGATTCTGGAGGCGGCGCCGCTGCCGGTCATTCTGTATAACGTGCCGGGACGGACGGGGGTCAATATGACGGCCGAGACGACGTTGAGGCTGGCGCATGCCTTTCCGGGTCGGGCGATCGCGGTGAAAGAGGCGTCGGGGAACCTTTCGCAGGCGGCTTATATCCTGCGGGATCGGCCGGAGGGCTTCTTTGTCCTCTCGGGCGACGACAACCTGGCGATGGCGCTGGTGGCGATGGGGGGCGACGGGGTGATTTCGGTGGCGGCGAATGTCTTTCCGGATACCTTCTCGTGCATGATCCATGCGACGATGGCGGGAAATATCGCGGATGCGGCGCCGCTGAACCTGACATTGCACGAGGTGACCGACCTGTTGTTTGCCGAAGGGAATCCGGTGGGAGCAAAGGGGGCGTTGGCGGTCAAGGGGTTGATGGGGAACTACCTGCGGTTGCCGCTCGTGCCGGCGAGCGAGGGGCTGATGGCGAAAATCAAGGCCCAGATCGACCGGTACGGATTGTAGGGGATTATTTTAAAGGAGAGAGGTATGCGAAAATTCTGGGCAGGGCTCTTGTTGTTCGTTTTCGGGACGGCGGGGGCGCAGGAGGCGGATACGGTGGGGATTGCGGCGCCGGACTATCGGCGGATTGCGGCCGAGACGGCGGATATCGCTTCGCCGTACTACTATCCGCGGCTCTTCGGGCGGTACGAGCGGGGGGATACGACACTGACGGTCGAGGATTTCCGATACCTCTATTACGGCTACTCGGAACAGACGGGTTACAAACCGTTGCTGAGTTCGCCGTATGCGGACAGTCTGGAGCGGGCTTTCGGCAAGAAGACGCGGCTGGAGGCGGAGGACTATCGGCGCATCGTGGGGTTTGCGCGCGAGATTCTGCGTGAGGAGCCGTTCAGCATGCGGGATTTGAACGTTTTGGCTTTCGCCTACCGGATGCTGGACGAACCGGAGCGGGCGGCGGCTCAGATGTTCAAGATACGCGGGATTCTGGAGGCGATCCGGTCGACGGGGACGGGGCTGCGCGAGGAGTCGCCGTGGTATGTGATCTACCAGCGCGATGCGCCGGATGTGCTGAACCTGATCGGCGCCCGGTTTACGAAGCTGATTATCTTGACCCGGAACGTGGAGTATGCGCCGGTCTACAACATGCCGGACGACGGGAGCCGTCCCGGGCGGAAAGACAAGGGATATTATTTCGATTACAGCGAGGTGTACAAGCGGCGTCCGGACTATCTGGACGAGGTGCCGAAACGCAAGCGCAAGTTCGAGATCAATCCGCTCTACAATCCGCGGTCGAAACAGAGCGTGCTGCCGAAGTGACACGACATTTTTCGTTATGAAGGTATTTCAGGTAAAAGAGTATCGGATTACGGTTCGCCGGGCGCCGAAATATACTTTGAATTCCATGGACAACCTATCTTATGACCGCGTATTCAATATGTTTGGAGAGGACGATGAATCGGATTATACGACGGTTTCTGTGCTGATCGAACGAGGAGAGGAAGACGACGAACCGAAAGAGTACGCGTTTTTGGTACCTTATTACACACAGGTCGATGATTGCGCATTGCCGGCGGGAGATGACATATTTTTTATGTTCTGCGATCGACTTTGCCTGTTCGATCCGGCTACAGGGAAGATCGTCAAACAGACTACGATACAGCCCTGGGTCCCGATCATGTTCGAGGCTTATGCCTACCAGGACGATTTTATTTTGTACGGCGAGACCGATATTTTTCGGATTTCACCGGATTTGTCGGTGCAGTGGAACTTTTGCTGCGGGCGGGATATTTTTGTCCGACCAATGGAAAAAGGGGCGGCGTTCGAGATGAAGAGCGCCGGATATGTCTGTACGATTGGGAAGACAATTACTATGAATTGAGTTACGATGGAGTGTTATTGAGATGAGTTGTGGCGGATCCGAGTGAATTTTCGAATTGGTTGGAGAAGAGCACGGAAATGTGTAGCAAACAAAAAAAAGCGAATGAAACGATTCCAGATAAAGGATTATCGGGTTACGCTTACCGACGAACTGCTTCCGCATGATTTCGAATCCGGCTCGTTTCGACCCTACTATGATTGTGTGCTGGAATTGAGGGAAGAGGGGTTGGTGGCGATTCAGGACGAACATCCCGAGTTTCAGAAAGCGGACTGGGCGAGCTGTGCGGGCTCGATGTTTTATGGATGTGATGACATACAGAGTTTTATGGATGTGATGACATACAGATTGGCAAAGAGAAAAAAAACGAAGAGGGAGAGACGGAAATCGAAATCATTCGAGAGATCGAATTGAAAGTCTACATACCGAAAAGTTTGCCTGCCTGTCTGGAAACAACTTGTTTCTGACACTGGATAACGTACTCTGTCTGATCGATCTCGCCACCGGGGAACTGGTCAAGCAGGTTGCAATCGATCGGTATGTTCCTTCTTTGGTCAGTGTTTCTCCTTATCAAGAGGATTTTATCCTTTTTTACGATGGAGATGTTTTCAGGGTGGCGAAAGATTTGTCGATTCGGTGGCACGTGAGACGGCAGGTCTTATTCATAGCGGACGATTTTCATTTCGACCCAGAGTCCTTGATTCAAATGAAGAGCGACCGGATTTGTCTGAGAGATGAATATCACGGCGATTACTATGAGGTGAGCTATGACGGTGAGGTGCTGAAGGTTGAGGAATCCGATTTTACTCTGGCTTGCAAGGAGGAGGATCGGGGGAGAAAAGATTTCGAGTTTCTATATTTTTGGATCGAACGGTATTGAATCTACAGAAAACACAGAGAATGGATATGTCATACGATGTTATGGTGATCGGCAGCGGGCCGGGGGGATATGCGGCGGCGATCCGGTGTGCGCAGTTGGGGCTGCGGACGGCGGTGGTCGAACGGGCGGAGCTGGGAGGGACGTGTCTCAATTGGGGCTGTATTCCCACGAAGGCGCTTTTGAAGAGTGCGGAGGTTTTCCGTTATGCTTCTCATGCGGCGGAGTACGGAGTGCTGGTGGACGAGGGGGCGGTGCGGCCGGATTTGGCGGCCATGGTGGCTCGCAGTCGGGGTGTGGCGGAGCAGATGAGCAAAGGGATCGACTTCCTGCTCAGGAAGAATAAGGTGGATGTTTTGGTTGGGACGGGTTCGCTGACCGATGTGCCGCACACGGTGGCAGTGACGGCGGGGGATGGGACGGTGACCACCTATGAAGCTCGGCATATCATTCTGGCGACGGGGGCGAGGCCGCGGGAGTTCCCGTCGATTCCGGTGGACGGCCGGCGGGTGATTACTTCGCGTCATGCTTTGACGTTAACGGAGTTGCCGGAGTCGATGGTCGTGATCGGTTCGGGGGCGATCGGGGCGGAGTTCGCTACTTTTTTCGGTACGTTGGGAACGAAGGTGACGATCGTGGAGTACGCGCCGAACCTGGCGCCGTTGGAGGACGAGGAGATTTCGAAACTTCTGGAGCGGGCGTTCCGCAAGGCGAAAATCGCGGTGATGACTGCGACGGAAGTCAAACAGGTAGCAGTGGACGAAGCGGCCGGGCTGTGCCGGGTGAGCGTGGCGGGGAAGAAGGGCGAGCAGGTGTTGGAGGCGGAAGTGGTTCTGTCGGCGGTGGGGATTGCGGCCAATACGGAGGGAATCGGGTTGGAGGAGGCAGGGGTGCGGATTGAGCGGGGGAAAGTTATTGTGGACGAACATTATCGGACGTCGGCCGAGGGGGTCTATGCTATCGGGGACTTGATACCGACGCCGGCATTGGCCCATGTGGCGACGACTGAGGCGATTCACTGCGCCGAATTTATTGCGGGGAGGGATCCGGAGGCGGTGGATTATGCCGTCGTGCCGTCGTGCATCTACACGATGCCGGAGGTGGCGTCGGTGGGGCTGACCGAGGCACAGGCGACGGAGCGGGGATATACTGTGCGTGTGGGGCGTTTTCCCTACACGGCTTCGGGCAAGGCGACGGCGGCGGGGAACCGGGACGGGATGGTGAAGCTGATTTTCGATGCCGAGACCGATCGGTTGCTGGGGGCGCACCTGTTCGGGCTGAACGTGACGGAGATGGTGGCTGAGCCGGCCTTAGGGTTGACCTTGGGGGCGAAGGCGGAGGATGTGATCCGCACGATCCATGCCCACCCGACGATGTCGGAGGGGGTGATGGAGGCGGCTGCGGCGGCGTTTGACGAGGCGATCCATCTTTAGCATTAAATCGGATAAACCATGGAAAACCGTAACATCTCGTTGCTGTTTCGTTGGAGCGGTACAGTATGGGTGGTGACTATTGTGTGTTTGCTTATATTAGTTGGAGTAGTCTTTCATCTGGAATCATTCAGGTGGCCGACAGAGGTGCTCTGGCTGAAGTATCTGTTGCTCCTTGTTTTTCTGGCTACCGTTTTGGGTGGATTGGGTTATATGCCGATACGTCTGAAGGCAGACGGGGAAAAGGTAACTGTCAGTCGGTTGTTCGGCGCGCTGGAGATTCCTTTGAGCGAGGTGATCAGTGTGGGCCCGATTTCGAAGTCTGATATCGACGGTTCTATACGGACGTTCGGGAGCGGCGGATTTTTCGGCTATTTGGGACGGTTCAGGAATAAGACGCTGGGCCGTTATACGATGTACGCCACGGAGTTGAAGCACTTGGTTCTCGTCCGGACGCGGCAGAAAAAATATCTCTTCAGCTGCACGCGTCCGGAGGAGTTCGTGGCATACGTTCGGGCACGGTTGAAGCAATAGCGGATTTAGCGGTCGGCCGTTTCCGTTGCTGCCTTTTCCCGATTTGTGACCCGCAGTTTGGCCACGCAACTCGCGTTCATCTGGACGATTTCGAACGATAGGTGGCGGTAATCGAACCGGTCGCCCGTCTCCGGGATGCGGCCCAGCAGGAACATGGAGAGACCGCTCAGCGTGTCGAAATCCTCTTTTTGCAGCTCGTCGCAGGCCACGACACCCATCTCTTCCATAAAATCATCCACGCTGTACGTGCCGTCTACCAGCACGGAGCCGTCTTCCTGCGCAATGCAGACCGGTTCGCCGCAGGTTCCGTCTTCGTCCGGAATTTCGCCCAGAATGCTCTCCGCCAGGTCGTTCAGCGTAATCACCCCCTCCACTACCCCGTATTCGCTGATTACCACTCCGAAACTGCATTTGTGTTGCTTGAACAGATCGAGCACGCGTTGTGCCGAGAGGTTTTCCGGAATCAGCAACGGTTCCACCGCGATGGAACGCAGGTCGAACCGGGCGTTCCGGCGGCACATCCCGATGATGTCCTTGACCGAAACCATCCCGATGATGTCCGACGTTGATTCGCCGCACAACAGATAGCGGGTGTGCGGGGTCTCGGCAATCGTGTCGATGACCTCTTCCCTGCCCTGTCCGGCGAAGAGATAGACGACGTCTTTGCGGTGTGTCTTGAGCTCCTTGGCGTGTTTGTCCGTAAAGCGGAAGACGTCGCGGATCATTTCGGTCTCCTCTTTTTCCAGCAGCCCTTGTTCGGTGCTTTGCCGGAGAATCATTTTGATCTCCTCCTCGTTGAGCGACCGCTCTTTGTTGCTCCGGACACCGAGGATTTTATTGACCAGCTTGGTGGAGACGCTCAGCATCCAGACGAAGGGATAGGAGATGCGGGTCAGGCCGCACATCATCGGGGTGAGCGCCATGGCGATTCGTTCCGGATTGCCCAGAGCGACGGATTTCGGAACCAATTCGCCGATAATCAGCGAAAAGTAGGTGATTAGCCCGACCACGGTAATCAGCGACAAATCGCGGGCATAGGGGGCTAAAAAGGGGACTCGGGCGAACCACGGTTCGACATCGTCGGCCAGGGCTACCCCGCCGAATGCCCCGGAGATGATGCCGATCAGGGTAATTCCTATCTGGATGGTCGAGAGGATGGTTTCCGGATCGTCCAGCAGTTTGAGCGTCCGTGCAGCGCGTCGGCTGCCTCGTGCCGTTTCGTTTTGCAACCGGGCCCGGCTGCTGGAGATCAGTGCGATTTCGTACATGGCGAAAACGCCGTTCAGCAGAAGCAGTAAGAAAAGTATAACGATTTCCATAAGTCCGTTGCGGATCGGTGAAATAAGCCGATTCCTCGAATGTGATAGTACGTCGACTGATTTATCAGCAAATACCCGGCCAAATTCGGAGCCCGTGCGGTGATTTTTCCCGAATCGGATGTGGCGGCAGTCGGTTGTTTGGGTAGAGTCTGCCTTATTGGGGTAGACCCGGCTATTTCGGAGTGCCCGAAGGCACTTTATTCCGAGAGGCAACGCAACGGAAGACCGTTGACGCGACCTGTTTCTCCATTGGCAGAAAATCCTGTTGGATGGAAGTACAAACTCAGGCCGTTGATGCCGTTCTTTGAGGATGACCAATTGTAGCCACAATTACCGATATCCACCGGTTGCCCCAAGAGCCAATTGCGGTAGCCCGGGGCGGGAATAATCTGCGGGCGGAGGACAACGGATGACGTTTTTAACTAATTTTACCGCTCAAAGTCAATCTTTTGTTCCATGAATAAGCAAGATCAGGAGGCACTGCTCTATCATAGTTCGGATCCGAAAGGGAAACTGGGCGTCGTACCCATCAAACCGTATACCACACAGCACGATCTGTCGATGGCCTATACCCCGGGCGTGGCGGTGCCGTGTATGGAAATTTATGACGATCCGGAGAAAATTTACGAATATACCAACAAAGGCAATCTGGTGGCTGTGATTTCGAACGGGACGGCCGTGCTGGGGCTGGGCAATATCGGCGCGGCGGCCGCCAAACCGGTGATGGAGGGAAAAGGATTGCTGTTCAAGGTGCTGGCCGGAATCAATGTCTACGATATCGAGGTCGATACGACGGATGTCGATCGGTTCGTGGAGACGGTCAAGGCGATTGCGCCGACTTTCGGAGGGATTAATTTGGAGGATATCAAGGCGCCTCAGTGTTTCGAAATCGAACGGCGGCTCAAACAGGAGATCGGTCTGCCGCTGATGCACGACGACCAGCACGGTACGGCGATCATTACTTCGGCCGCATTGCTCAATGCGTTGGAGATCGTCGGGAAACGGATCGATGAAATCCGCGTGGTGGTGAACGGCGCGGGAGCTGCCGCTACGGCTTGTGCGAAACTCTATCTGGAGTTGGGGGTGAAGTCCGAAAATCTGGTGATGTGCGACAGCAAAGGGGTAATCAGCGTGCGGAGGACGAACCTCACGCCGGAAAAGGCGCAGTTTGCGACCCGCCGCGAGGTCGACACGCTGGCGGAGGCGCTGGTCGGAGCCGATCTCTTTCTGGGGGTTTCCAAGGCCGGCGTGCTGACGGGCGATATGGTGCGGACAATGGCCTCCGATCCGATCGTCTTCGCGTTGGCCAATCCCGATCCGGAGATCCCTTACGAAGAGGCCAAAGCGTCGCGTCCCGACCTGATTTTCGCCACCGGACGGAGCGATTATCCGAATCAGGTCAATAACGTGCTCGGATTTCCGTACATTTTCCGCGGGGCGCTGGACGTACGGGCCACGGCTATCAACGAGGAGATGAAGGTAGCGGCGGCACGGGCGATTGCCGGGCTGGCGAAAATGCCGGTCACGGGCGAAGTGCTCCATGCCTATAATTTAAAGGAGTTGGCTTTCGGCCGGGACTATCTGTTGCCGAAACCGCTGGACAAGAGATTGTTGGTGACCGTTTCGGTGGCTGTGGCCAAGGCGGCGGTCGAATCGGGCGTAGCGACGAAAATCATTACGGACTGGGAGGCTTATGCAGCCGGATTGACCCGACTGGCCGACCGCATCCGTCAGGGGCGGTACTGAGGTAGCGACGGCGGCACGATTCCGGCGAGCGTTTGGGTTATCTGATTCGACGACCTTTGGGATCGATCTCTTTCCATCGGTCGCTCTCCCAGTAAAAGTGTTCTCCTTCCCAAACTTTGCGGGCGTGCCGGGCCACGGTGGCCCGACCCTCTTGGAACGGATAAGCCGCTTCGTAGCGCGGCCGGATCACGATACGTCCGATCGTGTCGGCATATCCGATCCGGCCGTTCGGTCCGACGATCCGAAACAGACCTTCCGATACATAGTCCGGGCCGTTGTCGAACAGGTAGGCATCGTATCTCTTGCGGCTCTCGCGGTCGCTCTCTCCGGAGGTGCGCGGATCGTCGCGGGATACGCGGATGTGTTGGCTCGCGCAACTGTCGCAGAGCGTGATCATACCGGCCAAAAAAAGAAAAGGAATGAGGCGATTCATAGCAAGTCAGGGATTATCGCACCTGGACGACGGCCAGTTGTTTCTGAATCCGCTCCCGATCCACCGTCTCGTAGTGGTACGGATAGAGGTATTCCGGTTCGATGATTTTGGCGGCTTCTACGAACTCCTCTTCGCTCATCGTATAGGGGAGCAGCAGAGGTAGAAAGGCGATAAAAATAAAGTTCAGCTCCCGCATCTCGGGGATCAGCTCGGTGTCGCCGGCAATATAAATCCGTTTTTCGTCGATGGTCAGCAGATAGCCGTTCCCCTCCCCTTTCGGATGGAACGGCACGCCGGGCGTACGTTCCCGGACGATGTTGTAGGCCGGCAGGGCCCGGATGCGGATCGAGTCGTTGTAGTCTGTCGTATCACCGTTGGCCAGCGTGATGATCCGCTGGGTGAACCCGTCGGCGCGCAGCCGTTCCGCAGCTTTCGGCGGAGCGACGAAGACGGTCTGTTCCGTCGCGACGGCCCGTATGGCTTCCGGGTCGTAGTGGTCATAGTGATCGTGCGTGATGAGAATGGCCGTGGCGGTCGGAAGAGGTGTCGTAGAGTCGGCCGCTTCTCCGTACGGATCGACAGCGATCATCTCTTTCTGATAACCGATATATAAGAAAGCATGGCCGATGCGGGTCACGCTGATCGGGCCGTAATAGTCGGTGGTATCGGGCTGTGTTTTCATGATGTTTGTGGGTTTTGGAATAAAGGTAGCATTTTTCGTGCCGAAATCTTAGGCGTTTTGTGCAAAATATTGCGGTGTGTGGTTCAAATTTAGGAGACGGTTTTCTTTTTTTTCCGTTTATTCCGAGAGGCAACGCAACTGAAGACCGTGGCCGCGGAGGTACGCGCTGTGGGGATCGAGGCCCGTCACGTAGAAATTCAGGTACATCCCGTTGCTGCCGCTCACCGATGACGAGTAGCTGAATCCGTAGTTGCCAACGTACATCGGAATGCCCAACCCCCCATTGTCGCCCGTATCGCGGAAGCCCGGGGCGGGGTGTACCGTTTATTCCGAGAGGCAACGCAACTGAACACCGAAAGCACGGTTGGTTGTACTGCTGGGAGTGAGTTCTTCTATGCTGAAAGTCAAGAATACGACTTTAGTACGTGACCAGCTATACCCGCTGCGACCGACTCCCATCGCATTACCCGATTGTCCATAAAATCCTGCGTCGCGGCAGCCCGGGGCGGGGTCTGTCGGGTCGGAGCCAGCGTGGCCGAAAACAAGCACCGCGAAGTTGCAGGCCTAC
>NZ_CAJTMN010000057.1 GCF_910577125.1 uncultured Rikenella sp.
GGTAGACCCGGCCATTTGTGAGTGCGACACGCACCGTTTATTCCGAGAGGCAACGTAACTGAATACCGAATGCACGACTTGGCCCGTCTTGTGCATTGACGACCGTTGTGCAGAAATAGAGATCCACGCCTCCCAGAGAACTGGGGGTAACCGACCAGTTGAATCCCGCATTCCCGACTAACCAGTGTATCCCTTCATTGTAGTTGCGGCCGCCCGGGGCGGGGTGTGAATTCGCACATGAAAAAGCAGGTAGAACCTGGGAGAGATTACCTGACCCGCTCCAGCACCGATGCCGGAAGATTGCCCAGATTCCCCTGCCAGTAAAGCTCCCCTTTGGAATCGACCAGAATCGTGTAAGGCACGTACTGGACATGGAACGCCCGATAGACCTTCCCGTCCGGATCCGAACCGATGAAGTAGCGTTCCCCGTATTTCGCCTTGAGCGAATCTGTCACCGCTCCCGCCTTTCGGGTCAGCACCACGATCTGAATGCCCCGGTTCCCATTCCCGTGGCGGTGTCGGATCTCAGCCAGCCTGGGGAAAAACCGGGCTGACGTCGCATTCTCCGGAGCATAAAACTCGATCAGCATCGGAGCCTCTGCCCGGGGAGGCAGTGTGCTCCATTCCACCCCCTTGAAGTCCGGCACGCGTGAGCCGATCACCAATTTTTGCGCCTGCGTCGCGATCGAGCCGCTTCCGAGCGTCAGGCCAAGTAAGAGAAGCAGTTTTTTCATCATCCGGTCGGGTTAGTCCGCCAACTGTTGCATTTCGATTAGCTTGTGATAGATGCCTTCGATCGCCATTAATTCGGCATGCGTTCCCTGCTCTACGATCCGTCCCGCCTCGATCACGATAATTTTGTCCGCATGCTGGATCGTGCTCAGCCGGTGGGCGATCACCAGCGACGTCCGCCCCTGCAACAGCGACGAGAGCGAATCCTGCACCAGTCGTTCGCTCTCTGTGTCCAGCGCCGAGGTCGCCTCGTCCAGAATCAGGATTTCCGGGTTGCGCAGTACCGCCCGCGCGATCGAGATCCGCTGCCGCTGTCCCCCCGAGAGCTTCATCCCCCGGTCGCCGATATTGGTCTGGAACCCTTGTTCGGTCGCCATGATGAAGTCGTAGGCGTTCGCCACCCGCGCCGCTTCCATCACCTCCTCCAGCGTTGCCGAACGGTTCCCCATCCGGATATTCTCCTCGATCGTGTCGTTGAAAAGAATGGTCTCCTGCGCTACGATCCCCATCTGTGCCCGCACGCTTTCAACTTTGTAGTCCCGCAAATCCGTGCCGTCTATCAGAACCGCCCCGCTGTCCGGGTCGTAGAACCGCGGGATGAGGTCGGAAATCGTCGATTTTCCTCCTCCCGAAGGCCCTACCAAGGCCACGGTCTCTCCTTTCGGAATCGTGAACGAAATGTCCCGGAGCACCTGTTTCTCTTCATACGAGAACGAGACGTTCCGGAACTCGATCCCCTCCGTAAACTCGGTCAGCGCCGTGGCATCCGGCCGGTCGGTAATGACCGGTGCCGTGTCCATCATCCCGAGGATACGTTCTCCGGCGGCAATCCCCTGGTTGATGTTTCCGAAAGCGTCCGCAATGGCGCGTGCCGGCCGTGTCACCTGCGAGAATGCCCCGAGATAGGTGATGAACGCCGCCGCTTCCAGCGCGCCGTTCAGAATCATATTCCCCCCGTAGACCAGAATGAACGACAGCGAAGCGACTCCCAGAAATTCGCTCATCGGCGAGGCGAGCTGTTGTCTTCGGGCGATATACCGCATGATGTCGGAATATTTTCCGTCGAGGGCGCGGAATTTTCGGTCGATATAATCGGTCGCATTGTATCCCTTGACCGTCTTGATGGCGCCGAGCGACTCGTCGAGCAGCGAGACCATCTCGCCGAACGCCTCCTGTCCTGCGGTCGCCGACTTGCGCAGCCGTTTGACGATGTAGCCGATGAACAGGGCGATGACCGGAAGTACGGCCAGTGTGAACAGTGTCAGCGGGAACGATATCTTGATCAGCAGGATGAAATAGCCGGCCAGCAGGAAAGGCTCTTTGAAGAAGACCTGAAACGTGCTGGTGACGCAGAACTGCACGACTTGTACATCGGATGTGATTTTGGAAATGATGTCTCCCTTGCGTTCGTTGCTGAAGTAGCCCACCTGGAGCCGGATCACACGGTCGAACAGCGTGTCGCGGATCTGTTGCAGGGTGTGGATGCGCAGGTTTTCGAGAATCCGTTGGGCCAGATAACGGAAGGTGTTGCTGAGCAGTACGATAACCACTGTCAGGATGGCCAATGCCACCAGAATGTCTTTCGTGCTGTATCCGGCTCCGGCCACCCGGTACAGACCGTAGTTGAGCAGGGCTTTGAAGTAGGCGGTTTTCAACTCGAAGGCGGGCATCTGCGTGACGGCTTTTACCATCGAATCGGCATCGAACATGGCCTGGATGATCGGGATCAGCATCGCGAACATCAGGGTGTTGAAGATCGTGTGGAGCAGGATGCAGATGAAATACGGCGCGGCATAACGCCCGTAGGGACGGCCGAACCGGAGGATGCGGAAGTAGGTGTTCATGCGGGTAAAGATAGCGGTTTTTTCCGGTTCTGCGCTTTTCGGCTTTTCCCGGCGCATCCGCATATTACAGCGGATCGGCTTCGGCGATGGTCCGCACCGTCGGAAAAGCCTTGCGCACCCGGGCCAGCGCCTCCGTCAGAATGGCTTTGGCCCGCGCCACCGGCCGTTCACGTTCGATGCGCAGCAGGATGTGGAGCATGTGCAGGTTCTGTATCCGGTCGACCTGCGGTTCGTAGGGCGGCGAGACGCGCCGGCCGAACCGTTCGCGCAGCAGGGCTTCGCACAGTTGTGCCGCCGCCGCCGTCAGCGACTTGCTGCGGTGGCGGAAGGTGACCCGCAGCATCCGGACATAGGGCGGATAGAGCAGCTGGTGCCGCTCCTGCATCTCGTGGCGGTAGAAACCCTCCGTGTCGTGGTTCGTCACGGCGATCAGAACCGGGTGGAGCCGGTGGGAACTCTGAATGACCAGCTCTCCGCTCCCGTCCGCCGGGAGCAGGGCTTTCAGCTGCATCAGCAGCTGAAAGGCCCGTTCGGCGGCCCGGAAGTCGGGGTGGGCCAGCAGGCTGTCGGCATGGATCACGCCGACGAGTCCCGTCTGGTCGCCGCTCCGGGCCGTGCGGGCCACCATCTGTGTTCCGACCAGAATCTCGGTTTCGCCTTCCGCGAAGTCGTTCAGGATCCGTCCCGCCGCTCCTGCGCCCCGCATCGTGTCGGTGTCCATCCGGGCGATGCGGATGTCGGGAAAGAGTTCGGCCATCTGCTGCTCGACGCGCTCCGTGCCGATCCCCCGCGGCGTCAGGGCCTGCATGCCGCAGGCCGCGCAGGTCGGGGTGTAGGGTTGCGACCAGCCGCAGTAGTGGCACACGAGTGCCGAGGTCTCTTTGTGGTAGGTGAGGGTGACGTTGCAGTGGGGACAGGTCGGTGTCGCTCCGCAGGCCGCGCATTCGACGTAGGGGGCGAATCCGCGGCGGTTCTGGAAGAGGACGACCTGCCGTCCCTCCTGCAGGGTCTCTTCGATCCGGCGGCGCAGGTAGGTGGAGACGACTCCCCGGCCGCGCTCCAACACGGTGACGCGCGGTCGCCGGACATCGTCTGCGGCCGGCACGGCGACCGATCCGTATTTGCCGCCTTCGGCGCGGGCGTTGAGCCAGCTCTCGGCGGAAGGGGTCGGGCTGACGAGCAGTGTCCGGGCTCCGTGCAGCCGGGCGAGCATCAGGGCCGTGTCGCGGGCATGGTAGCGCGGAGCGGGATCGCTCTGGCGGTAGTTGGGGTCGTGTTCGCGGTCGACGATAAGGAGTCCTAACCGCTCGAAAGGCAGAAAGAGGGCGGAACGAGTCCCGACGACGATTCCGACGCTCTCCGGCTGTTCGATCATCCGCTGCCAGGCTGCGCTCCGGGCGCGGTCGGTGAGGCGGGAGTGGTAGACGAGGCAGCGGCTTCCGAAAGCGGCCTGCAGGGCGTTGGTCAGCCGGGCGGTGAGCACGGTGTCGGGTACGAGCAGCAGGGTCTGTCGTCCGGTGCGCATCTGTTCGGCGGCGAGGGCGGTATAGAGTGTGGCGAGGGTCTCGCCGTGTCCTGCGATTTCGCCGCTCAGCAAGAGGGTTTCGTCGGTCTCGAATGCGTTTTGAATCGACTGAAAAACGGGGGTGTCCGTGGTTGCCGGCGCTTCCGGCAGGGGTGTGGTGTCGCTCTTCGCCGTCGCCCGGTGCAAGGTGGACGGGACGATCTCCTGCTGTTCCAGAATGCCTCGCTCGACGAGCCGGAGCACGATGGCGGCGGGTACCGTTTCGGTGATGTCGGCCCGGCAGACCCACAGGGTCTGCGGATCGTCCGGTGTCAGTACCGGTTCTCCGTCCGCTCCGCCAGGCAGGAAGGAGAGGTAGCTCAGCAAGGCTTTGCACTGTATTTTGGCGCGTCGGATCTCTTCGAGCGTTTCGGTGATTTTCGAGGCGGAGCGGTACCCCGCGGCGAGTCGCACATACAGCTCGGCGGCCGGTCGATAGCTCCCGTCGCGGATTCCGGCGGGTACGGCGGCTTTGAAGACTTCGCCGGGGGTGCAGAGGTAGTAGTCGGCGATCCACTCCCACAGCCGGAGCTGTTCGGGCCGCACGAAGGGCCGGTCGTCGAGGATTTCGAGGATCGGTTTCGGCGGATTTTTTGATTCGGGCGGTGTGTCGTGCACGCGGAGCACGATGCCTTCGCAGACTTTGCTCTTCCCGAGCGGCACGCGCACGCGCATCCCGGCTTCGACCGGCCGCTCTCCGGTGAGGCGGTAGGTGAAGGCTCTCGGCAGGGCGAGCGGCAGGAGTATGTCGGCAAAGGCCGGGGTCATCGTGTGGGGTTAAGGCTATCTGTTTGTTAGGGTAGACACGGTCAATGTTGGGGTAGCGGCTGCCGCAGCGAAACGCAAGTTTCGCCCGTCCACGGGACGCGGGGCCTGTCCGGCCGACGCGTTCGCGTCATGGCGGCCGGCCGTTATTACTTTTGTTATAGCTTAACGCGCGCCACGCCTTAAGAGGGAAATCGTCAAAACTCGCTTGCGTGTTTTGACTGGATTTCCCAAGGCGCGCGGATAATGCCTGATTAATTTACCTTGAGCAAGCCCGCTAACGTTATTCGGCTTCCGTCTTTGGGTTCTAAATCAATCTCTTTTCTCTGTTCCGCTCGGGCCGCGGGGGCCCCTACTTTCTACTATGTGGTAGAAAGTAGGCAAAGAGCACATTCAAGGGGGACTCACATCCCCCTTGAAAATCCCCCGACGATTCCTGTTAGGGTAGACCCGGCCATTTGTGAGTGCGGTATGCACCGTTTATTCCGAGAGGCAACGCAACTGACGACCGTAGGCACGGGTGTGCGCGTAGCTGGGACTGAGGTACTGCGTGTAGAAGTACAAGAACACGCCGTAAGTCCCGCTGACAGCAGACGACCAGCTATAGCCGTAGTTGCCGACGCCGTCCGATACGCCCGAACCGGCACCGCGGTAGCCCGGGGCGGGGCTGTTTCCGTTTATTCCGAGAGGCAACGCAACTGACGACCCGTAGCACGGTTTCCCGCATTACCTGCAAAGAACCTCTGTGTGCTAAATTCCAACGTTATGCTCACAATCCCGTCCGTTGAGGACGACCAATTGTACCCGTCACACCCGACATTGCCCATCGCCCCCGTGATACGGCCGCGGTAGCCCGGGGCGGGGCTGTTTCCGTTTATTCCGAGAGGCAACGCAACTGAAAACCGTGGGCGCGGTAGTCCGAGTAGCTGGTGCTGAGGTGCTGCGTGCCGAAGTTTAAGAACACGCCGTTATTCCCGCTGACAGCGGACGACCAACTGTACCCGTAGCGGCCGACGTTGACCAGCGCGCCCGTATCCCGATGGCGATAGCCCGGGGCGGGGTGATGCGGGGCGAAGCCTGCGGGTTTATGGAATGTTGTTTTTAGTCTGTCGGTTCGGCCTGTCGCCCACCTCCCGAGGCGCTTCACGCCTGAGCAACAGGGCTGGCGGTTCTCCGAACCGCAACAGCCGTGTTTTGGTCTTTGGGTTTCGGACTACGCGCTCCCCGGATGGGCCGAAGGCCCAGCGCGCAAGCCCGGCGATTCTGCGAATCGCGCTACTCGCTCTCGGCCCAAAGCACTACCCCGTGTCCGCCTCACTGCGGCTCCGCTATCGCTCCGCCGGTGCCTCCGGGCACTCCGAAATAACAGCCTCTACCCTACGCGCGCTGGCGGAAATCTTGTTCAAAGCGCAAGTCGCTTTGAACGATTTCCTACTCCAGCGATCGCGCGCGGTTGAGCTTTGTTCGCATTTCTCCGTGCGCCTTGGCGATTCATTCTATATTCGGCTTACGCCGAAATAGTTGAATCGCCTTTCAAGGCGTGGCGCGCGGTGGTTTGAGGGTACTGTGCTCAGGCCGCGCGGGCCCCACTTAGTAAGGCAGAAAGAACCCTAACAAAACACCCAACGGGTGCGTGGACGGGCGATGCTCACGCATCGCTGCGGCAGCTTCTGCTCCGTTCTCTGCTCGCGCGCCTGGACGATTCATTCTGTTTCGGCGTGAGCCGAAACAGTTGAATCGCCTCCTAAGGCGTCGGCGCGCGATTGGTTTGAGGGAACTGTTCTTTTTAACTTCGCTTCGCTCGTTTTCCTCCTCGCCGCTCGGCAATTCGCAAACTGCGTTTGCATTGCACTTGCTGGCAGCGTCGGTTGTGAACAAAAAGAACCAAAAAAACTTTATGATAGCTACGCTACGCCTTACGCTCCGCAAGACTCATTTTCGAGCATCGAAGAAAAATTTTAGTGCAGGAACAATTCCACTTCGACAGGTTGCAGCTCTCCGTTGTCCGCCTCTTTCGGCGTGACGAACGAAACCCGCTGCACCTGACCCGCATTGTCCGTGAATTCCGCAGTCAGGTCTTTGCCGAACGGCAGGTAGAGCGTCAGGTAGTCGTTCATGTCGGCCGTCGGCCCTGCCGTTTTGCCTGCAGCGACCATATTGCCCTCCGCATCCGTGATGCGGATATCGCATGCCGCGCGATCCTCGCTGTCGCGTCCCCCGTTCCGATCCCGGAACGCCCGGATGATGACCGGCGCCCCGTTTTTGGCCTCCGCCATCTGGGCGTTGTAGAGGTCGATGTAGAAATCCGTCACATCGATCCCCGGCACGTTGCGGTTATCGAAATCCCAGACCATCGGGAAATGCAGACCCGTCGGTCGCCACGAAGTGGCGTACATCCAGTAGATCGGGTCGCTCTTGTCCGCCTTGCCGGCGCGTTCGAGGAACCAGCTGTGGTTCAGCGCCGGGGTCGGGTAGTACTCCGTGAAGTACCACTTGCCGTCGATCCAGAGCTCCGTCCAGTTGTGGTTCCCCTCCTTCGAGACCCACAGCGGCGTCCCCGCGATGCGCGACGGAATCCCCATCGTCCGGAACGCATCCGTCAGCAGAATCGAAAGCCCGCTGCACGACGCCATTCCGATCTCCATCGACTCGCCCGGCGACTGGTGCGGTTTCCGACGCTTGGTGTTGTACTCCACTCCCACGAGGTGCTGCAACTGCTTGTTAATGGTGTCGATCGCCTGACGGACGTCGATCATCCTCTCCACCAGCGGGTAGAGCTTCTCCCAGAACATCGCCCGCCACGGTTCGCGCCGTTCGTTCATCGAGGCGTAGGGCAGCACGTCGTTGTAGAAGACCGAGTCCGGCAGCGCCTTGGCCCACGGGAAGGTCTCCCGCGCCCGGTAAGCCCACTCCACCTCGCCGAGCAGGAAGTCGGCGGTCAGCGTATCCCGGTCTCCCTCGGGCATATAGGCGATCAGGTAGGCCATCCCTTCGCGTTGCTCTTCGGGGGCGCGTTCCATGGCTGCGGTCAGCTCCCGTCCGTTGTCGCCCGCCGCGGCGATGTTGGCATACAGATCGGCTGCCAGCTTCGGGTCGAGTCCGTACGGTGTGCCGGTACACGAAAAGGCCAGCGTTGCAGCCGCCAGTGTGCCTAAAAGTGAAATCTTTTTCATCGTTCGTTCTGTTTTGGATGCGTGTGGCAACAAAGATAGGAATAAAATGTGCCCGGAATGATACAAAATTACGTAAGGACGGCCCCATATCCCACGCGGGATATGGGGCCGTCCTCCGGTGGTCGTTCGGTAGGCTGCCTGCTACTCTTCGTAGAAGAGTTCGAGGGTAGCTGTGTATCCGTCGCCGTCGTCGATCCCGATTTTTGAAATGTATTCACCGGCGAATTCATATTCGTATTTTACGGTAAATGATTCTCCGTCCGCATCGGTTAGGGTAAGTTGTTTCGGCAGGTATTTCGAGCGCGTTCCTCCGATACCCAGCAAATAAGCGTCAAGGATCGCGGGGTCGTCGATGATGTCTCCGAACAAATAATTGTTACCGATCAAATCCAGGTTGAGGTTGTTCGGCACGGATGTATTCGGGGTAAAGTCGATGGTATAAGTCCCGTAATATCCTCCGTCTTCGATCTCTTTTTCGGCAGTGGTATATTTTTCCAGACTGCCGTCTTCCCCCACCGTCAATTCACCGGTATAGGTGTCGGTTATACCTTCATTCGTTAGCGAAAAAACGATTCCGGTTAAATAACCGTTGGCCGAATAAGTGTACTCCTTGGTCTCACATATTGAACCGTCCTCTTTATCTTCTTCGATGCAGTTTGTAGCTCGTCCATTTTCTACCAGAAATTCTACTTCCCAATCTACCACCTCGTCGTAATCGTGGCTGATTTTGATTTTGTCTTGCAGGTATTCGATTCTCGAACCTTCATAAAAAGAATCACCTGTTGAGCTGGTTTCGATTCGAGTCAGTCTGCCTGTTTCGTCATAGGTATAGAGTGCCGTGTGGGTCTCTTTCTCTCCATCCACCTCTTCTGTAAGAAGAGATTTTACAATCTTTTTCGGCAGGATCTCCGGCGCGGCGGTGAAGTACATCTTGCCCAACGGCCACTCGCCGCCGTCCTGTTTCAGGATGACGCTCTGTTCGCCCGACACGGAAGAGGGGGCCCTAAAGGTGATGGAGGTCGAGGTGCGGTCGGTCACGGTGGCCTGTACGTCGCCGTCGGCTTTGGTCGCCACCCCGCGCAGCCAGATTTCGCTGCTCGAGGTGAAGCCGCTCCCCTGGATCGTTACCGCCGAACCGGCCGGGATGGGGTTCTCGGCGCTCGAGGTCGGCAGGGTCGCGCCCGAGACCGGACAGGGCGTGCCGTTGTCGTCCTTCTTGCAGCCGAACATCAGGGCTGCGGTCAGCACAAAAAACAGAAGTTTTTTCATAACCATGAAAATGAAAATGGCCTCTTCCCGATACCCCGAAGCAGAGATGTAAACACTGGATTGAAAAGAAGAAGTGTGGGTATCGTGACTTTGTTTTCAGTTGATGAGGCTCTGGTAAACCTGCGAAAATAAAAACAAGCAACAATCCCACACCATACCCCATAAGACAAGGTATAGAGCAAGGGCTTTGGGCTCGTTCTCTTTTCGCAAAGAATTTTACCAGAATTCATCAACGAGAACAAACTCAAACACTTCTCATGTTTAAGCTGATATGTCTGCCCGGGTCGCGCGGACTCGGACGGGACAAAGATAGCTTAAATTTTCGGAACGGGAAGTGTTCACCGCCTGGGTCGTGGGATTGTTGCCGGGGCGAAAGTACGGATTTCTTCCGTCTTGAGCGGAAATTGACCGAGAATCGTTAATTTTGGAGGTATGATGAAAAAACTCTGTTTGTGGATGCTCGGGGTCTTGGCGTGGGGTGGGGCGGCCGGCCAGTCGCTGCGCGTGACTCCGGCCGTGGTGCGGATGGGGGAAATCGCTCTCCGGTCGAAAAACCGGGTCGAGCTGGTTTGTGTCAATGTCTCGGACAAACCGTTGGTCATCAGGAATATAGAGGTGGACTGCACCTGCACCAAACCGGCGTGGCCCAAAGCGCCGGTGATGCCGGGCGACAGTGTGCGCGTGGCGGTGACCCTCACGCCGACCGACCGGGGGGCTTTCTACAAGACTGTCCGCTTCGTGACTGCTCCGCCGGCCGAACCGGCGCCGCAGGTGGTTCTGCGCGGGAAAGTTTATTGATTTCGGTCGTTGTTATTTCAGAAACAAAACCCTAACTTTGTCGTTATCGGTTCCGATACGGGTGCCGTGATTAATCCAAACTTTTAATAACCACCATGTTATGAATCTTTCTCACATCGAACACCTCGGCATCGCGGTCAAGAGCCTCGATGCGGCGATCCCTTATTACGAAAAGGTACTCGGGCTCAAGTGCTATAACATCGAAGAGGTGGCGGATCAGAAGGTGCGCACGGCTTTCTTCAAGGTCGGACAGACAAAAATCGAACTCCTCGAACCGACCTCCGACGATAGCGCGGTCGCCAAATTCATCGAAAAACGGGGCGAGGGGATTCATCATCTGGCGTTCGCCGTGGCGGACGGGGTCGCAGAAGCGCTGGCGGAGTGCGACTCCAAAGGGGTACAGCTCATCGACAAGGCGCCGCGCCGAGGGGCGGAGGGGCTGAACATCGCGTTCCTTCACCCGAAGTCTACTATGGGGGTGCTCACGGAATTGTGCGAAAACCCTGCCGATAAATAATCTTTCACTCTTTTTTATCGTTCATTGTGCCGGCTGGAACTGCCGCTTTTTGGAAAAAGCGGCACCAAAACCGACGTAGCAGCCGAGTTGCCATCAAGTTTACTTGAATGGCCGAGGCGCAAGGAGGAAACCTTAAGGTAAACTTTTAGATAGCTACGCTACTCCTTAGGCTCCGCAGTCCTCATTCTTCGAGATTGCTTTTGGGTCGGGGCAACGGCGCGCTTAATGTGAGTCTAACCCTATGCGCGCCGTTGCTCCCGGCCCAAAGAAGAGTCCGAGAGTTGGGCCGCCGGCAAGTTTTAGGATGCGAAGCATCCTCTAAAGTTTTTCTGGTTCTCTTTGTTCACAAAGAGAACAGTACCCTCCTGGGCAGTGAACGGATAAAGAGTATAAAATTAGTTACCAAGCAAGTTACAGAAATAAAAATGAGTGTCAATCAGGAAAAGATAAAAGAGCTCGTCGCCAAGCGCGAGCAGGCCAAGCTCGGCGGCGGTCAGAAACGGATCGACTCCCAGCACGCCAAAGGAAAGCTGACCGCTCGGGAGCGGATCGACCTGTTGCTCGACGAAGGGAGCTTCGAAGAGTTCGACATGTTCGTCACCCATCGCTGTTCCAACTTCGGGATCGATAAGGAGTCGTACTACGGCGACGGCGTCGTGACCGGATACGGGACCATTGACGGGCGGCTGGTATATGTTTTCAGTCAGGACTTCACCGTATTCGGCGGGTCGCTGTCCGAGACCTTCGCCGCCAAGATCTGCAAAGTCATGGATATGGCCATGCGGAACGGGGCTCCGGTGATCGGGATCAACGACTCCGGCGGCGCCCGGATCCAGGAAGCCGTCAATGCCTTGAGCGGCTATACCGAGATATTCCAGCGGAACATCATGGCCAGCGGCGTGATTCCGCAGATCTCCGCCATCATGGGGCCGTGCGCAGGGGGGGCGGTTTATTCGCCCGCTTTGACCGACTTTATCTTGATGAACAAAGGCACCAGCTACATGTTCGTCACCGGACCGAAAGTGGTGAAGACCGTGACCGGCGAGGAAGTGACCCAGGAGCAGCTCGGCGGCGCTTCGATGCACTCCACCAAGTCGGGCGTGGCGCACTTCGTCAGCGAGAACGAAGAGGAAGCGATGGCCATCATCCGGAAACTGCTCAGCTATCTGCCTCAGAATAATCTGGAGGATGCTCCGCTGGCGGTCTGCACGGACGACATCGACCGCGTCGAAGACGCTTTGAACGAGATCGTGCCGGACAATCCGAACAAGCCGTACGACGTGCTGGAGGTGATTCATGCCATTGTCGACAATGGCGAGTTTTTGGAATCACAGCGGACTTTCGCACCCAATATCGTGACCGGGTTTGCGCGGTTTAACGGGCAGAGCGTCGGGATTATCGCCAACCAGCCGAAATACTATGCCGGGGTGCTGGATATCAATGCTTCTCGGAAGGCGGCGCGGTTTGTGCGCTTCTGCGATGCGTTCAACATTCCGATCGTTACGCTGGTGGATGTGCCGGGTTTCCTGCCGGGGACGGCGCAGGAGTACGGCGGGATTATTACCCACGGGGCAAAACTGCTGTTTGCCTATGGCGAGGCGACGGTGCCGAAGGTGACGGTTATTTTGCGGAAGGCGTACGGGGGGGCTTATTGCGTGATGAGCTCCAAACATTTGCGGGGCGACTTGAATTACGCATGGCCGACCGCTGAGATCGCGGTGATGGGGGCGCAGGGCGCCGTCGAGGTTTTGATGGCCAAGGAGGCTAAGGCGATCGAGGACGATGCGAAACGGGCCGAATTCCTGGCCGAAAAGGAAGAGGAGTATCGGCAGAAGTTCGCCAACCCGTATGTGGCGGCCAAGTACGGCTATATCGACGACGTGATCGAACCGCGGAACACCCGTTTCCGGATCATCCGCGCGCTTCAGTCGCTGGTGACCAAGAAGGTGGTCAACCCGCCGAAGAAACACTCCAATATTCCGTTGTAAGACCGCGCGTTATGATGAAGAGACTCTTATTTTCGTTCGGCCTCGCCGCACTTTGCGCGGCGGGCTATGCGCAGGGACTGAAGGATATTCGGATCAACGAAGTGCTGGTCGATAACCGGACGAGCTACGTCGACGACCACGGAAACCACGTGGGGTGGGTGGAGCTGCACAACACCGGCTATTCGAACGTGAACATCGGCGGCGCCTACCTGACGGTGCGCCGGGGGGATATGTCGCGGACGTATCGTATTCCGAAGAACGACGCGCGGACGCTGATTCCGCCGCAGGGCTACGTGATCTTCTTTGCCGACAGCACCTCGAACCGCGGGACGTTCCACACCAATTTCGTATTGGACGAGACGGGCTATCTGGCCTTTCTGGATCAGGGGCGGAATGTGGTGGACTCTATCGTTTACGACGTGGCGGCTCAGTTGCCTGACGTCTCGATCGGCTGGACGGACGATCCGGAGACCGGCGAAGAACGGTTCGGCATGCTGGCCGGAATCACGCCGTTGCAGGCGAATGAAATCGAGGAGCGTATGCCGGCTTCCGAGAAATTCTTCCTGCGCGACCCTTCGGGTGCGGTGATGGCCATTACGGCCATGTCGGTGGTCTTCTCGGCGCTTGTCCTGCTCTACCTGATTTTCAAGAACGTCGGTCGGGGGATGACGCGGGTGATGCGCTCCAAGGAACAGAAAGCGGTCGCGGCCATGCCGGAAGAGGTGCGGCCGACGATCGATCCGTCGGGACAGCTCCTGGGCGAGGAGATCGCGGCGATCGCTATCGCGCTGCGCAGGTATGAGGAGGACTTGCACGACATCGAGTCGCATGTCCTGACTATCAACCGGGTGGCGCGTGCCTACTCGCCGTGGAGCTCCAAAATCTACGGACTCAACAACCAACCCGTTCGAAAGTAACCTTGCTCCATTTTTAACCGTTCTTTTATCTGTGTCTACCCGCATGGAACTGTACCTTTTCTGAAGAAAAGGTACCCAAAAGACTTTTAGATAGCTACGCTACGCCTCAGGCTCCGCACTCCTCAATCTTTGGGATTACTTTTGGGCCGGGGCAACGGCGCGCTTTATATGTAGGCTAAACCTTTAGCGCGCCGTTGTTCCCGGCCCAAAGAAAAGTCCGGGAGTTGGGCCGCCGGCAGCTTTAGGATGCGTAAGCATCCTCTAAAG
>NZ_CAJTMN010000058.1 GCF_910577125.1 uncultured Rikenella sp.
TCGCCCGCGGCAATTCTTGCCGGATTGGCTCACCGCCAATCGGCAGAATATGCCCATTTACGCGGGCGGGCGACTGTCGAGCTTCAACTGCCCTCAGGCCGGCCGGGCCCCACGTCCCGTGGACGGGGAAATGCTTGCGCATTTCCACTTTTCAACTCAGCCTAATTCTTCGTTCGCGCGCCGGGGCGATTCATTCTGTTTCGGTTTACCGCCGAAACAGTTGAATCACCCTCCTTAGGCGTGGCGCGCGGTGCCTTCCGGCACTCCGAAATAGGCAGCCTTTACCCTACGCACGCCATGGGAAATCCAGTCAAAACGTGCCAGCACATTTTGACGATTTCCCTTTTAAGGCGGCGGCGCGCGTCTGTCCTACGGGAGGGTACTGCCCTTACGCCGGGCGGGCGGTGCGTTGACCTGCGGTCTCCCTCGCGCTTGCGAGGCATCGTCGACAAGCCGACGTGCTCTCGCTTCACTACTCGGGTCCGGCACTCGGAATCGGCAGCCTCTACCCCCGTTCTTTATCCGCACGGGATTAATAACGCACGAGATTATTGGCGATCCAAGGTCAGGGTTATCTCCGAGCCGGATTCAATGGGAGTGCCGGAGGGCAAGGACTGGGAACGAACGGTGCCCATTCCGACGAATTTCGGTTTCAGACCGACGCTCTCGGCGCGTTCCAGGGCTTCGATCAGGGTCAGCCCCCGAAAGTCGGGAACGCCGGAGTCGGAAGTAGCTGAAACGGGGTGCGAAACAACGACCCGACCGCCGCTATCGATCGCGGCACGGCCTTCGTAGGGTAAACGGGGGGTGCCGGTCACGCGAAGCTCCCGCAAAAGGCTGTCCAAAGCGGAAGCAGAGCCGGACAGGGCGTTCAACATCGGGTCGAAGGTCTGGGGACGGGTCACGACGCGGTTGGTCACGTTGTAGTGCATCGAAAATACGCGGTCGGCGACGGTCTTGAACAGGGGGCCGGCCAGCGAACCGCCGTAGTAGGTCTTCTGGGAGTTCTCGGAGTGGTAGGTCTTCAGGGCGACGACGATCGAATACTTCGGACGGTCGGCGGGCAGGTAACCGGCGATGGAACCGAGGTAGTGGCGGCCGCCGCTGCGACTCACGTAGCCGTGGCGGCCGATGGCCACCTGGGCGGTACCGGTCTTGGCGGCGACACGGTATTTCGGGTTCAGAAGCAGACGGCCGGTGCCGTTGGTCACGGCGCCTTCCATGGCGCGCTGAACGTCGCGCAGGGTGCTCTTCGAGCAGATGGCGGGATTCAGGGTGTCGGTCGGAAAGCGCAGGACGGTCTTGTCGTATTGCCGGAGCTCGCGGACGAACATCGGTTTGACCATCACGCCGTCGTTCGCCACGGCGTTGAAGAGGGTCAGGGTGTGGATCGGGGCGAGACGCAGGGCGTAGCCGTAGGACATCATGGTCAGGGTGGTGCCGTCCCAGCCGTTCCGGATGGCGGGGTGCTTGATGAGGGGTTTGGCTTCGCCGGCGAGCTGGAGGTCGAGGGGTTTGTGGATGCCGATGCGGTTCAGGGCGTTGACGAATTTGGCGGGCTGGCTGCCGTAGGCGCGGTTCACAGCCTTGGCCATGCCGATGTTGGAGGATTTCTCGAAGACTTGCTGGAGGGTCAGGCGTCCGAAGCCGCCGATGTGGGAGTCGACGACGCGAACGGGGCCGATCTGTTCGACGCCGTTGCCGGTCTCGATGGGGGTGGAGAGGGACATGTGGGCGTCGTCGAGCAGGGCGATCAGGCCGGCCAGCTTGAAGGTGGAGCCGGGTTCCATGCTCATCCCGATGACGTAGTTGTAGTCTTCGACGAGGGTGCCGTCCGACCGCCGGGTGACGTTCGAGAGGGCTTTGATGTCGCCGGTCTGGACTTCCATGACGGCGACGCAGCCCCAGTCGGCTTCGACTTCGACGATCCATTCGCGGAGGGCGCTCTGAACCATGTCCTGCATCTCGATATTGAGGGTGCTGACGACGTCGTAGCCGTCGATGGGGTCGATGTTGCGGTCGCTGGCGATGGGGGTCCAGAAGTTGCCGGAGATCTTCTGTTTGAGCATCTGGCCGGGTTCGCCTTTGAGGTAGTTGTCGAAGCCGCCTTCGATGCCGAGTTTCACGCCCCACTGGTTGACGAAGCCGAGGGTGCGGCGGGCGAGTTCGCCGTGGGGGTTGACGCGGCGGTTGCTCTCGATGGCCATGAAGCCGCCGCGGTTGGCGCCGAGGCGGAAGAGGGGAAACTGGCGGATGGTCTGGAGTTCGAGGAAGTTGACTTTGCGGCGGGTGATCAGGTGGAAGCGTTTCCGGGCGGCTTGGGCTTCGACGAGCTCTTTGTGGTACTCTTCGGGGGTTTTGTCGCCGAAGAAGTCGGAGAGGCAGGTGCTGAGGGAGTCGACTTTGTCGAAGAAGCGTTTTTCGCTGAGGCCGCCGGCGGCCATGTCCATCCGGAGCTCGTAATAGGGGATGGAGATAGCGAGCAGGCGGCCGTCGTCGGAGTAGATGTTGCCTCGGGCGCCTTCGACGATTTCGGTGCGGTAGCTGTATTTATTGGAGAGGTCGCGGAGGGTGGAGCTGCCGGAGCCGATCTGGAGCCACACGATGCGGATCAGGACGGCGAGGCCGGTGAAGAGGAAGAGGATATAGAGCAGTTTGACCCGCCGCAGGATGGCCTCTTTGATGGGGCTGCGCTGGGGATTCCCGGAGGTTTCGGGCTCGGTGGTCTGGCGGACGGGGAGGGTCATGGGTAGAACAGGGCGGGTGGCTATTCGTCGATGGTGTGAGGAGAGGTGTGGTCGAGAAGAAGGGGGATCCGGTGCTCGCGCAGGAGGCGCTCGATCTCGCTCTGCCGGGTGAGGGTCATCCGTACGGCGGAGGAGGTCACGGCGCGGGTCTTGAGGTGTTTGAGCTCTTCGGTGATCCGATCCAGTTCGTTGTGTTTGTGCTGAATATGGAAGCCGTTGGCGATGTAGAGGAGCATCAGAAAGACGATATAGACGATCACGGGCAGTCGTCTGGTAAATTCGTCCCGGGAGAGGATGCTGCCGGTGAAAAATTGACCGAGGCGGAGGCCGGTGCGCTTCCGGGGCCGAGGACGGCTGTCGTCTCCAGCACGAACGGGGGTTTCGACGGGCTCTTCGGGGCTGTCTTCCTCTTCGGGGCTGGGCTCGCTGTCGGGTTCGCGCCAGTCGTCGGGCATGACGCCGCGGGCCGGACGGTAGTTCCGGTCGGAAAACTCGGGGGCAGTGTATCGGGAGGGACGTCTCATGGGTGATTCCAGGGTGTCTGGCTGGGAAACGGTTTCAGGCGCGGATTTGTTGTCCGGTTCGCTCGGCGACGCGCAGCTTGGCGCTCCGGGCACGGGGGTTGCGGTCGATTTCGGCGGCGGCGGGGAGGATCACTTTCCCGACGGGGGCGACGGGGGTGGAGCTCTGGCCGTAAAAGTCGCGCACGACGATGCCTTCGGGGGTGCCGCTCCGCATGAAGTTCTTGGTGAGGCGGTCTTCGAGGGAGTGGTAGGTGATGACGCTGAGCCGGCCGCCGGGCTTCAGGAGCCGGATGGCTTGGGAGAGCATCATCTCCAGGGCTTGCATCTCGCCGTTCACTTCGATGCGCAGGGCCTGGAAGAGCCGGGCGCGGAAGCGGGACTCGCTGCCGCGGGGGGTGACGCTCTCGGTGGCGCGCAGCAGGTCGCCGATCTCGGCGAAAGGCCCCGCTGTCTCGCGGTGCCGCACGATGGCGGTGGCGATGCGGTAGCATTTGTCGAGTTCGCCGTACCGCCCGAAGAGGGTGGCGAGCCGGTCGACGTCGCTGGTGTTGAGGAGGTCGGCGGCGGTGGGTGTCCCGCTGTGCCGGTTCATCCGCATGTCCAGGGGGCCGTCGAACCGAAAGGAGAAGCCGCGTTCGGGGGTGTCGAAGTGGTGGGAGGAGACGCCGAGGTCGGCGAGGATCCCGTCTACGTGTTCGAAACCGGCGGCACGCACGCAGCCGTGGAGAAAACGGAAGTTGTTATGAATCAACGTAATCCGTTTATCTTCGGGGGCGTTCTCCAAGGCGTCGCTGTCCTGGTCGAAAGCAATAAGGTGGCCGCGGCGGCCGAGGCGGCTCAGAATCTCGCGCGAGTGGCCGCCGCCGCCGAAGGTGACGTCGACGTACACGCCGTCGGGACGGACATCGAGTCGATCGACGCTCTCGCGGAGCAAAACGGGTTCGTGGTATGCGGACATGGCGTGGGTCTCCGAAGGTGCAGAGCTGTTCAAAATTACAAAGTTATGCTTTTTTGACGATGCGGGGGCTCTCTGTGCGAGATTTCTTCGGGACAGGGCCTGCGGGTTCCGAAAGGTTTGACGGAGTATTCGGCGGCCCCGCCCCGGGCTACCGCCTCGCAGGCTCGGGCGTGCTATACTTCGTTGGTAACAGCGGTTGCAACTGGTCTTCGACGGTCAGCACGACCAGCTTCTATGGCATATACTTGAATTTCCATTCGCAGGACCTCGACACCAGCAACTCGATCGACCGCGCCCGCGGTTTTCTGTTGCGTTGCCTCTCGGAATAAACGGGGCAGACACGGCTGCAGCGAAACTTCGTTTCGCTGCGGCTGTGTCGGCCCAAATCTTCGCACTATTCTCTGTTCGCGCGCCTCAGCTCCGCAGGACTTACTTAACGCGCGCAAGGGAGGAGCTCCACACCTACGGGTCGGCGGCGAGACTGTGCGTATTGGGACCTTTTTTCACCAATTTGTCGGAATTTTTGCCCGTTTCCTCGCCCGGCGTTTACTATTTTTGCCGAGGTGTTTAATTCTGACGATCTGATGGTGATTTTCTTAATTGTCGTATTCCTCTTCGGATACTTGTGCATCGCGCTGGAGCATCCGTTGAAAATCAATAAGGCGGCGACGGCTCTGATGACGGCGACGGCGACGTGGATGCTCTATATGCTGATCGCGCCGAAGGTGGTGCCGGGAACGGTGGGGTTCGAGTTCTTCCTCAGCGAAAATCCGACGATCGGACGGCTGCCTCTGCACGAGCAGGTGGTGAGATATGTACAGCAGGTGCAGATCATCGGAAGCGTGGGAGATATTGCCGAAATCCTCTTCTTTCTGATCGGGGCCATGACGATCGTGGAGCTGATCGATGTGCACGGAGGATTCAACATCATCACGAACCGGATCACGACGCGAAAAAAACGGAGGCTGCTCTGGATTGTCGGCACGATCACGTTCTTCATGTCGGCGACGCTCGATAACCTGACCACGACGATCGTCATGCTGGCGCTACTGAGGAAGCTCATCGCGAATTACAAGGAGAGGTGGTTGTTTGCCGGAATCATCGTCATCGCGGCAAACTGCGGGGGAGCGTGGTCGCCGATCGGGGATGTCACGACGATCATGCTGTGGGTGAGGGGGAATGTGACGACGGGAGGATTGGTGCCGTATCTATTCGTGCCGTGCGCGGTGGCGTTCGCGGTGCCGACGCTGATCGCCCAGCGGTGGATCGGAGGAGAGGTGACGCCGGCGGCGCCGAGAAGGTTGGCGGCGGTGCAGGTGAGGGGCGGAGAGGTGAACTATTTCACGCATGTGGACGGGGCGACGTCGATCTCGGAACGGGAGCGGTTGTCGATCTTCCTGCTGGGAGTGGGGTGCCTGCTGTTCGTGCCGTTCTTCAAGAGCATCACGCATCTGCCGCCGTTCATGGGGATTCTGGGGGCGTTGGGAATCATGTGGTTTTACACGGAGGTCATGTACAGGCACAAATCGGGGATGCCGGAGGGGGCGAAGAGAAGGATTCCGGATGTGCTGCGGAGGATCGACACGCCGACGATTCTCTTTTTCCTCGGGATTCTGCTGGCGGTCTCGGCGCTCCAGATGGCGGGGGTGCTGGCCGGGCTGTCGGAGTGGCTCGACGGGAGGATACACAATGTCTATCTGATCGACCTGCTGATCGGGGCGCTTTCGTCGGTGATCGACAATGTGCCGCTGGTGGCGGGGGCGATGGCGACCTATCCGATCGCCGACCCGGAGACGGTGGCGGCGATGGCGGCGGACGGGGCGTATCTGAGCTATTTCGTGCAGGACGGGGTGTTCTGGACGTTCCTGGCCTATTGCGCGGGGGTGGGAGGATCGATGCTGATCATCGGCTCGGCGGCGGGGGTCGTGGCGATGGGGATGGAGAGGATCAATTTCGGATGGTATCTGAAAAACATCTCGCTGATCGCGCTGATCGGATATCTGGCGGGGGCGGCGGTCTATGTACTCCAGCTGGTGCTGGCCGGCGTGTTGTGAGACGGGTTTGGTTTTGTGGGGAAAGCTGTTTACTTTTGTTTCTTGTCGTTGCGGGTAGCCGGATCGCAATCGGGCGGTGCGGCTGAAAAGGGAATCCGGTGGAAATCCGGAACAGTACCTGCTGCTGTGAGTCCGTGAATCGGTCTGTCGCACTCTTGGCCACTGGCGCATCTGTCGCCGGGAAGGCGCGGCGGACGGGGACGAGTCAGAAGACCTGCCGGAACGACGTTTTTCGGAGATTTGCACCTGCGGGTTTTCGGGTGGAGATCGGAGGAGCCGGACGGGGGAGTCGCTTTCCGGCCGGGCTCGGATCATACGAGGGGGACGGGATGTCCGCTCTGTTTTCTTCCGTTTTTCCAGACTGTTTTTCCGAAGTCTTCGCGGGTGCCGATCGCCGGCACGGTATCCAACCTGGAATGAAACGGACGATCGGATATATCATCGGTCTCGTGGCGGCGGCCTCTCTGACGGGCGGCTGCATGGAGTGGGACTATGGGCCGGAGGAGGAGGTCGCTCTGCCGGAGGGGGGGGTATTCATCCTCAACGAAGGAAATTTCCAGTACGGGAATGCCTCGCTGTCCTATTACGACCCGAACGCCCGGACGGCGAGCAACGAGCTCTTCTTCCGGGCGAACGGCATGAAGCTGGGCGATGTGGCGCAGTCGATGGTGGTCAGGAAGGGGGTGGGATGGATCGTGGTGAACAATTCGCATGTCGTTTTCGCGATCGATACGCGGACGTGTCGGGAGATCGGACGGATCACGGGGTTCACTTCGCCGCGGTATATCCACTTCCTGGGCGATGAAAAGGCGTATGTTTCGCAGCTGTGGGACAACCGCATCTTTATCGTGAATCCCCGGAAGTTCGAGATCACGGGATATATCGAGTGCCCGGGGATGACGATGGAGACGGGGTCGACGGAGCAGATGGTGCAGGACGGGAGGTATGTCTATGTCAATTGCTGGTCGTACCAGAACCGGATTCTGAAGATCGATACGGAGACGGACGAGGTGGTGGACGAGCTGGAGGTCGGGATTCAGCCGACGTCGCTGGTTCTGGACTGCCACCGCAAGTTGTGGACGATTACGGACGGGGGGACGGCGGGGAGTCCTTACGGGTATGAGGCACCGGCGCTCTGCCGGATCGATCCGGAAGGATTCCGAATCGAACGGAGGTTCGGGTTCCGGACGGGCGACAGGGGGTCGGAGGTGCAGTTGAACGGGACGAGGGATACGCTGTACTGGATCAACGGGGATGTGTGGCGAATGCCGGTGACGGCGGAAGGGCTGCCGGAGCGGCCGTTTCTGGAGGATGGGGGGACGATCTACTACGGGCTGACGGTCGATCCGGTGCGCAGCGATGTCTATATCGCGGATGCGATCGACTATCAGCAGCCGGGGATGATCTGCCGCTATTCGGCGGGCGGGGAGCTGATCGACCGGTTTTACGTAGGAATCACGCCGGGGGCTTTCGGCTGGGCGACGAACGGGAAAGGAGGGGGGCGATGAAAAGGTGGGCGATGGGGCTGGCGGCGCTGCTGATCGGCGGTGCAGCCGGAAGGGCCGGGGCGCAAAACGAACCGGACGGGGGGAAGGAGCGGCTGCTGAGGGCGGCGGAGGTGACGGTGACGGGACGGCGGCCGCTGAAGGAGATCGGGGTGCAGCGCACGAGGTTCGACAGTGCGGCGCTCAAGGGAAATATCGCGCTCTCGATGGCGGATGTGCTGACGTTCCATTCGTCGGTCTTCGTCAAAAGCTACGGGCGGGCGACGCTCTCGACGGTGGCGTTCCGGGGGACGTCGCCGTCGCATACGCAAGTGACGTGGAACGGGATGAGGATCAGCAATCCGATGCTGGGGATGACGGATTTCTCGATGATTCCCTCCTTTTTCATCGACGAGGCGGCGCTGCTGCACGGTACGGCGTCGGTCGACGAGGTCGGAGGGGGACTGGGGGGAGCGGTGAGGCTCGCTACGAAACCGGAAAAAACCGAGGGAGTCGGGCTGCAGTACATCCAGGGAATCGGGTCGTTCCGGACGTTCGATGAGTTCCTGCGGTTCACGTACGGGTCGAAGCGGTGGCAGGTCTCGACGCGGGTGGTCTGCGCGACGTCGCCGAACGACTACAAGTACCGGAACCGGGACAAAAAGGAGAATATCTATGACGAGGAGATGAATATCGTGGGGCAGTACTACCCGACGGAGCGGAACCGGAGCGGGGCGTATCGCGACATACATGTGCTGCAGGAGGCGTACTACACGGCGGGGAACGGAGACCGGGTGGGGCTGAATGCGTGGTACCTGAATTCGAACCGGGAGCTGCCGATGCTCACGACGGAGTACGGCGACGAGACGGAGTTCGAGAACCGGCAGCGGGAGCAGACGTTCCGGGGGGTGGCGTCGTGGGAGCGGATGCGGGAGGGATGGCGGGTCGCGGCACGGGGGGGATATATTCACACGTGGATGGCGTACGACTACGAGCGGGATCTGGGAAACGGGTCGATGGCGGCGATGACGCGCGCACGGAGCCGGATCAATACGCTCTACGGGGAGGCGAAGGGAGAATATTATCTCGGGAAAAAGTGGCTGTTCTCGCTCGACCTGGCGGCGTATCAGCACTGGGTGGAGAGCGAGGACAAGAATATCATCACGCTGGAGGGGGGCCGGGCGGTGGTGGGATACGACCGGGCGAGAATCGAGTTATCGGGGGTGGGGGCGGTCAAGTGGAGGCCGGTGGAACGGGTCGGGATGGGGGTGACGCTGCGGGGAGAGATGTGCGGAAGGGAGTGGGCGCCGCCGATTCCGGCGCTCTTCGTGGAGGGGGTGGTGTCGGAACGGGGAGGGGTGACGGCGAAGGCGTCGGTGTCGAGGAATTTCAGGTTCCCGACGCTCAACGACCTCTATTTCATGCCGGGAGGAAACCCGGAGCTGCGAAAGGAGAAGGGGTGGACGTACGATGCGGGGCTGTCGTTCGGGGTCGGAAGAGACGACGGCTGGAGGTTCGGGGGGTCGGCGACGTGGTTCGATTCGAGGATCGAGGACTGGATCATCTGGCTGCCGACGGTCAAGGGGTTCTTCTCGCCGAGAAACATCCGCCGGGTGCATGCCTACGGGGTGGAGGCGGAGGCGGAGCTGAAGGGTTGGCTGGCGAAGGGATGGAGGCTGGAACTGAACGGGTCGTTCTCGTGGACGCCGTCGATCAACCAGGGGGAGCCGATGTCGCCGGCGGACAGGTCGGTCGGAAAACAGCTCCCATACGTGCCGGAGTTCGCGGCGAATGCGACGGGAAGGCTGGACTGGAGGGGATGGTCGCTGGCTTACCAGTGGTGCTGGTACAGCGAACGGTTCACGATGTCGAGCAACGATGTGACGCTCACGGGAAGGCTGCCGGACTATTTCATGAACAATGTCTCGATCGGAAAGACGCTCTCGTTCAGATGGGCGGAGATCGCGCTCAAGGGGACGATCAAAAACCTATTCGACGAGGAGTATCTCTCGGTGCTGGCGCGGCCGATGCCGGGTATCAATTTCGAGGTCTTCATCGGTATCAAACCCAGATGGGGCAAAAAAACAAACTAATCTATTTGCTCTGCTTCGTTCATTGTGCAGGAGGGTACTGTTCTCTTTGTGAACAAAGAGAACCAGAAAAACTTTAGAGGATGCTTCGCATCCTAAAGCTGCCGGCGGCCCAGCTCTCGGATGCTTCTTTGGGCCGGGAGCAACGGCGCGCATAGGGTTTAGCTCTCATTAAGCGCGCCGTTGCCCCGACCCAAAAGATTCTCGAAGGCTGAGGACTGCGGAGCCTAAGGAGTAGCGTAGCTAACTAAAAGTTTTTGGTGCCGCTTTTTTCAAAAAGCGGCAGTTCCGTCCGGCTCAAAAAACAAAACACAGAAGATATGAAACGGATATGGTTATTTTTCACCGCCGTGGTGCTCGGAGGAACGGCGACAGGCGCGGAACTGGAAGAGGTGCTGAAAAACGCGATTGCAGGCAAACAGGCTCGGGTCGGGATTGCGGTCGTGGTCGACGGGAAAGACACGGTGGCGATCAACGATGACGGAGGGTATCCGATGATGAGCGTCTTCAAGCTGCACCAGGCGGTGGCGGTGGCTCACTACCTCGACCGGAAAGGGATGACGCTCGCGACGCGGATTCCGATCAGGCGCGAGGCGCTGCTGCCCGACACATACAGCCCGTTGCGGGATCGCTTCCCGGAGGGGGGAATCGAGCTGTCGGTGGGCGAGCTGCTGACCTATACGCTGCAACTGAGCGACAACAATGCGTGCGACATCCTGTTCGACCGGGCGGGAGGGCCGACGGAGACGGATCGGTATATCCGGTCGCTGGGCATCGGGGATTTCGCCATCGGGGCGACGGAAAAGGAGATGCACGACGATCCGGAGATGTGCTACCGGAATCGGACGTCGCCGCTGGCGGCGGTGCGGCTGGTGGAGCTGGTGGCGACGGGGCGAATCCTGCCGGAAGAGAACGGGGAGTTTATCCGCCGGACGATGATCGGGTGCGGAACGGGCGGGAACCGGCTGGCGAAGCCGTTGGCGGGGACTGGGGCGGTGATCGGTCACAAAACGGGGACGAGCGATCGGAATGCGAAAGGAGAATGGATCGGAATAAACGATGTGGGGTTCGTGGAGCTGCCGGACGGGCGGAAGTATTCGATCGCGGTGTTTGTCCGAGATTCGCAGGAGTCGGCGGAGGAGACGGAGCGGATCATTGCCGAGGTGTCGGAGGCGGTGTACCGCTATGTGGCACGGAAAGAGCGATAAGAGGCCGGCTGAAGAGAAAAAACTCGGGCGCTTTTCCCTAATGGGAAAAGCGCCCGAGTCGTCAAAACGCGGAGCCGATGGAGGGATTCGAACCCCCGACCAGCTGATTACAAATCAGCTGCTCTGGCCAACTGAGCTACATCGGCAGGTGATAAATCGGGAGCAAAGATAGGGAAGTTTTCCGACTCAGGCAAGGGGCGCGCCGGAAGATTCGCGGCGAATCGCCGAAAAAGTGTATTTTTGCTTGCGGCTATGGCACGGCGATTGTCGTGTCGTACGTTCATCAAGAAAACATCTTTTGCAGTTATGGCTTCCTCTAATTTCGTCGATTATGTCAAGATTTACGCGCGCTCGGGCAACGGAGGGCCGGGTTCGAGCCACTTCCGACGCGAGAAGTTCATCGAGTTCGGCGGGCCGGACGGAGGGGACGGAGGACGCGGCGGACATGTCATTCTGCGCGGAAACAGCCAGTACTGGACGCTGATCCACCTCAAATACCAACGCCACCAGATGGCGGAGAACGGAGAGGGAGGACATGGGGCGAAGAGTCACGGACGGAACGGTCGGGATATCGTGCTCGATGTGCCGCTGGGGACGGTGGCGAAGGATGCGGAGACGGGAGAGGTGGTGGCCGAAGTGACGGAGGAGGGACAGGAGGTGATTCTGGTCCGAGGGGGACGCGGGGGGCTGGGAAACTGGCACTTCCGGACGGCAACGAATCAGGCGCCGCGGTATGCGCAGCCGGGAGAGCCGATGCAGGAGGGGTGGTTCATCCTGGAGCTGAAGGTGTTGGCGGATGTGGGGCTGGTGGGGTTTCCGAATGCGGGGAAATCGACGCTGCTGTCGGTGGTCTCGGCGGCGAAGCCGAAAATCGCGGATTATGCGTTCACGACGCTGGAGCCGAATCTGGGGATTGTGGAGGTGAGGGACGGCCATTCGTTCGTGATGGCGGATATCCCGGGAATCATCGAAGGGGCGCACGAGGGAAAGGGGATCGGGACGCGGTTCCTGCGCCATATCGAACGCAATTCGGTGCTGCTGTTCATGGTGCCGGCGGATGCGAAGGATATTGTGGGGGAGTACGGGATTCTGCTGGAGGAGTTGAGGCTGTACAACCCGGAGATGCTGGACAAACGGCGGCTGCTGGCGGTCACGAAGTGCGATATGCTGGACGAGGAGCTGACGGAGGGGCTCCGGGCGGAAATAGAGGGGGCGGAGGCGTTGCGGGGGGTGCCGTATCTCTTTATCTCGTCGGTGGCGGGGCTGCATATCCGGGAACTGAAGGATCTGCTCTGGGAGACGTTAGTGCGGGAGTAGGCGCTCGATGATCTTCCGGTCGGGGTCGAAAGGACGGCCGAAGGGGCGGAGGCTGTCGAGGCCCAGACGTTCCGTGTCGACGTCGGCCAGCACCCATTCGGGCAGCAGGCCGATCACTTCGGTGCCGATCACTGCGGCGCGGTGCCGGCGGGCGGCGGCGGAGACGGCATCATAGGCGGCGCTCAATCCGGTGGCGTGCATGTCGGTCAGGTTGGTGGAGACTTGGGCCATGCCGTACTCTTCGATCCACCACCCGATGGCTTTCACGCCGGGTAGCGACCAGGGGCCGCGGGTGGCTGCCCGGACCTCGCGGGCGATGGCTTTGGCGGCGGCGACATCTTTCGCCGGTGCGCCGGAGGGGGCGAGGTTGAAATTGACGGCTCCCAGAAAATCCCGAGCGCCGATGACGCTGGCACCGGTGCGTGCCACGGCGTCGCTCCACTCCTGTGGACCGTAATCGGGTTTCCACAAGGGGTCGGACATCTTTTCTCTCAATCCTTCGTACTGACCACGGCGGCAGGCTTCGAGTCCTTTGCGCTCGGGCGAGGATGCAGCGGCTTCGTAGCAGTAGACGGGGATTCCGAGCTCCTGCCCTACCCTTTCGGCAAGTTGCCGGGCGAGACGGGCGACGGTCTCCAGATCGATCCCACACACGGGTACCAGGGGCAGCACGTCGGTGGCGCCGATACGCGGATGCTCGCCGTGCTGGTTCCGCATATCGATCCGCTCGGCGGCGGTGCGCACGGCGCGGAAAGCGGCCTCGACCACAACCTCAGGAGCTCCGGCGAAGGTCACGACGGTGCGGTTGGCGGCGGCGCCGCTGTCGACGTGCAGCACATGGGCGCCGGGCACACTCCCGGCGGACTGGACGATGGTTTGGATGATCTGCGGGTCGCGCCCTTCGCTGAAGTTGGGCACGCATTCGAGTATGGGGGACATATTTCTTATCTTAACTGATATTGCTTTTTCTGTCGGCTTCGACCCCGCCCCGGGCTTCCGCACCCTCAGTACAGGCGCGCTGAGCAACGTCGGCAACAACGGTTACAGCTGGTCGTCCACGGTCAGCGGTACTAACGGTTTGTTCTTGTACTTCGACACACCGGGTCTCTACACAGGTTACTCGGGCACCCGCACTTACGGTTTTCAGTTGCGTTGCCTCTCGGAATAAACGGTGCGTGTCGCACTCACAA
>NZ_CAJTMN010000059.1 GCF_910577125.1 uncultured Rikenella sp.
TGCGTAAGCATCCTCTAAAGTTTTTCTGGTTCTCTTTGTTCACAAAGAGAACAGTTCACTCCCGGATAAAAACAGCAAAAACAAAAAGATTATCCGATAAGTTATGATTCGCAGACTGATAGAGCGTCCGATAGCCGTGACCATGTGCGCCATCGCCGTGGTCGTGCTCGGAATCGTGGCCTCGCGACTGCTACCCATCTCCCTGATGCCCGAAGTGGACATTCCGCAGATCACCGTCCGGATCAACGCCCCGAACACCCCCGCTCGGGAGCTTCAGGCCTCCGTCATCGCCCCGCTGCGATCGCAGCTCATGCAGGCAGGCCACCTGCGCGAGATCACCGCCGAAGCCAAGGACGGCGCCGGACTGATCTTTCTGCAATTCGACTACGGCTCCGACATCGACTACCTCTTCATCGACGTCAACGAGCGGATCGACCGCGCCATGGGCTCGCTGCCCAAGGAGGTGGAACGCCCCACCGTCGTCAAAGCCAGCGCCACCGATATTCCCGCCTTCTATCTGAACCTCACCCTGTCCGACAGGCAAGAGACCGGCAGCCCGGCGACAAACAACCGGGCCCGCGAGAACCGGCTGATCGAGCTCAGCAACTTCGCCGCCACCGTGATCGCCAAACGGCTCGAACAGCTGTCTCAGGTCGCCTTCGTGGACATGAGCGGCCGCCTCTACCCCGAACTCATCGTGATACCCGACGCCGCGCGGCTCGAAGCCTTGGGCATCGAACCCTCGCAGCTCGAAGCCGCCATTCAGGCCAACCACATCAACATGGGTAACCTGACCGTCCGGGACGGCCAGTACCAATACAACATCCGGTTCAACTCCACCCTCTCCGGCCGGCGCGACATCGAACAGATTCCGCTCCTCATCGAAGGCCGGCTTTTCCGCCTCGGCGAACTCGCCGCCGTGGTCGAACAGCCCCAGCAACGGCAGGGAATCGTCCTCTCCGACGGCCGCGAAGCCGTCACCATGGCCGTCATCAAACAGTCCGACGCCCGGATGGGAGACCTCAAGGCCGAAATCAACCGCCTCGTCGAACACTTCGAACGCGACTACCCCGACATCGACTTCACCATCACGCGCGACCAGACCCAGCTGCTCGACTACTCGATCGGCAACCTCGAAAGCAACCTCATCGTGGGAGCCGTGCTGGCCTGCCTCGTGATCTTCCTCTTCATGCAGGACTTCCGCGCACCGCTGCTCATCACGCTGACCATTCCGCTGTCGCTGCTCGTGTCGCTGCTCTTTTTCTTCCTCCTCGGCATCTCGATCAACATCATCTCGCTCTCCGGGCTGATGCTCGGCCTCGGGATGATGGTCGACAACTCGATCATCGTCATCGACAACATCTCGCAACGGTGGGATCGCGGCGAACGGATGAAAGAGGCCGTCGTCGTCGGAACGGGCGAAGTCTTCTCGGCCCTCCTCAGCTCGGTGCTGACCACCTGTTCGATCTTCGTGCCGCTGATCTTCCTGAGCGGCATCGCCGGCGCCATGTTCTACGACCAGGCGATGGCCGTGACCATCGGCCTCGTCTCCTCGCTGATCGTCGCTATGACCATCATCCCCGTCTACTACCACCTCCTCTATCGCGGAAAAGAGCAGCGCGGACGAAACCGCATCTTGCAGAAAATCGGCGTCCGGGACATGGCCGGGGCGTACGAACGGAGCCTCAAGTGGGTCTTCCGGCACCAGCGGTTCGTGTGGCTCGCCGTCGCTGGATTCACCGCAGCCGGTATCTGGTTTTATCGGAAACTCGACAAGAGCACCATGCCGGAGATGGACAAAGAGGATATTATTCTGCACGTGGACTGGAACCAGCCGATCACAGCCGCCGAGAACCGCCGCCGGACCGACCGGCTGGTCGGCGAGCTGGGAGCGGGAGCCGAGCATGCCACTGTACTGGCCGGCCGGCAGCAGTTCGTCCTCTCGCACACCCGCGAGACGGGCGGGAACGAAGCCTTGGTCTATGTGCGCGTGAACGATCCGGACTCCCTGGCGGCCGTCGTCGGACGGGCGCAGCGGTACGTGCAGCGGGAGTTCCCCGAGGCCGCCTTCCAGACCGAAGAGGCCGGGAATATCTTCGAGATGATCTTTTCCGAAAACGACGCGACCCTGACGGCACGTCTGCGTCCCACCTCCGGGAGCGCCGAGCCGGACAAGCTCAACCCGCTGCTGGCGGCCCTTCGGGACAGCCTGCCGAGGGTGCGGATCGAGCCCGTCGTCTGGCAGGAGCACATCACCCTCTACGCCGACCCCGACCGGATGGCGCTCTACCGGGTGAGCTACAACGACCTTTACTACACCCTGAAAAGCGCATTCAACGAGAACCGGATTCTGGAGATTCGACAGGGGCAATACTCCCTGCCCGTTTCGTTAGGAGCGGCGGAACAGACCGTACGGGAGGTGCTCGCCACCCACACCGTGCTGTCGGGCGATAAAGTCGAGATACCCGTCTCGTTTCTCCTGACCGAGAGCCCCGACCGCGATTTGCGGAGCATCGTCTCGGGCGCCGAGGGAGAATATTATCCCCTGCACCTCGACGTGACGGACGAAGAGGTGCCGGCGACGATGGCCGTCGTTCGGCGCGCGGCGGAACGCAACGGAAACTTCGAAGTCGGCTTCTCGGGCAGCTGGTTCGACAGCCGCGACACCCTGAAACAGCTCGTGACCGTACTCGTCGTCTCGCTGCTGCTGCTCTACTTCATCCTCGCCTCGCAGTTCGAATCGCTGGTACAGCCCTTCATCATCATGTCCGAAATCGTCGTGGACATCTCGGGCGCCTTGCTGGTGCTGTGGGTCTGCGGGTCGAGCCTCAACCTGATGTCGCTGATCGGCCTCGTGGTGATGAGCGGGATCGTCATCAACGACTCGATCCTGAAAGTCGACACCTTCAACCGGCTGCGGCGCGAAGGCCATGGCCTGCTGCGCGCCGTGCTGACCGGCGGCGACCGGCGGCTCAAACCGATCGTCATGACCTCGCTCACGACCATTCTGGCCATCCTGCCCTTCCTCTTCTCGGGCGGGATGGGGAACGACCTCCAGCGGCCGCTGTCGCTCGCCATCATCGGCGGGATGATCTTCGGAACGATCGTCAGCGTCTACTTCATCCCGATCTTCTATTACCTCATCTACCGCCGACGCGACAGGCGACATACCTCTCCCCGGTCATGAGCACGCCGATACGACGCATATCCCCCTTCACCGTGATTCTGGTGATGGCGACCCTGATGGTGATCGGGATCGCCATGATTCCGCTGCTCCACATCCAATACGCCCCCGGCGTGAGCCAGAAAGGGATCACCGTCTGGTTCAGCTGGCCGGGCGCCTCGGCCCGGGTCGTGGAGCAGGAGGTCACCTCGAAAGTCGAAGGCGCCCTCGCCTCCATCTCCGGCATCCGCGAGATGCACTCCGCCTCCTACAAAGACGGCGGCACTGTCTCCCTCAGCTTCAAGAAAGAGGCCCGGATGGACGCCATCCGGTTCGACATCTCGTCCCGGCTGCGGCAGCTCTACCCCTCGCTGCCCGACGGCGTCTCCTACCCCCAGCTCTCGACCGGCATGGACGGCGAGAGCGCCTCGCCGGTGCTCACCTACACCATCAACGCCGACCTGCCCACCTGGCAGATCGAGCAGTACGCCGAAAAGAACATCGCCGAGCCCCTCTCGCGGATCGAAGGGGTACGACAGGTCTCGGTGACCGGCGCCACGCCGTTCGAGTGGGTCGTGACCTTCGACCCGAACCGCTGCGCCACGCTCGGAATGACCGGCCAGGAGATTCGGAACGCCTTTCAGCAGCTGGCCCGGAACGACCAGTTGGGCATCGGGACGATCGAGACCGACAACCGGACAGGCGAACCGCAACAAATCCGCCTCGGGCTCCGTCCGCGCCCCGTGCCGCCCGAGGAGTGGGAGCGGATCGAAGTGGGCAACTACGGCGGCCGGATCGTTCGGCTGGGCGAAGTCGCCACCGTCGAACACCGCCAGAAGCTGCCCGACACCTACTACCGGATCAACGGGCTGAACAACATCAACCTGACAATCTATGCCGAGAAGCACGTCAATACGCTGGTGGTGACCGACGCCCTGAAAGCGAAAGTGGAGGAGATCCGCGCCTCCCTGCCGCCGGGCTACGCCATCCTGCTGGCCGACGACACCTCGGTCTACATCCGGGGCGAGCTCAGCAAAATCTACTGGCGGACGGGGCTGTCGGTGCTGATCCTGCTGCTCTTCGTCTTCCTCACCAGCCGGAGCTGGAGGTATCTGTGGATGATCGTCCTGACGCTGGCCTGCAACGTGCTGGTGGCCTTCATCTTCTACAACCTCTTCGGGCTGGAGATCCACCTCTACTCGCTGGCCGGGATCACCGTCTCGCTCGGGATGATCATCGACACCTCGATCATCATGATCGACCACTACGGCCGGTTCCGCAACCGGCGCGTCTTTTTGGCCATTATGGGCGCCCTGCTCACCACCATCGGCGCGCTGAGCATCGTCCTCTTCCTGCCCGAGAGCCAGCGCGAGAATCTGGCCGATTTCTGCGCCGTCATCGTCATCAACCTCGTTGTCTCGATGGCGATTTCGGTCTTCTTCATCCCCGCCCTGCTGGACAAAAGCCCGATCTACGGCCGGCAGCGTTCGAAACGCCCCCGCCGTTTCCGCACCCGCGGGAAACGGCGCGCCGCACGGATGACGGCCCTCTATGCCCGCTTCCTGCGACACGGCCGGCGGTGGCGGTGGGTCTATATCACGGCGGTCATCTTAGGATTCGGCCTGCCCGTCCAGCTGCTGCCCGCCAAAATCGAACACAAAAACGAACCGGCCCGGGATTCGACCCTCTGGGTGCGGGCCTACAACGCCACGATCGGCAGCAACTTCTACCAGCAGAAAGCCAAGGAGTGGGTCGAGGGGGCCTTGGGCGGTTCGATGCGGCTCTTCGCCAAGAAGGTTTACAACTCGAACTTCTACAACGATCCGGAACGGACACGGCTGATCATCGGCGCCCGGCTGCCCGAGGGGTGCACCGTCCACCAGCTGAACGAGACGATGCGCGACATGGAGAACTTCCTGAGCGGATTCGACGAGATCGACATGTTCCGCACCTCGATCACGGGGTACGACAACGGGCAGATCACCGTGACCTTCCGACCCGAAGCCGACCGGCAGGGCTTCACCTTCCGGCTGAAAGACCTCGCCACCTCGAAAGCCATCAGCCTCGGCGGCGCCGACTGGAGCATCTACGGCGTGGGACAGGGATTCAACAACAGCCTCAGTTCGGGATGGAAATCGAACCGGATTACGCTGCGGGGATACAACTACGAACAACTCTACCGCTATGCGCAGGAGTTAGTGGACTCGATTTCGGTCAATCCGCGGGTGTCCGACCCGGAGATCATGGGGCGGGTCACCTTCGGCGGGAAAGACAACCGAACGGAGTTCTATCTCGACCTGAACTTCGACCGCTTCGCCTTATACGGCGTGACCCCGTCGGCCTACTACCGGACGCTGAGCGAACAGGTCTACCGCCAGGGATTGCCGTCGTTCTACCACGACGGACGGATGGAACAGGCGGTGCTGGTCTCCTCCGAGGCGGAGCGTTTCGACGCGTGGCACATGCGGAACGACATCCTGACGGTCGGCGACCGGAACGTCAAGCTCTCGGAGCTGGGCGAGCTGGCCAAACGCCGCTCGGGCAATAACATCTACAAATACAACCAGCAATACTCGCTGATCGTGGCTTTCGACTTCGTAGGCTCCTACGAGCTGGCGAACCGCTTCACCGACCGGCAGACCGAACGGCTCCGAGCCGAGCTGCCGGTCGGTTACAGCGTGGCGAACGACCGGGGCGGCGGCTGGTGGGGTGACGACGGCGGAACACCGTACTGGCTATTGGGACTGGTGATCGTCATCATCTATTTCATCTGCTCGGTGCTCTTCGAATCGCTCCGACAGCCGCTGGTGATTATCGCGATGATTCCGATCTCGTTCATCGGCGTTTTTCTGACCTTCTACCTCTTCGAGCTTCGGTTCGACCAGGGAGGCTTCGCCTCGTTCGTCCTGCTGAGCGGTCTGGTGGTCAACGCCGGCATCTACCTCATCAACGACTACAACCTCTTCCTGCGGAGCGGCGTGCGGGCGGGGCTGACAACCTACCTGCGGGCTTACAACCGCAAGATCGTGCCGATTCTGCTGACCGTGCTTTCGACGGTACTGGGACTGGTTCCGTTCGTGGTGGTGAGCCGCGAACCGTTCTGGTTCTCGTTCGCCGCGGGCGCGATGGGCGGGATGCTCTTCTCGCTGATCGCGATCCTGCTCTTCCTGCCGCTCTTCCTGCCGATGAAACCCGTATCGATCGCGAAAGAAAAAAACTCTTATAGCCGATGTTTCTAAAAAGCTTTTTCAATTTCCTAAACCGGAATAAACTATACACGACGGTCAATTTTTTCGGACTTTCGTTATCGTTGGCATTCGTGCTTCTGCTGGGACTCTACATCCGGCGCGAGACCTCGATCGACCGGCAGCACGCCAATTGTGATCGGATCTACCGACTTCAGTCTTCCGAGAACATTACACTCCCGGCCCGGCTGGTATCCGATCTGGCAGGACGTTATCCGGAGATCGAAGCGACGACCCGCATGCGACAGTTCAGCCGTTGGGTACAGCGGACGCCGGAAACGGGAGCTAATGAAGAGATTTTGGCGGTCGATCCGGACTTCTTTCGGATGTTCTCATTCCCAATGGTCGAGGGCCATGCCGACGAGGTGATGCGCACCCCGAAAGAGATCGTACTGACGCGCGGTTTCGCCACCGCACTGTTCGGCACGCGACCGGCACTGGGAGAACATGTAACGATCAACGGAGATAATTCATATACTGTCTGCGGCGTGGTCTCCGATTTTGAAAACTCGCACCTCCGGACGCCGTCAATCCTGGTGCCGTTCGAGAAGACCGGGCCACTGATGGAAAGCTATGGTACGTGGGGCACCTCGATCTATCTGATGAGTCATGCAGGAGCCGATCTGGCCGGAAAGATTGACGACATCAATGCTTTCGCTGAACACGACCTGAATTTCAATCCACTCAAAGAGAGCGACGACGAGCACTTAGAGCTGGTGCCGCTCACGGAGCTCTATTTTTCGCCCGACGCAACGGAATACACCCGGACGAACAACCCGAAATTCATTCTGATTCTCGGAGTTACAGCGTTGCTGGTTCTAATCTTTGCCGCCATCAACAACATCAACCTGTCGACCGCCCAAACCGGCTCCCGGGCCAAAGAGTTCGCCATGCGAAGGCTGCTCGGAGGAACCCGGCGGGCGATGTTCGCCGGGTGTATCGCAGAGACTATCCTGTTTTGTTTCGCTTCGTTGAGCGTCGGGCTGTTGATAGCCTCCCTGTTCGAACCATACTTCGCCGACATGATGGGTACCTCTCGCGATTTGATTGCGGAGGGGATGACATGGAGCAACGGGTTGTGGATAATCGGTCTGGTGATCCTACTGGGTGTAATTTGCGGGGTGGTTCCGGCGGGAATGATTGCCGCCGTGCGACCGATCGAGATCGTTCGCGGGACGTTCCGGCGGAAAACCAAGATGGTGTACAGCAACCTCTTTATCGGATTGCAACTCTGCATTACGATCGTGTTGCTCTGCGGCACGATCACGGTTGCCCGACAGGTGCGATACATGAAAAGCAGCGATTTGGGGTTCGACAAGGAATATATTGTCGCTTGTGATTTCGGGAACACCTTCAGCCTCAGCGACAAAGAGCCTCTGCGGACAGAACTGGCGGCCATTCCGGGGGTCGAGTCGGTATCGTTCTGTACGGGCTATCCGACGGTTTACGGAAACAATCAGATGTTCGACGACCGGGAGGGGGTGACGCACGATTTCAACCGTTACCAGGTCGATACGGCATTTATGAAGATGTTGGGTCTCCGTATTCTGCACCGGACAGGCGTCACGGACGCCGATGCAGTGTGGCTGAACGAGACAGCGTGGAGACGCCTCGGCCTGACCGACGACGCAACGGAATACCGAGGCTGCGACTGGTGGCCCTTCAAGATCGCGGGAAAGGTGCAAGACTTCCATGCACTGGATTTCTCGGAACCGATCGGCGAAACGATGATCGAACCGCTGACGGACGAGCAGATGCCGTATTATGTCCTGATCAAGGTCTCTCCGGCCGATCCGTTCGCCACTCTGGAACGAATTCGGACGGCGTATAACAAACTGGCCTGGGGTGACGTGTTCGACGGTCGTTTTCTGGATGACCGGGTGGCGGATATGTACACGCGTCAGACACAACTCTCACGAATGATGGGAACGCTGTCCGGCGTCGCCCTCGTGATCTCGGCTCTCGGACTGCTGGCCGTAGCCACTTACTATACCCGTCAGCGGGTACAGGAGGCGGCTGTCCGCAAAGTGTTCGGCGCGACGAGCGGAGAGGTGCTCGCCTTGCTGTTGGGCCGATTCCTGAAATTAGTGGGCGTATCGTTCGTTATTGCGGTGCCGGTCGGATGGTATTTCATGCGGGAGTGGCTGGCGGAGTTTGCCTACCGGATTCCGCTGTCGTGGACGATTTTCGCACTGGCGGGCGGCATCGTGTTGCTGATGGCCGGAGGGACGGTGCTATGGCTATCGATCCGCACGGCGGAAACCCATCCGGCTGTGGTGCTCAAACAATCGTAAGATATCCGTTACTCTTTCAGCGGCAGAATCGCCACCACCAAATTGCTCTGCTCCGTCACGCCAGATGCAACCGCCCGTAACGCCGGATCGGTGATCCGCTCCTTCCGATCCAGCAAATCCAACGGATCGAGCTCGCCGACCAGCCGGTTCCGGCGGATGCTCCGCGGTGTGAAACGCACCCCGTCCACGAACAGTCCCGGCCGGCCGTCATCTCCCTTCGGGATGTAGCACGTCCCGTCACTTCTGTCATACACCAGCAGCGTCCGTTCGCCCATCAGACCGTTCTGGAGCGAGAGGAACAGATACCGTTCCCCGGCCAGCAGATCCACCAGCCGATAATAATCCGGCCACTCATTCATCGCCTCGAACGTCATCTTTTCCGCCGGGAATCGATACCGCCCCATCTCCAACCGGCAGGCAGGCCGCACCGAATCGCCGCTCAGACGACATATCGTATCGCTGAGCTCCTCCTTGAACCACAGTTCGTTCCCGTTGTCGCAGAGCACCTGGAATCCGACCTCCACCGCCACCCGTCCCTTGTCCGGCACCCGAATCTCGCCCCGAGGCGTCAGGTCGTCCGCTGAATAACGGGTAAACAGCACCCGTTTCCCGTCCGCCTCCGCCTCTCCCGACGGATAGTGAAAGACCAGCAGCTCCCCGTTCCGATAAGCCATCTGGGCCGACCGGATCGAATCGTTGCGCGCCGTCCGGACATTATCCCGGTCATAAGCGATCACGCCCGTCCCGTAGACGAACGCCCGATCGTTCTCCGCATCCACCGCCAGATACGACACCCCCGGATACTCATCCGGCCCGTGTCCGATCCGCCCCCGGGTGGAAACGAACCTCCCCGAGCCGTCGAAATACTTGACCGCGCTATTGGCCGCCCCATAGCTCTTTTCCGTGACATAGAATCCGGTTTCCGACGACACCAGCATGTACACCTCGCCGACCAGCGCCTCGGGCGCATCGTCCAGCGCGACATATTCGACCGCGCCCGCAGCGAAATCAGACAACGAGCCCCTCCGTTCCCGGCCCAGTCCCTGTTCGACAGGGATAACCGCCAGCCCATCGGCAGTAGAAGCCCCCGGTTCGCCGCAGCCGGTCAGACACAGGGTCGAGACAAGCGTCAGCACAGAGGTGAAATGCAAAAAACGTATCATATCGAAAGCGTTTCGTTAACGATCAATCCCTGACCAGCCGGACCGAGATCCGCCCGCTGCCTCCCCACCGGTGGATGTTCACGAACGACGGATCCATGTAACAAACCCGAACCCACTCCCGTCCCTCCGGCGTCGCAGTCATATAGATGCCGTTCAGCCCCACCGACCGCTCCCGGGCCGGATAACCGGCAGCCGGAAATTCCAGCGTGTCGGCCCCCTGGACGATCCGCAGAAACGACTGCCTCCGCCCCGCCCGACCCATTTCATACGTGATTCCGGTGATACTGTCCCGAAAAAAGGCGCTTCCACGGTCGGTCTGCTCCCATTCGGTCTGACAGAACTGCCGGGCCGGCCGTATACGTTCATAATCGGCCTCGGTCGGAAGCCGCCACCCGTTCACGCAGTGCCGCTTCACGAACGCGGCCCGGTCGGCATAGGAGAAATAGCCACCCAGACTCTCCTCCCACCCTTCGGACGGAAGCGCCGTCGCGCCGAGGTTGTATCGTTTCCATTTCAGACCGCCGATCCGCACATAATGTCCCGTGTCGAGCCCCGACCCGACGTTTTCGTCCCGGCCGGCGACAGAGGCCTGCTGCGGCGAACCGCACCCGACCATCCCGACGGTCGCCGCAACCCATAAAAAAGCTGCCTCATGACCTAATAATGAATCATATCCGCAAGATAGTATATATTTTTGTAACAAGTATGGATGGAGCTCTTTTCAATTAAAATACGGCGCACTTTTCAATTAGTATCTACACCATTGTAAGAGACATTTTTGGTTATCACACCCTCAATATACGAATAATTGTGCATTAAGCACGGTAGCTATGGCAGATAATTTGTGGCAGCCTTGACCTTTTTATTCTGTCGGTGTAGAAATCTCGCGATTTATATGTAAATTTGCACCAAATATTTAATATAAATCACGCAGCAAATGGCAGAATACATACAAACCAAGCACACACTTGTCAATGGCGACAGCCGGAATATGCGGCTTATGCCTGACAAGTCTGTGCATTTGATAATCACCTCTCCACCGTATTGGCAACTAAAGGATTATGGCAGTGATGAACAAATAGGATTTAATGATAATTACGAGGATTATATAAACAATCTGAATCTCGTCTGGTCGGAATGTAATAGGATTCTTAAGGACGGTTGTCGCCTATGCATAAACATTGGTGACCAGTTTGCGCGTTCGGTATATTATGGACGTTATAAGGTCATTCCCATAAGGACGGAAATTATAAGATTTTGCGAAACCATAGGGCTTGATTATATGGGGGCTGTTATTTGGCAGAAACAGACAAGCATGCACACTACGGGCGGAGGCGTTGTAATGGGTAGCTTCCCTTATCCTCGAAATGGCATACTGAAGATTGATTATGAGTTTATCCTTATTTTCAAAAAGCAAGGTAAAGCTCCTGTGCCTACGAAGGAACAAAAGGCTCTGTCGGAAATAGGCAAGGAGGATTGGAACAAGCTCTTTGCCTCTCATTGGACTTTTGCAGGGGCTAAGCAAAATGGACATATTGCTGTTTTTCCAGAGGAACTTCCCGCACGACTGATAAGAATGTTCTCTTTTGTCGGAGAAACCGTCTTTGACCCATTTATGGGCAGCGGGACAACCGCATTGGCAGCAAGGAACCTGAATAGGAACTCTATCGGATATGAAATAAACAAGAGTTTTCGCAAATATTATGAACAAAAAGTGATAGATACGACTTTTATGAACCATAGCCTGTATAATATACGGGAAGACGAAGAATCGTATACCTGTAACGGAAATGCAGCCAGCCTGCCTTATTTATTCCACGACCCGTTGAAAATGAATAACAAAATTGATGTCAAGAAACTGCAATTCGGTTCAAAGATAGATAAGGATAGTGAAGCCCGGGAGGAATACTATTCTGTAAAAGATGTGTTAGCCCCCAATTTGTTAAGGTTAAGCAGTGGCTTAGTAGTGAAGCTTTTGGGCGTTGAACCCAATCCACAAACAACAGAGCAGGCAACCGACTATCTCCTGAAAAAGACCAAAGGACATAAAGTCTATCTGCGTTTTGATGAGGTGAAATATGATTCAAGCAACAGGCTTTTATGTTACCTGTATCTTGAGAACAAGACTTTTATCAATGCACATCTGCTTAAAGAGAAATTGGCGATAGTGGATACAAGTATGGAATATAAATACAGAAACAAATTTTCAAATTATTAGAATAAAAAATATGGCACCGATAAATGATTTATTAAGAGTTATTCCTTTGGGCAAACAAAATGCAATTCATGCAGAAGACATCGCAAGATTATTAAATCTTCCGACCGGAGGAAACCAAGTAGAAGCAAGAGGGCTTATTAGGGAGGCTATTCTGCAAGGAAATATAATATTAAGTATTCCCAAAGTTGGCTATTGGCGTTCAAATAGCAAAACAGAAGTTGAAACTTATATTACGTCATTAAATGAACGTGCACAAGAAATAAATGAACGAAGTATTGCAATAAAACAAGCGTGGAATAGCGCAAACCCTCAAAATGTAATATTATAATTATGAAAATATACTCAATGACTTTTGCCGGCAAAAAGGAGTTCTTGCTAAATCATGCTTGCCAATTATATCAATTAACGCGACCTAACAAGGTAGGGGAAGTTATGAACCTGATACGCCAATGTCAACCTTCTTCCATTGAAGAATGGGAGGATTGGTATTTCGCAAATGCACAAACTTCCGGTAAAACACCTGTCCGGATTTCAAAAGAAACAATACACGAACTTGGAGAACGTCTCTATATAAAGATGACAGAACTTGTAATACCACAAGTACAAGAAGCCATCAACAATATAACCAGACAAGATTGTCTTGACTATGTGTATAACCTGACAATTAATCGCACATATGATGGATATCAAAGAGAGAAATCTGTAGTCAATGATGGATTAGCAAAAATTTTCAAGGATATTAAGTTCGTGGAAAGCGATCCAGAACTTGACCATGCCGGAGATATTGATTATGTAGCAAAAGTTGGCGATTATCAAATAGGCATTCAAATAAAGCCAGTTACCGCCAATGCAAATTTTGGCGGTTATTCTTTATCAGAAAGGATGAAGAGCAGCTTCGACAGCTTCACTGAAAAATACGGAGGCAAAGTGTTTGTCGTATATAGTCTGCGTGGAGAAATTGCGAATAAGGATGTTGTAGATTCCATATCAAAAGAGGTTGAGGAATTGAAATTGAGAAAATAAGGTTCAACATTAAGTTCACGCTCCCGCTCCAACTACCTTTGCCGCTTTGCCACCAACTTGTCGTGTTCCGCTTTGAGGTCGGCAGGGCAGACATATTTCGGGCTGTTCGTGTCCTTGCCAAAATGACGCAGGAGGTCTATGGTGTCGCACCACATGGAACCGTCCGAAATGGTGTAGCCGTTGCGGATGCAAATCTTGACGGATGCCCAATACC
>NZ_CAJTMN010000060.1 GCF_910577125.1 uncultured Rikenella sp.
CCCGCCACAACCTCACCCAACCCACAGCCAGCAGCCTCGCCCCATTCGTCCTCGGCGCGCCCCCCTCGCGCCGCTATGGCGTCGCTGCGCCCGAGGCCGGCGACCCTACGGGTCGCAAGGTCTCAGCCTAATTCTTTACCGGTTCGGGCTGCGCGCTCTCCGGGTGGACCGAAGGCCCAACGCGCAAGCCCGGCGATTCCTTTTGGAATCGCGCTACTCGCTCTCTGCCCCGTGTTCATCCCTGCGGCTCCGCTATCGCTCCGCCGGTGCCTTCGGGCACCGCCTCTACCCTCCGCGCGCCTGGGCGATTCATTCTATTTCGGCTTGCGCCAAAATAGTAGAATCGCTTCTTAAGGCGTGGCGCGCGGTCGAGCTTCGACTGCCCTCGGGCCGGGCGGGCCCCACTTGGTAAGGCGAAGAGAGCCCTAACAAAACACCCAACGGGTGCGTGGACGGGCGAAACTTACGTTTCGCTAAGGCCGCCTCGGCCCAAAACAAAAGCCGCCTCCGCGACACTGCGCGGAGGCGGCTCGATAACTATGCGACAACTCCCCAAGCTACGCCTTGATAAAGCCTTTTTCTAACAAATATTGCGCGATCTGCACCGCATTGGTCGCCGCCCCCTTCCGCAGGTTGTCCGCCACGACCCACATGTTCATCGCCCGAGGGTTCGAGATGTCGCGCCGCAAACGACCCACGAAAACTTCGTCGTGGTGCTGAGCCGTCACCGCCATCGGGTACTCCGACCGCTCCGGACAATCCACCACCTCGACCCCCGGCGTCCGCTCGAGCAGCGCCCGGACCTCTTTGATCGTGAAGTCTTTGACCGTCTCGACGTTGATCGACTCGGAGTGGCCCCCCACCACCGGTACCCGGATCGCCGTCGGAGAGATCAGAATCGAATCGTCGCCGAAAATCTTGTGCGTCTCGTTGACCAGCTTCATCTCCTCCTTCGTGTAGCCGTTCTCGGTGAACGAGTCGCATTGCGGGATGCAGTTGCGGTCGATCACATGCGGATAGATCATCGGGCCGTCCATAATGCCGTTCCGTTCGTTCTCCATCTGCGTGACGGCCCGCATCCCCGTGCCCGTGATCGCCTGGTAGGTCGAGACCACGATCCGACGGATGCCGTACGTCCGGTAGATCGGCGCCAGAGCCATCAGCATCTGGATCGTCGAACAGTTCGGGTTGGCGATAATGCGGTCTTCCGGGGTCAGCACATCGGCGTTGATCTCCGGAATGACCAGCTTCTTGGTCGGATCCATCCGCCATGCCGAGCTGTTGTCCACCACGTAGCATCCCGCCTCGGCGAAGCGCGGCGCCCACTCCAGCGAGGCCTGGCCGCCGGCCGAGAAGATTGCCAGCTCGGGCCCCATCTCCAACCCCACTTGCGGCGTCACGACCGTCCACTCGCGGCCGCCGAACGACACCTTTTTACCCGCCGAACGCTCCGAAGCGATCGGGATCAACTCCGTGACCGGAAAATTACGTTCTCCGAGCACCGCCAACATGCGGCCGCCCACCAGACCGGTGGCGCCGAATACTGCTACTTTCATATCTGTTTGCCTTTTGTTTTTGTTGCATCGAACAGACCGGCCCGGGGCCGATCGGAGCGACAAAGGTACGTTTTTTCGGGGCGCGGCGGAACGAAAAACGACCGTTTGTTAAATTCTTAACAAATTTATCCCGAACCGAATGATTTTCCCGTCGCACCGGAAGCAAATAGTTCCTTATCTTTGCAATCGGGCGCGCTGCGGAGGCTCGCCCGATCACCCATTCACTCGCTATGTCGAAAACTGCGCTCATCACCGGAGTCACGGGACAGGACGGCGCCTATCTGGCCGAGTTCCTGCTCCGGAAAGGGTATGCCGTACACGGAATCAAGCGGCGTGCCTCGTCGTTCAACACCGAACGGATCGACCACCTCTACGAAGACCCGCACGTGGACGGACAGCGTTTCACGCTCCACTACGGCGACATGACCGACTCGCTGAACCTCACGAAGATCATCCAGGAGGTGCGGCCCGACGAGATCTACAACCTCGCCGCCATGAGCCACGTCAAGGTCAGCTTCGACACGCCGGAATACACGGCCAACGCCGACGGGATCGGCACCCTGAGGCTGCTGGAGGCGGTCCGGCTGCTGGGGCTGACCGAACAGACACGCATTTATCAGGCCTCCACCTCGGAGCTCTACGGACTGGTGCAGGAGGTGCCGCAATCGGAAAAGACGCCGTTCTACCCGCGGTCGCCGTACGCCTGCGCCAAGCTCTACGCCTACTGGATCACGGTCAACTACCGCGAGGCCTACGGGATGCACGCCTCGAACGGCATCCTCTTCAACCATGAGAGCCCGGTGCGGGGCGAGACCTTTGTGACGCGTAAGATCACGCGGGCGGCGGCACGCATCGCGCTGGGGATGCAGGAGCAGACCTATCTGGGGAACATGAGCGCCACGCGCGACTGGGGGCATGCCAAGGACTACGTGGAGGCGATGTGGCTCATCCTGCAACAGCCGCGGCCGGACGACTATGTGATCGCCACGGGGGTGACCACTTCGATCCGGGAGTTCCTGCGGATGGCCTTCGCGGAAATAGGCGTTACCGTCGCATTCTCGGGCTCGGGCGTGGACGAAGTCGGGACGATCGCGGCGGTGGATGCGGCTAAATTTACCGAAGCGGTGGGCGGAGAGTACCTGCCGGCGATGGGAAAACGGATCGGGAGCCGGGTGGTGAGCGTCGACCCGCGCTACTTCCGGCCGACGGAGGTCGAAGCCCTGATCGGAGACGCCACGAAGGCGCGCACGGTGCTGGGCTGGACGCCCCGGTACGACCTGCCGGCCCTGGTGGCGGACATGATGGCGTCGGACATCCGGCTCTTCAAGCGGGACGCTTATCTGCAGGCCGGGGGATTCACCGTCAACAGCTATTTCGAATAACCAAACTCATACAAACCATCATTCATGAAATCCATTCTCACCGTTTGCACGGCCGCGCTGGCGATGACCTTCGCCTCTGCCTCCGCCGCGCCGAAAGCGAAAAAACAGAAGACACAGAAAGCCGATACGGTTTACGTATTCACCGACGTGAAGGTCGTTCCGGTCACGCCGATCGATAACCAGAGCAGCTCGGGCACCTGCTGGAGCTTCGCCGGAACCGGTCTTTTGGAAAGCGAGGCGCTGCGGCAGGGCAAGGACACGCTCAACCTGTCGGAAATGTGGATCGTGCGCCACACCTACCTCGACAAAGCGATCAAATACGCCCGCACGCACGGGACGTCGGCTTTTTCGGCCGGAGCCAACACGCACGACGTGCTGACCATCCTGCGCAACCACGGCATCGTGCCGCAGGAGGCTTATGCCGGACTGCGGTACAGCCGGGACAGCGTACACCGGCATGGCGAGCTGGATGCGGTGCTGGCCGGGTACATGAAGGCGGTGATCCAGGCGCCGAACCGTTCGCTCTCGCCGGTGTGGCAGGAGGGGCTGAACGGCATTCTGGACGCCTATCTGGGCAAATGCCCCGAGAAATTCGTCTACAAGGGCAAGGAATATACCCCGAAGTCCTTCGCCGAGGCGATGGGGATCCGGGCCGATGACTTCGTCTCGTTCACCTCGTTCACCCACCATCCGTTCTACACCCGGTTCGCGGTCGAGATTCCCGACAACTGGGCGTGGGAACCGGCGGCCAATGTGCCGGCGGACGACCTGATCCGGATCATCGACGCGGCGCTGGAGCAGGGCTATGCGGTGAACTGGTCGGCCGACGTGAGCGAAAAGGGATTCCGCTACAACGAAGGCTTCGCGATCGTGCCGGTGGACAAGCCGGAACAGGTGGCAGGCTCGGACATGGCGCACTGGACGGGGCTCACCAAAGAGCAGCTCGCCAAGATGTCGCGCAAGATTTCGGGGCCGATGCCCGAAAAGACCATCACGCAGGAGATGCGCCAGGAGGCCTTCGACAACTACGAGACGACGGACGACCACGGGATGGTCATCGTCGGGACGGCACACGACCAGTGGGGCAACAAGTTCTACAAGGTCAAGAACTCGTGGGGCGAGACCGGTAAGTACAAAGGATTCTTCTACGTCTCGGAACCCTACGTGCGATATAAGACGATGAATATCATGGTCAACCGCGCGGCGGTGCCGCAGGAGATCGTCGGCCGCTTCGACCGGCTGTAGCGGCTCCGCAGCCCTTTTCGGAACGGGGGAGCCGACGCTCCCCCGTTTTTTTTCGCAGCCCGTTCCGGGAATCCCGGCGACTCTGGCACGCCGATTGCGGGAATCTCCTTTTCGAACCGGCCGGCACGAGGCGATGTAACTTCGGCCCGTTTCGAGCGTCAAAGAAGTAAAGAAGCAACCTAACCCGCCATGAAAAAATACCTCATACCGCTGTTTCTCGCCGGGTGGACGGCAGGCAGCGCCGCAGCACAGGACGCAGGTTATGTGGACGACCTCTACCGGGGCTCGACCCGGCAGAGTCGGGCCGTTCAGCAGGAACGCCGCGAGATTCAGCGTTCGGCCCGCCTCACCGCCGCCGCACAGCGGAAAGCCGACCGGATGCCCGCCCAGTGGACGCCGGCGCGGCAGACCCAGACGGCGGCACCGGTGACCGTCGCGGCGCAGGGAACGCAGCGCGACGAACTGGTCACCTCGTTCGACGACGCGCTGCAGCGCCGGATCGCCGCCTACCGGAACTACCGCGAGATGGACGACGACTACTGGAAACTGATGGAGAGCTTCCACCGCACCCTCTCGGGCCGGTACGATCCCGACCTCTACAACATCATCACCTTCGGAAACGACATGTGGGTCGAACCGACCTACATCACCGCCCTCTTCGACGGGAGCGACCCCACGGCACGGCTGAACGCCAAGGAGCTCTGGGACGGCGGACGCGACGACCGGAACAACGTGAACATCACGCTGAACGTCTCGGCCGGAAGCGGATGGGTCGCGCCGTGGAACGCCTACTGGTACTCGCCGTGGAGCCGACCGTGGCGGTGGAACTACTATTACTACGGCGCATGGGGCGGGCCTTACTGGAGCTGGAATTGGAACTGGGGGCCGTCGTGGGGCTGGGGGCCGGCATGGAACTGGGGACCGGCATGGAACTGGGGACCCGCATGGGGGCCGACCTGGGGCTGGAGCCTGGGATGGGGGCCTGCCTGGGGACCCGGCTACTATCCGCCGCCCGCCTGGGGCGGGCCCGGAGGAGGCAGACCGAGACCGATCTACTGGGGAGACGGCCGACCGGCCGGACGACCGACCTATCGGCCGGGTAGCGGGCCGAACGGAGCCGGAGGCAGACCGGTCTACTCGGGCGGCTACCGGCGCAACGACAACGGCACGGGCGTGGCGGTCAACCGGGACGGCGGCGCCGCACGACGGCCGGGAACGACCGGGACGCCAGCGGTAACGATCCGTCCGGGCGGCAGCGGCAACCAGTACACGCCGAACATCATCAACCGCCCGGGAACGGGCAGCAATGACGGCTATCGGCAACCGGTGGATATGGAGCGTTCGTACCGGCGCGAAGTCCGGACGAACACAGCTCCGGCTGCGCCGCAGCAGCGCACGGTGCAGCGCTCCGAACTGACCCGGACGCCGGCGGTTTCGCCGTCGCGGCCGGGCGGCGGAAGCTACGGAGGAAGCCCTTCGGGCGGCGGAAGCGCGGGTGGCGGAGGCTACCGGCGGCGGTAAGACGGCCAGCATCCTGACGAATCGACTAACGGAAAAATAAGACCATGAAACGGAACCTCATACAGACCGCCTGCCTGACGGCGGGCCTTCTGGCGGCCGGCGCGACGGCACGGGCCCAGGGGCCGGAAGAGCTGCTTCTCTTCTCGCGCCAGAATTTCGGACTGGCCACCGCCCGGACGGCCGGGATGGGAGGCGCTTTCACCTCGCTGGGGGCCGACGGAGCCTCGATGAGCATCAACCCGGCCGGGATGGCGATGTACAGCCGGAGCGAGCTGGCCATCAGCCCCGGGCTCCGGATCTCGGCCCAGACGGCCGACTACCGCACGCCGAACGGAAATCTGGACAACCGCCTCAACCGGGTCAAGGCCAACGTGGGAAACTTCTCGATGGTCTACGCCGGGAACAACTTCGCGATCGGCTTCGGGATGAACCGCCTGGCGGACTTCAACGGCCGCAGCCGGGCGATCAGCTTCAACGACCGCACGGCGCTGGGCGAGGGCTTCTCGATCGGCGACATGTTCGTCGAACAGCTCTACGGCATCCCCTCGTCGACCGTCGGCGCCCCGGAAAAGGATATCTACAAAGCTTTCTACAACTACCCGCCGGCTTTGTGGGGAGCCATCATGGGCTACCAGGCGGGGCTGATCGATCCGGTTTCCGGAACGGGAGGAACGGGGCAGCCGTTGCAGCAATATACGACTCAGGGGATGATTCAGCAGGGGACGCTCCTCTTCCCGGAGTGGTACCGCCGGACGTCGGGCGCCATCAACGAATACACCATCAGCGGGGGGTATAATTTCAAGGACATTCTCTACATCGGAGCGACGCTGGGGATTCAGGACATCTACTACAGCCGGCTGGACACCTATTCGGAAGTGACCTCGGCGGACAACATGGGGCTGCTCTCGACCTATTACAACCAGTTCTACGACCTTTCGGGCGTGGGGGTCAACCTGAAGGTGGGGGCGACGGTGCGGCCGGTGCCCTGGCTGCGGATCGGCGTGGTCTACCACTCGCCGACGTGGATCGGCATGACGGACGAGTATGCGGCGGACATGACGGTGAACTACACCCACTCGATCGACGGCTACACCTACGGTTTCAGCGACACGCCGATCCAGCGGCAGGAGTACCGGATGCGGACGCCGTCGCGGCTGCTGGCCGGGATCTCGGCCACGATCGGAACGACGGGGATCGTCAGCGTGGACTACGAACGGACGTGGTACCAGCACATGAAATACATGTCGGACGACTACCGGGACATCAACCCGGGAATCGGGACGACTTACGGGCCGACGGATGCGATCCGGGCCGGGGTGGAGTTCCAGCCGGTGCGGTCGCTCTTCCTGCGGGCGGGATACGGCTACAGCACGTCGGTCTACCGGGACGATGCCTATGCCTCATTCGGCGAGTACCAGCAGATTTCGGGCGGGATCGGCTTCCGGAACCGGTCGGTGAGCGTCGATCTGGCCTACGTCTACGGCAAGGCGAACGGAATGCCGTACAAGCCGTTCGACTACACGTCGGATGACGGCTATCGGGTGGCTACGGACGGGACGATCTACACGAAGGAGCGGTATCACAACGTGATTCTGACGCTGGCGTTCCGGTTCTGAGGCTCGTAGGTTTCAGCGACTTGCACGTTGCACATTTCGACAGGGGACTCGCGGCGAGTCCCCTGTTTCATGGCCGCTGGCGGTGCCGTTATTCTTGAATTATTTTAAGACTAAAATAATCCGATAAAATATTGTCGTTTTCAATTCTTTGAATTATATTTGAGGTGTGATTTCTCCGAAGATGTGCGGGGAGACGCAATTTTTAGTTACCTTTAATTTTTGAAGTCATGAAGAAAATGACCAAAATTCTGTTGGCTGCCGGCGGCGCAGCTCTGATTTGCGGCGGAGCCGTGATGACCTACCTCAAAGCGCAGACCCCGGTGACTCCTCAAGACGAACTCACCTTGGCCAATATCGAGGCTATGGCGTTAAATCTGGATATGGATATGGATCTGGATCAAGGATTCTTGAATGGTCCCCAGAAAAAATACGATTGTCCTGGATGGTGGACTGGCAAAGGATATCGATGTGCGGCTGAAATTCAGACGAATTGTTCGCAAATACCCTGCAAATAACAACAGCTGGCCTCGGGTATCCTGCAGGAGCACCCGAGGCCATTTTAATTTATATACACACAATTGTCCGTGATGAAATATCTTTCTCTTCTCTTTTTTGCAAGCCTTGCTTTTACAGGATGTAGCGAATTGTCCGCCCCTGCGAAATCCGGCATTGCGATCGATGTCCCTCAAGCATTGGAAACGGTTTCGGAAACAGAAGGCAGAAACATATCGGACAGTGTTTGGTATGTCGCCCTTACGGCACCGGCGACTCACATGCAAGGTTATATTACCAAAGCTGTGGGTTATCGCCAGAAAATATACTGTTTGGATGAACTTCAAAGCCGGTCGCTGAATGTTTACGACAGCGCGGGGCGTTTCCTCTATCAGTTGGCCCCACGCGGGAAAGGGCCACAGGAAGCACTGAATATCTCCGATTTCTCTATCTTCGGCGACGAAGTGTTTGTAACGGACATATTGCAAAAACGGGTACAGGTTTATCGGGCCGATAACGGACAATTCATACGGACGATCCGTCTTCCGTTTGCCGCTTACGAGTGTCATCGAATGGCGGATAATCGGATGGTGTTCATTCTGTCACCGTACAACGAGGATTTGGGAGACGATTATCTCTTGCATGAAGTCCTGACAACGGACAGTCTGTTGCATCCGATCCGGTTTCAAGTGGCACGCCCGTATCCTGACCGGGGTGCCGTGTCGCGCTCACAGTGGAATGCTTTCTGCGGTCCGTCCGAGTTGTTTACGATTTTTGGCGAAAGTATCTACCGTTATGACCCGGCAGCCGATTCGATGGTTTATGTCGTTGGGTTCGATTATGGCAGGGAGAATGTCCCGCAAGAGGCTTTGGCAGACTATCGGCGTTATATGAGATATTATGATGACGACCGAATGAGACTGACTTCGGAGTCGCCTTGGGCGATAGGTTCCTACGTATTCGGCAGCATCAATAAGGGGCAGGCTAAGTATCACGTGATGTATGACGGACACGAGACGTTGGCTCGAGAAATACGTCCCGAGACATATGATGTCACCGATCCGTTGTTCCCGGTCGGATTCGTACAGGATGATCCGGCAACGTTGATTTCGTATGTGGAACCGATGCTCGGAGTTCCGCAATTGGTCGATCGTCAGATAAAGATGGCGGACGGGAAAGTGGTGGATACCGATGAATATCCGCTTGTTTTGTTATTTACAAAATTAAAATAGCTGGTTTCCGTGCTCCCGGAAAACCTTATTAAACGAACGACAATCGGTATGAATCTTCGATCTTTTATTATCGCCGCTCTTGTGTGTATGGGAGGAATCTCTTGCGGTTCAACCGATGTAAGGGAAATCGTCACCGGGATTAAAAACATTGAATTACTGGAGCCGCTCCAAGATACGGGAGTCCGTCATATATTGGCAAAATCGAGTCCGAAAATAGTTACATTTATCGATGGGCGATGCAATGTCTGTTTGGACGACTTTCGGCAGTGGTATATACTCAGGTCTGATTCGGCTTTTTGTCGACATGATATTGACATAATCTATTATGTCGGGACTCCGAATGCGCAAAGTATCGACATGTGGACACATCGGTATAAAATTCGTGACTTTGTTATCGATCCGGATCGACTGTTCTTGCGAAAAAATAAGTTGAAATTAGACGATAAAATATTTCACACGTTCCTCTTGGATCGAGAGAATCGGGTGGTGCTTGTAGGGTCGCCGATCGGGAACCCGCGAATGTGGGAGTTCTATAAAACCACCATCGCCCGGCTCGTCGAGAACGGCGGCGTGTTGCCCTGTGGGGAGACTGCGACAACCGCCTCAGAATAATCCCCTCCCTACGCCCGCACGTCAACGGAAAAGACGCGCAATTACGTAGTCCGAAATCAGCCACCGCGCCGGAGGGATGGCCCACCGGTCGGGTAAGCTCTATGCCTTGATTCAGGGCTGCGAAGAGAATCAAGTGGCAGAGATCATCCTGCCTTGACAAGATACGAAACGATATTTGCATTTCACATTCACGAATAGAATAATCCGGCGAAATATTGTCGTTTTCAATTCTTTGAATTATATTTGAGGTGTGATTTCTCCGAAGATGTGCGGGGAGACGCAATTTTTAGTTACCTTTAATTTTTGAAGTCATGAAGAAAATGACCAAAATTCTGTTGGCTGCCGGTGGTGCAGCCCTGATTTGCGGCGGGTCGGTAATGACCTACCTCAAAGCACAAACCCAGCAACCGGAAATGTCGGATTTGACCCTCGCCAATCTGGAAGCGATGGCTTTGTCCATCGAAGACGGTGAAAATATCGGTGGAGCAGCACGGTGGATTGTGAAAATCATTGATCAATATGGGTCTAAAACCTGCAATCCAGGTGGTGCGGATTTCTGTACTTTTTAAAAGATAAAAATCGATATTACAAAAGATTTCCTTACATTTGTAGGGGAATCTTTTTGTTCTAAAATTGACAAAAATAAAGATGAAACCTTTTTTCTTCAGCCTGTTCGGATTGATTCTCTTCGCCTGCAGCAGCAAGCCGCAGCAGACCGCCTCGGAACAGATCATCATTGACTTTGACGCCCCCGAGCCCACCCGGAAGATCGAGAAAGTCGTCCCGCTCGAAACGACCTCCGAATCGCTTTACGGCCGGTTCTTCCGGGTGCGGGTGACCGACACTCATATCTTCGTGCAGGACATGCAGCAGATTTTGGTCTTCGACACGGACGGAAAATACCTCTCGAAAGTAGACCGCGTGGGCCACGGGCCGCAGGAGTATATCACCATCTCCCACTTCTGGCCTTACAAAGACAAATTATATATTGTATCCGGCACCTATCATAACGGGATAAAAGTATACACCCATACAGGAGAGTTTGTACAGAATATTCCCTTGGATTTTGCTCCTGATGCAATTGCTGTTGCAGATAACGATCTGGCCATCCAAGCCATCTATAATGAAGCCGGGACACTGGTCGTTACCGACCGCGACGGAAAAATCCGGTATGAAACCATCTCTCCGATTTTGGCCAAAACCACGGTAAGTATGCCGGCTATGTTTCCGTTTACCGAAGCCAACGGACAGCTCTATTATTTTCCCGATTTCGCCTCGGACATTTATACAGTCGGCCCCGACTCCTCGGACGTAAAACGCATACATTTCGATTTCGGAAAATACACCATTACGCCGGACTTTGTTGCCCGGTTAACGGCAGGAACTTTAATGGAAGAATTTTCTCAGAACGACATCGTTTCTTTCCCGAACTTCAACCCGAGCAACCGTTGGTGGGGCATGACCTTCTCGCTGAGCGGTAAGGAATACACGTGGTACTACGATCCGGCCACCGGTGCCCAGCGTATTACCGCTGCCGAAGGGACGATTGCCGTGAAGCCGATCGCCTGCGCCACGGAAGAGGGTTTCGTCGCCTCGGTAGACGCCGCCCGTTTTCTGGAAGACCCACAGTACGCCTCCTGGCGCGACAGCGTGCAGGTCGACGAAAACGACAACGCCGTCCTGATCTTCTACACCGTCGAATAGATCGCGCGTCAACGGAAAAGACGCGAAATCACATAGTCCGAAATCAGCCACCGCGCCGGAGGGATGGCCCAACCGGTCGGGGTACGGAACAGATCGCCCGCCGCTTCGAAAACCGCACACTGCGTTTCGAGGCGGCGGGTTTCCGCTTCGCCGAAACGGGAGGAAAATTCGGCCGTAGAGATCCCTTCGGCTCTCCGCAGGCGGGTCATCAGGTATTCGTTCTGCAGGTCGGTGTCGGTCAGAAGCTCCTCTTCGGGCGGAATTCCGGCCAGATAGAGCGGATTGCTCGACACGTTCCAGCTCCGCCGACGCCGGCCGTCGTAAGAATGGGCCGAGGGGCCGACGCCCAGATAGGGTTCGCCGCTCCAATAGGCGCTGTTGTGCCGGGCCCGAAAGCCGGGACGGGCGAAGTTAGACACTTCGTAGTGTTCGAAACCGGCGGCCTGCAACCGTTCGCGCAGGAGGGCGAAGTGCTGCTCGGAAACGGTCTCTTCGACGGGGGCCAGCCCCTGCCGGCCGAAGACGGTGCGGGGCTCGACGGTCAGGTGGTAGGCCGAGATGTGCTGCACGGGCAGGGCGACGGCCTGTTCCAGATCTTCGCGCCACTCGCGCAGGGTCATGCCGGGCAGTCCGTAAATCAGGTCGATCGTCAGGTTCGCGAAACCGGCGGCATGGGCGGCTTCGACGGCCTCTACGGCGGCACGGGCGGTATGGCGGCGGTTCATCCGTTCGAGGTGTCGATCGTGGAACGACTGCACGCCGATGCTCAGGCGGTCGATGCCGATGTCGCGCAGGGCGGAAAGATAACCGGGGGTCAGATCGTCGGGGTTGGCTTCGAGGGTCACTTCGTCGAACCGGTCGACGGCCCACTGCTCCCGCACCTGTCGCACGAGCCGGCCGATCTCGTCGGGGGTGCACACGGAGGGGGTGCCGCCGCCGAAGTAGAGGGTGCGGACACGCTGGAGGGGCACTTCACCGCGCCGCTGCTCCAGCTCGCGGCCGATCGCCTCCAGCATCTCTCCTTTCCGGGCGAGGGAGGCGCTGTGGTGGAAGTCGCAGTAGTGGCAGATCCGACGACAAAACGGTATATGTACGTAAATTCCGGACATATCTTCTTTTCGATGCGGGTAAAATACTTTTTCGGGTTCGGACGGGCGGGGGCCGCGCGCCCGCCCCGGGCTACCGCCATTCGCACTCGGGCAGTCCGGTGAACGTCGGCAGCCACGGATTCAGCTG
>NZ_CAJTMN010000061.1 GCF_910577125.1 uncultured Rikenella sp.
CGCCCGGGCCGAAAATCCATCGCAGTTCGGCGCCAGCGGAGGGCGCAACGAGCTCCGTCGAGTTGCAGCCCGCCGCCGGGGGTGGCGACGGACTGCGCGACCCTGCGGGTCGCACCAGCTAAGAACAAAGCACAGCCAACAGCTCCCCGCCCCATTCTCCGCCCGTTCGTCCTCGGGCGCTCCCCCGGCGCCCGCCTGCGGCGTTCACTGCGCTCCGAGGCCGGCGATTCTGCGAATCGCGCTATTCGCTCTCGCCCCGATTCACCGTCCAAAGTCCGCCCCGTTCGGCCTGTCGCCTCCCCCCGAGCGGCAAAGCCGCTGGGCGACGAGGCCGGCGACCCTGAAGGGTCGCAACAGATAAAAACAAAGCACATAAAAACAAAGTACAGCCAACAGCTCCGCCCCATTCTCCGCCTCCTGCTCGGCCCGGCGCAGCGCGAAAACCGCAGACGGTTTTCGCGCCCGGAGAACCGTCTCCGCCCCTGCGGCTCCGCGCTGCCGCGCTCCGCCGCCCCCTCCCGGGAACCGCCCCTCACATCGGCCCACTCCCTCGTATCCGAAAAAAACCTTATCTTTGTGGCAGTGCCTCGGCCGGGAAATCCCGGCCGGCATCTTCAAAGGAGGACGACCGATGAACCACAACGCCAAGATTCTGTACGTCTGCCAGGAAGTGGTACCCTACCTTCCCGACAACGACATATCGAGCCTTTGCCGCTACCTGCCCCAGGCCATGCAGGAACGCGGGGCCGAAATCCGCATCTTCATGCCCCGGTGGGGCTGCATCAACGAGCGCCGGAACCAGCTCCACGAAGTGATCCGGCTCTCCGGCATGAACCTCATCATCGACGACACCGACCACCAGCTCATCATCAAAGTCGCCTCGATCCCTGCGGCCCGCGTACAAGTCTATTTCATCGACAACGACGACTTCTTCAAACGGAAAGCCACCTGGATCGACAGTGACGGCAACTACTTCGCCGACAACGAAGAACGCGCCATCTTCTTCGCCCGCGGCGTGCTCGAAACCGTCCGGAAACTGCGCTGGGCCCCGAACATCGTCCACTGCCACGACTGGTTCTCCGCCATCGTCCCCGTCTACCTGAAAAAGATCTTCCACAACGACCCCATTTTCAGAGACCTCAAGATCGTCGTCTCCGTTTACGACCACCCCTTCCCCGACACCCTGGATCCCGCCATCGGCTCCAAGCTCCTCCAGGAAGGCATCAAGAAAGACGAACTCGGCCACCTCGCCACCCCCGACTACCTCGGTCTGATGAAATTCGCCCTCGACCGCGCCGACGGCGCCGTAATCGGCAGCCCGGAGATCGCCCCCGAACTCGCCGACCTCATCCGCCGGCGGGGGATACCCACCCTGCCGTACACCGGCACCGAGAACTATGAAAACGCATACGCCGAATTTTATGACACCCTGCTGGAAAAATAACCTCCTCCCCCTGTTTTTGCTGAGCATCCTGCTGCTCAGCCTCCCCTCCTGCACCAAGCGCGACGACACCTTCGGGAACGACCTGATACCGCCCGGCCAGCAGATGAGCAGCACCATCGACTCCACCGTCGTCGTGCGCACCTACATCTCCACCTGCGACTCCCTGGAGACCAGCGTCTCCGGCTACTACGAGCCCCTCGTCGGCTCCTATATCGACCCCCTGACCGGACGGATCGACATCCAGACCTTCGTCAACTACTCCCCCTTCGGCTTCCGCCACAGCCACTACTTCGGCGAGAACCCCGTGATCGACTCCATGCGCTACGCCATCTCCTTCACCGGCGCCGTCGGCGACACCACCAAGAGCGTCACCGTCGACGTCTACGAAGTGAAAGACTACCACTTCCATCAGGACAGCGCCTACTTCAGCAACTTCGACATGTCGCCTTACATCGGCGACACCCCCCTGTTCTCCTTCGAGCGGAAAGGCCCCGGCACCGTCTACGGCCGCCTGCCCGACGAATTCGCCAAACGGCTGCTCGACAACACCCAGAGCCAGGAAAACATCTACTACAACGACACCCTCTTCCATAAGAAATTCCCCGGCCTCTACTTCAAACTCCGCAACCAGGCCGCCGCAGGAGAAGAAGGCGTCATGCTCAAGATGGACCTCTCCCAGAGCACCATGTACCTCTTCTACCACAACACCGGCCCCGACGGCCCCGACACCCTCGACCAGCAGATCCTCTTCTACAGCGACTACACCTACGACTACATCTGCTTCACCACCATCCAGCACGACTACACCCTCGCCGATCCGTCCCGGGGAGGCATCTCCGTATCCGCCATCGGCGACGAAGAACACCCCTCCGAATACATCTACGTACAAGGACTCGCCGGACTCATGGGCCAGCTCCAAATCGACAAAAGCCACCTCGAACGCCTGCAGCAGAAAGCCGTGGAACAAGGCTACAGCCACATCGCCCTGCACCGCGCCGAGCTGAAAGTGCGCATGGTCGACTCCGGCTACGAACAATACGCCAAATCCTTCACCGGCCTCGGCATCTACCACAACATGATCGGCTACGAATTCCTCGACGAATACAACCCGATTCTGGACGCCATCACCACCAACAACTACTCCCAGACCTTAGGCGGGAGCTTGAACCGCTCGTTAGGCACCTACACCTTCGACATCACCTCCTACGTCCAGAAACTCCTCACCGGCAAAGAGGAACGCTACACCACCGAACTGCTGCCCGCCTATCTGCAGCGGAACGACACCGGCCGCAGCTGGATCTACGGTTCGAATTCGCCGTACCCTCCTTTGCTCGTGCTGACCTATACCCTGATCAAATAACCCGAACCACTCTCCGGTCGCCCCGTTTCACGCCGGGCGACCGCCGTTTTTCAGACCTAAAGGCCCGCCCCTTTAGGTTTTTACATGATACCGAACCCCATGCAGGAAAACCTCGTCATCGTCGAATCCCCCGCCAAAGCCAAGACCATCGAAAAGATCCTCGGCGACCGCTATACCGTGAAATCCAGCTTCGGCCACATCCGCGACCTGAAGAAAAAAGGGCTGAGCATCGACATCTCCCGCGGCTTCGAGCCCGAATACGAAATCTCGCCCGACAAAGTGAAAGTCGTGAGCGAACTGCGCCGCCTCTCGAAAGAGGCCCGCACCGTCTGGCTCGCCTCCGATGAAGACCGCGAAGGAGAAGCCATCGCCTGGCACCTGAAAGAGACCCTCCAGCTGCCCGACGACAAAACCCGCCGCATCGTCTTCCACGAAATCACCAAGAACGCCATCCTGCACGCCGTCGAACACCCCCGGCAAGTCGACCTGAACCTCGTCAACGCCCAGCAGGCCCGGCGCGTCCTCGACCGGTTAGTCGGGTTCGAACTGTCGCCCCTGCTGTGGAAGAAAGTGCGGCCCTCCTTGTCCGCCGGGCGCGTGCAGTCCGTCACCGTACGGCTCATCGTCGAACGCGAACGCGAGATCATGCACTTCGAAGGCTCCGACTACTACCGCGTCGTCGGCGAGTTCGTCACCCCCGACGGCTCCGGCTTCAAAGCCGAGCTCAACACCCGCTTCAAGACCGAAGCCGAAGCCAACGCCTTTCTGAGCGCCATCGCCTCGCCCGACGTCACCTTCACCATCGGCGCCGTCGAGACCCGGCCCGCCAAACGGACACCGGCACCTCCGTTCACCACCTCCACCCTCCAGCAGGAGGCCGCCCGGAAACTCGGTTTCTCCGTCAGCCAGACCATGACCATCGCCCAGCGGCTCTACGAAGCCGGGATGATCACCTACATGCGTACCGACTCCGTGCACCTCTCCTCCCTCGCCATCGGGACAGCCAAAGATGCAGTAACGGCCATGTTCGGTGCCCAGTACCATAAAACCCGGCAATACACCACGAAAAGCAAAGGCGCGCAGGAGGCCCACGAAGCCATCCGGCCCACCTATATCGACCGTCGCGAAGCCGGCACCACCGCTCAGGAGCGGCGCCTCTACGACCTGATCTGGAAGCGCACCGTCGCCACCCAGATGGCCGACGCCGAATTAGAAAAGACCACCGCCCAGATCGAGATCTCGGGCCGCCCCGAACACTTCACCGCCACCGGCGAAGTCATCACCTTCGACGGTTTCCTGCGGCTCTACATGGAATCCCACGACGACGAACCCGCTCCGAAAAGCGGCAGCAACGGCACCTCCGCCGAGACCCTGCTTCCGCCACTGGTCAAAGGCACCCGTGTCCGTCGCGGCCAGGTCGTCGCCACCCAGCGCTTCGCCCAACGGCCCCCCAGATACTCGGAAGCCAGCCTCGTGAAACAACTCGAAGAGCTCGGGATCGGACGTCCCTCGACCTACGCCCCGACCATCTCGACCGTCATCAACCGTGGCTACGTCGTCAAAGAAGACCGCGAAGGCGTGAAACGCGACTACACCATCCTGACCCTCGCCCCGAACGGTACCCTCAAACGCACCGAGAAGAGCGAAATCACCGGCGCCGAGAAAAACAAACTCTTCCCCACCGACATCGGAATGCTCGTCACCGACTACCTCTCCGACCACTTCGCCGCCATCCTGGACTACAACTTCACCGCCAAAGTCGAAAAAGAGTTCGACGAGATCGCCGACGGCGACTTAGACTGGCGCCGGATGCTCGCCGCCTTCTACGAACCCTTCCACGAAGGCGTGGACAACGCCGAAGGCGAAACCGACTACGTCCGCAGCGAGCGTCTGTTAGGCGTCGATCCAAAGAGCGGGAAGAACGTCTACGCCCGCGTCGGTAAGTTCGGCCCGATGGTTCAGCTCGGCGACACCCCCGTGGCGGCACACAAAGGTACCCTGGCCGCCGCCATCAAGCCGTCGGAGGAGGAGAAACCGCGTTACGCCTCGTTGCAGAAAGGCCAGATGGTCGCCACCATCACCCTGGAAGAGGCCCTCGCCCTGTTCGAACTGCCCCGCACCTTAGGCGAATACGAAGGGAAAACCGTCGTCGTCTCCGTCGGCCGTTTCGGGCCTTATGTTCGTCACGACGGGAAATTCACCTCCCTGAAAGTTCGGGAAGGGGACGATCCGTATACCATCGACCTGCCGCGCGCCATCGCCCTGATCGAAGAGAAACGCGAAGCCGAACGGAACCGCGTGATCCGGGTTTACGAAGCAGAAGACATTCAGGTGTTGAACGGGCGTTGGGGCCCTTATATCGTGCACGGCGGCGCCAACTACAAGATTCCGAAGACCTTGCTGTCCAAGCGGGAGGCCTCCGAGTTGACCTTGGACGAATTGAAAGCCCTGATTTCCGAGCAACAGGCCGCCGGTGCAGGTAGCGGTACGACCAAGCGTCCCCCCTTCCGCCGCAGCGCCCGGAGCAAGAAATAGACGCGCAAACAGAGAACGAAGCGAAGAGTTGGGCGAACACAGCCGCAGCAAAACGCAGTTTTGCCCGTCCACGGGACGTGGGGCCCGCCCGGCCCGAGGGCAGTTCTATCCTGTTAGGGTAGAGGTAGCCCTGTCGGAGTGCCCGAAGACACCGCGCGCCCGCTTAAAGAGGGATTTCACTCATTTTGCAATGAGCAAAACAGAGATGAAATTCCAGCGGGCGACAAAACCCGCGCGCCACGCCTTAAGAGGCGATTCAACTGTTTCGGCGGCGAGCCGAAACTGAATGAATCGCCAAGGCGCGCGAACAAAGGATTGAGAAACGACGGTTCAAAGCCCATCCGCGCGCCCCGCCTTAGGAGGGAAATCGTCAAAATGCGCTGGCGCGTTTTGATAAGATTTCCCCAGGCGCGCGGACAGAGAATAGGGGTAGAGGCGCCAATAAAATACCCCAAAGGCGCGCCACCGAAGCCCGACCTAAGCCCGCAATAGACAGGCCCACGCCCCCCTTGGTCTGACTTTACGCGGGACGCCGATGTGCCCTTGAACGGTACCTTCCCCTATTACTCCGACGGCGTAGCCGGTGAATCCTACGGCAAAGGAGACTACAAAGCCACCAACGGTCGTCTCTACAAGGTAAGCACCTCGGGCGCGGGAACCCCGCTCGCCTGGTAGCCCGCCCCGGGCTACCGCGAGGCGGGCTACCGCGGCGCAAACTCGGGCGGGCTGAACGGCGTCGGCCACGAAGGTACAGTGTGGTGTTCCGCCACGGGCGGCACGGGCGGTGCCATTCTACTGTTTGATATACCTCGGCTTACCCCGGGCCACACAGTCGCCCGCTCCCACGGTTTTCAGTTGCGTTGCCTCTCGGAATAAACGGAAACGGCCATAAACATAAGATAAACACGGCCAGCTTCGAGTGTCGAGCCCCCTACCATATCCCATCAAATAACCCCGCTATGCCCCTCACCGTCGAAATCACCCTCAGCCCCGCCCAAGCCCAAGACCCCGCCGCCATTCAAGCCGCCGCCCGCCAGGCCGCCGGCATCCGCAACCCCGACGAGATCGCCTTCAGCCGCATCGTGCGCCGCTCCATCGACGCCCGGCGACACACCAGCGGCCTCCGCGGCGTCCGCATCCAACTCGCCGTCGAACTCTGGCTCGACCGGGAAGGCCGTCCCGACCCCGTCCACCTCGAATGGGGCGACGTCTCGAACCTCCCCCCCTCCCGCCAAGCCCTGATCATCGGCGCCGGGCCCGCCGGCCTCTTCGCCGCATTGGAACTCATCGAACTCGGCTACCGCCCCATCCTCCTCGAACGCGGCAAAGACGTCTCCGCCCGGAAAGCCGACATCGCCGCCATCCAGCGCAACCAGCCCGTCGACCCCGACTCCAACTACGCCTTCGGCGAAGGCGGCGCCGGCACCTACTCCGACGGCAAGCTCTACACCCGGTCGAAAAAACGCGGCAACTACCGCAAATCCTTAGAAATACTGCACCACCACGGCGCCGACGAATCCATCCTCTACGACGCCCACCCCCACATCGGCACCGACCGCCTGCCCCGCGTGATCGCCGCCATCCGCCAAACCATCCTGAACGCCGGCGGCCGGATCCTTTTCGACAGCCGCGTCACCGACCTGCTCCTCAGCCCCGACCGCGACCGGATCCTCGGCGTCACGACCCGCGACGGCAGCCGGATCGAAGCCTCCGCCGTCATTCTCGCCACCGGCCACTCCGCCCGCGACATCTACGAACTCCTCCACCGCCGGTCGATCCTCCTCGAAGCCAAGCCCTTCGCCATGGGCCTCCGCGTCGAACACCGCCAAGAGCTCATCGACCGCATCCAATACAAGACCCCCGACCCGGCACTGCCTGCCGCCACCTACAGCCTCGTCGCCCAGGTACCCTCCGGCCTCACCGGGTCTCACGCCCCGAAAACCCGTGGCGTCTACAGCTTCTGCATGTGTCCCGGCGGCTTCATCGTCCCCGCCGTGACCGCCCCCGGCGAATGCGTCGTGAACGGCATGTCCCCCTCCGGCCGGAACAACATCTTCGCCAACTCCGGCATCGTCACCCAGATTCTGCCCGAAGACTACGCCGACCTCGTGCCCCACTTCGGCCCCCTCGCCGGTCTCCGGTTTCAGGAGCAGTTGGAGAAGATGGGCTACGCCCAGGGCGGCGGCGCCCAGATCGCACCCGCCCAGCGGCTCGACGCCTTCGTCCGCGGCACGAAATGCGGCGAGACTCTGCCCACCTCCTACCACCCGGGTGTCACCGCCAGCGACATGGACAAATGGATGCCCCGTTTCATCAGCCAGGCCCTGCGCGCCGGTTTCCGCGAGTTCGACAAGAAGATGCGCGGCTTCGTCACCCCCGACGCCCAGGTGATCGGCATCGAATCGCGCACCAGCTCCCCCGTCCGGATCCCTCGTGACCGGGAAAGCTGCATGCACCCGCAAGTCTCCGGTCTCTTTCCCGCCGGCGAAGGAGCCGGCTATGCCGGCGGCATCATCTCCGCCGCCGTGGACGGAGCCTCCACAGCCCGGGCCGTCGTCGCATACCTGCGCCGCGAACAACCCTGACCCCCGACGTGCCGCCCGTTACAATATTATGTTGTAACTTTACAACATGATGCAACATTGTAACAAAATGTTGCATCATTACATACAACAAAGCCACAGCAACGTGACAATCAAAGAGATCATACCCGGCAAACTACAAGGCCGCATCGCCTCGCCGACCTCCAAGAGCTACGCCCAGCGCGCCCTGGCCGCCGCCCTTCTCGTCCCCGAATCGGCCCACCCGGCCGGCTGGAGCGAGCTGCGCCGGATGGGCCTTTGCAACGACACCTCGGCCGCTCTGGACGCCATCCAGCGACTGGGCGCCTCCGTCCGCTACGGCGACAACCGCGACACCTATTACATCGAGGGCGGCTTCCTGCGGCAGGCTCCCGCCGAGCTACACATCGGCGAATCGGGCCTCTCGGCCCGGCTCTTCACCCCCATCGCCGCCCAGAGCCCCACACCGATCACCATTACGGGCCACGGCTCGATCCTCCGCCGGCCGGTCGCCGCATCGATGGTCGCCCCCCTCCGGAGACTCGGCGCCACCGTGACCGACGGCGCAAACGGCTGTCTCCCCCTGACCGTCAGCGGGCCGCTGCGGGGCGGCACCGTCGAGGTGGACGGCTCGCTCAGCTCGCAATTCATCACCGGCCTGCTGATGGCCTCCCCGCTGTCGGAGGCCGAGACCCGGCTGCTCGTGCGGCAGCCCCGGAGCCTCCCTTATCTGGCGATGACCTTAGAGGTGCTGCGGACGTTCGGCATCGAGGTCACGCACGCACCGGACTACACGGAATTCGTGATTCCGGGCAGACAACAGTACCGGCCCACCGTCTGCTCGATCGAAGGGGACTGGAGCGGTGCCTCTTGTCTGCTGGTGGGCGGCGCGATCGCCTCCGAGCTCCGCGGCGCAGGGATCATCGTAGAGAATCTCAACCCGCGTTCGTTGCAGGCCGACCGGGCGATCATCACCGCTCTGGAACGGGCGGGCGCTATTCTGGCTTCGAGCGGCCATCTCTGGACAGTCGGCCGGCCGGCGACCTTGCGGAGCTTCGAATTCGACGCCACGGACTGCCCCGATCTCTTTCCGGCTTTGGTGGCATTGGCCGCCTTTTGCAGCGGGACGACCGTCCTGCGCGGCACGAACCGCCTGACGCACAAAGAGAGCGACCGGGCGGCGACCTTAGCGACAGAGTTCGCCAAATTAGGGGTGGAGATCGACCTCTCGACGCCGGACACGATGGCGATCCGCGGGATTTCGACCTCGGACGGTTCGCTGACCGTGCGCGATCCCCGCTTAGACAGCCACAACGACCATCGGATCGCGATGGCGACAGCCGTAGCGGCCCTGCGCGCCGACCGGCCGGTGACCATCACCCATGCGGAGGCGGTCGAGAAGTCCTACCCGCACTTCTGGGACGACCTCGACACATTATACACGGCATGAGCATACACCCGAGCCACCCTAAACCCTGAATCCCGCAGAACCGTTAAGTAACAGAAAGATTATGAACAGTTTCGGACGCATCTTCCGTTTCTCCATCTTCGGCGAATCGCACGGCCCGCAAGTCGGCATCGTCATCGACGGCGTGCCCGCCGGGCTCAGCCTGAGCGAAGCCGACCTGCAGCCCGACCTCGACCGGCGGCGCGCCGGAGCCAAAGGAACCACCCCGCGCAAAGAGGCCGACCTGCCCCGCATCGTCTCCGGTCTGTTCGACGGACATACCACCGGATCGCCCCTGACCATCCTCTTCGAAAACGAAAACACCCGATCGGGCGACTACTCCAACCTCGTCACCCAGCCCCGGCCCGGACACGCCGACCTCGTCGCCCGCCAGAAATGGCACGGCTACAACGACTATCGGGGCGGCGGCCACTTCTCCGGCCGGATCACCCTCGGCATCGTCGCCGCCGGAGCGATCGCCAGGAAAGTACTGGAACGATACGGCATCCGGATCGAAAGCCGCCTCGCCGAGATCGGCGGCCGCACCGACCCGAAAGAGATGGAAACCGCCCTGGAACAGGCCATCGCCACACAGGATTCGATCGGCGGCATCGTGGAAGGCACCGTCACCGGCGTACCCGTCGGCTGGGGCGAACCCTTCTTCGACTCCGTGGAATCCGTGCTCAGCCACGCCTTGTTCGCCATTCCGGCCGTGAAAGGCGTGGAATTCGGCTCCGGCTTCGGCGCAGCCCGGATGCGCGGCAGCGAACATAACGACGCGATCGTGGCGGGCGACGGAACCACCCGGACGAACCACGCCGGCGGCATCAACGGCGGCATCACGAACGGCAACCCGATCCGCTTCCGGATCGCCGTGAAACCCACCTCCAGCATCGCCCGCGAACAAGAGACCTTCCATTTCGGCGACCAGCGCGTCGAACCCCTCGTCGTGCGCGGCCGACACGACGCCTGCATCGCCCTGCGCGTGCCGGTGATCGCCGAAGCTATGGCAGCCATCGTACTCTGCGACCTCTCGATGCTCGCCGCCGCTGAAAACCGCTAAATCGCCGCCGTCTTTTGCGGATTGCGAATTTATGCTTACCTTTGCCCGATACCGGGTAGACCTCAGATGAGCGAACAGGCCAAATACAACATAGATTTTCACGGTCTTAAGACCGGGGAGAGGTACCATTATACCTTCCCGATCGACGACCGTTTTTTCGCCCGGTGGCCGGAGTCGGAGATTACGCAGGGACGGGGCACGGCGGAGGTCGAGGCGGTCAAGCATGCCTCGATGATCGAACTCCGGGTGAAAATCGACGCGGACGTACGGTTGACTTGCGACCGCTGTCTGGACGAATTCGAATGCCCGGTGCATTTCGAAGGGCAGCCGGTGGTCAAAATCAGCGACTCGATTCCGGAGGGAGAACGGTACTCCGGAGACGCGCATCGCGAGGCCAATAACAGCGACGGGGATATCCTGTGGATTTCGCCGGCAGAGGATACGCTCGACCTGGGACAATATATCTACGAGAGCATTATGCTCTCCCTGCCGTTCCAGCGGGTGCATCCCGAGCTCAAAGACTGCAACCAGGAGATGCTCAGGCGGTTCCGGATCGTTTCCGAAGAGGAGTTCGACGCACTGGCCGGAAAAACAGACGCTGACGAAGCGGACAGCCCTTTCGCCGCGCTCAAAGAGCTGGCACACGAAGAAGACAAAAATAAATAACGAAATAACTCAAGAGAAATGGCACATCCTAAACACAAGGTCTCATCGACCCGTCGGGACAAGAGAAGAACTCACTATAAGGCCGTTGCACCGACCCTGTCGACCTGCTCGAACTGCGGCGCACAGATCCTCTTCCACCGCGTCTGCCCGGAATGCGGCTTCTACCGCGGCAAGAAAGCGATGGACGTTAAGGGACAATAAGGATTCTCCTTTCGTTGTTCCGCGCAGCCCGGCGCTTTCCGGCACCGCACTGCGCGCCACCTCCACACCACACCGGCAATTCCGAGATTGCCACCGCTATTCCGGACAAAGAGTCGCAATCCCACGCGGGAGCCCCGCGCTCTTTCGTCCCACAAACCTAACGTCATCGGATTATGAGAATAGGCCTCGATGCCATGGGCGGCGACTATGCACCACAGGTGACTGTGGAAGGGGCTTATGCGGCCTTGCCGCATCTGTCGGCCGACACGACACTCGTCCTTTTCGGCGACCGGGAAGCCATTCGGGCTTGCGACACGCACGGCGTGGCGGATGATCCCCGCGTGGAGATCGTCCACACCTCCGAAACGATCGAAATGGGCGACCACCCGGTCAAAGCCTTTGCACAAAAACACGACTCAAGTATCGTGGTCGGCTTCCGACACTTGTGCGGCGGCGACCTCGCCGGCTTTGCCAGCGCGGGGAGCACGGGAGCGATGATGGTGGGCTGCATGCAGGCGGTGGGACAGATCAAAGGCGTGATTCGGCCGGCCATTGCGACCGTCTGCAAGAATGCGCGGGGCGGAGACGTTCTGATTCTCGACGTCGGGCTGAACGCAGACTGCAAACCGGAAGTGCTGGCGCAATACGGACTGATCGGGAGCATCTACGCCCGCGAAACGCTGGGAATTCAGGAACCGAGAGTCGCCCTGCTCAACATCGGCGAAGAGCCGGAAAAGGGCAACCTGCTGACCAAAGCCACCTATCCGCTGATGGCGGAACGCGCGGCGGCGGGAGACTACCGCTTCGTGGGGAATGTCGAGGGGAAACACCTCCTGACCGGCGAAGTGGCGGACGTGGTGGTGTGCGACGGTTTCTCGGGCAACACACTGCTCAAGACCATCGAAGGCTTCCACCTGATCATGGCGGGAGGGGACGGAGAGGAGACACATCCTTTCATTGAAGGACTCAACTACGAGAACGTCGGGGGAACCCCGGTGCTGGGGATCAACTCGACCGTGATCATCGGCCACGGCTGCTCGTCGGCCAAGGCCATCGAAAATATGATACGACTGACCGAACGCGCGGCGCGGACGGACATGGTATCGCAGTTTAAAAAGGCTTTCGACAGGTAGCGCGATATCGCGCGGGACTCCTCTTGGGGTTTCCCAACCTCGAAACCCTTTTTATTTTTTTAACCGTTCTATTTCTGCACCTACCCGCAGGGAACCGTACCTTTTCTGAAGAACCGAGCGGCGTTACGCGAGCAGAGACCGCTTG
>NZ_CAJTMN010000062.1 GCF_910577125.1 uncultured Rikenella sp.
GAAAATCCCCCGGCGATTTTCTTAGAAGTAGAAACGGCCAATTGCCCACCGCGGGGCCCCACAGGGGCTTTTACTAGGGTTATCACTACCTTATTTAAGCGGGGCCCGGCCGGCCCGAGGGCAGTACCCTCAAACCACCGCGCGCCACGCCTTAAGAGGGAAATCATCAAAACTCGCTTGCGTGTTTTGACTAGATTTCCCAAAGGCGCGCGGGAAACACGACTACAACCCTGCGGCTCGAAGAGCCGCGCGGGCCGGAGCCACCCCAGGCGTAGGCCCGCTCCCGCTCAGCCCAATTCTCCGCCCGTTCGTCCTCGGCGCGCCCCCCTCGCGCCGCTAAAGCGTCGCTCTCGCCGAGGACGGCGGCCCTACGGGCCGCAACAGTTCAGCCCAACCTATTGCAAATTCGGGCTGCGCGCTCCGGGGGTGGGCCGAAGGCCCAGCGCGCATGCCCGGCGATTCCTCCCGGAATCGCGCTACTCGCTCTCAGCCCAAAGCACAACCCCGTGCCCGCCTCACTACGGCTCCGCTGTCGCTCCGCCACCGGTTGTGTTTTTTCGCGCGCCTGGGGGAAATCTTGTTCAAACACGACTACGTGTTTGAACGATTTCCCTTTTAAGGCGGCGGCGCGCGTTGGTTTGAGGGTACTGCGCTCGGGCCGCGCGGGCCTCACGTCCCGTGGACGGGCGAAACTGCGTTTCGCTGCGGCAGCCTCTGCCCTACTCTGTCACCCGTTCTCTGTTCGCGCGCCGGGGCGATTCATTGTTATTTCGGCTCGTCGCCGAAACAGTTGAATCGCCTCCTTAAGCATCGGCGCGCGGTCGAGTTCTGAACCGGACGGAACCGCCCTCAGGCCGGGCGGGCCCCGCGTGCCCGCGGTGGGCGAATGGCTGGGGCAGCCCAATCCATTGCTCGCACGCTACGCCTTAGGCTCCGTAATCCTTAAGCTTCGTCGCACGCGGGGGACGATTTCGCGACAAAAAAGCCGGTTTCTCGGCCAGAAGTCCTAACTTTGTCCGGATAGCCGGGACGACTGTTCCCTGCAAATCTCAAACCGAAAACTCAAACTACAATCATGAAAACGACTGCTTTTACCGAAAAACATGTGGCGGCGGGAGCCCGGATGGCGGAGTTCGCGGGATACAACATGCCGATCGAATTCACGGGCATCAACGACGAACATGCGACGGTGCGCGAGGGGGTCGGAGTGTTCGATGTCTCACACATGGGCGAAATATGGGTCAAGGGGCCGAAAGCGCTGCCGTTTCTGCAATACGTCACTTCGAACGATGTCTCGACGCTCTACGACGGGAAAGTGCAGTACTCCTGCTTTCCGAACGGAAAAGGCGGGATTGTGGACGACCTGCTGGTCTACCGGATCGATGCGGAGACCTACCTGCTGGTGGTGAATGCGGCGAACGCGGCGAAAGACTGGGACTTTTTGTGCAACCATGCGCCGAAATTCGGACTGACGCCGGGCAAGGAGTTCTATAACGCTTCGGACGAGATCGCCCAGCTGGCGGTACAGGGGCCGCGGGCGATGGAGCTGGTGCAGGAGCTGTGTCCGGACCGGGACGTGAAGTCGATGGAGTACTACACGTTCTGCAAGACGACGGTGGCGGGGATTCCGAATGCCATCCTTTCCATTACCGGATACACCGGGGCGGGAGGATGCGAGATCTATGTGGCCAACGAGGATGCGGAAAAATTGTGGGCGGCGCTGTGGAAAGCGGGTGAGAAATACGGTCTGAAAAACATCGGACTGGGAGCGCGGGATACGCTGCGGCTGGAGATGGGGTTCTGTCTCTACGGCAACGACCTGGACGACACGACATCGCCGATCGAGGCAGGACTGGGATGGATCACGAAATTCAACGACACGAAAGGGGATTTCATCGACCGGACGCTTTTGGCGGCTCAGAAAGAGCAGGGTGTGGCACGCAAGCTGATCGGATTCGAGATAGTCGAACGGGGGATTCCGAGGCACGGGTACGAAGTGGTTTCGGCAACGGGCGAACCGATCGGGACAGTTACTTCGGGCACGCAGTCGCCGAGTCTCAAACGGGGAATCGGAATGGCGTATGTCCGGCCGGAGTTCGCAAAGCCGGGGACGGAGATCGCGATTGTCATTCGAGGCAAACAGATCAAGGCGCAGGTGGTGCGGCCGCCGTTCTATAAAAAATAGGCATCGGGCGGAGAGGGTTCGGACGGAGGGCTGTTCACTTTTTGATGGCGTGGTCTGACTTTACGCAGGACGCCACGACTCCGCTGAACGGGACGTTCCCGTACTATTCGGACGGCGTGCCGGGCGAGAAATACGGTGCTGGTAATTACAAGGCGACCAACGGTCGGTTGTACAAGGTAACCACCTCGGGCACGGGAACCCCGCTTGCCTGGTACCCCGCCCCGGGCTACCGTAGCAGCACCTCGGGCGCGCTGAGCGACGTCGGCTACAGCGGTTACAGCTGGTCGTCCGCTGTCAGCGGGACTACCGGCGTGTTCTTGGGCTTCGGCGCGCAGAGCCTCAATCCCAGCAGCGTGGGCCGCCGTGCCTACAGTCGTCAGCTGCGTTGCCTCTCGGAATAAACGGGGCTGACACAGCCAATTGGGAGTGCAGCACGCACCGCCCGCCCGGCGGAAGGGCAGTACCCTCAAACCAACCGCGCGCCGTCGCCTTAAAAGGGAAATCGTCAAAATGCACCTGTGCGTTTTGACAAGATTTCCCATAGGCGCGCGGGAGAACGCTCAAACCCAACACCCCGCCCCGGGCGTCCGCGACGCAGGCAACTATGGGCGGTTAGGCGGTCTGATGTACGTCGGCCGCCACGGGTACAGTTGGTCGTCCGCTGTCAGCGGGACTAACGGCGTGTTCTTGGACTTCAACACGCAGTACCTCAATCCCAGCTACGTGGACTACCGTGGCCACGGTTTTCCGTTGCGTTGCCTCTCGGAATAAACGGGGGCGAGGCGGTCTTAGCGATGCGCAAGCATCGCCCCGTCCCGCCGGGGTCACCCGGACGCCGCCCGCGCAGGGCAGTTCTATCCGGTTCAGAGCTCGACCGCGCGCCGACGCCTTAAAAGGCGATTCAACTATTTTGGCGCAAGCCGAAATAAAATGAATCGCGTAAGGCGCGCGGACAGAACTCGATGTTTGCGAATTAATGTCGGGTGGCTGTTAATGTCGAGGTGATTAGTTTACCTCTTCTCTCTGTTCCGCTCGGGCCGCGGGGGCCCCTACTTTCTACTATGTGGTAGAAAGTAGGCAAAGAGCACATTCAAGGGGGATTCACATCCCCCTTGAAAATCCCCCGGCGGATTTTGTTCAAGTAACGGCGACCTCCTTGGTGCTGGAACTTTGCGAGCCGCAAAAGCACCGCTTAATTCTCCGTCTGTTCGGCCTGTCGCCCACCCCCCCGAGGCGCTTCGCGCCTGGGCGACAGGGCCGGCGACCCAATGGGTCGCAAGAACTCTGCCCAATTCTCTACCCCGTTCGGGCTGCGCGCTCCGGGGGTGGGCCGAAGGCCCGGCGCGCAAGCCCGGCGATTCGCAGAATCGCGATACTCGCTCTCCGCCTACAGCTGTTACCCCAGCAGCAGTTCGGCGCCAGCGGAGAGTGCAACGAGCTCCGTCGAGTTGCAGCCCTCCGCCGGGAATGGCGTCGGACTGCGCGACCTTACGGTCGCAAGAGCACGGCCAATTTGTTTTCGGCCGCAGCCAGCGGAGAACGAATACGGAGCATGAGCGGAGTATTTCGGCCCTTCGCATCCGGGGGCTGCGGGCCGACCGTTACCACGGGGCCTCAGCTACTCGCTTCCAGCCCAAAGCAAAGCCCCGTGTCCGCCTCACTGCGGCTCCGCTGTCGCTCCGCCGGTGCCGCTCGGCACTCGAACGCTGGCAGCCTATACCCTTGTTCTTCGTCCGCGCGCCTTTGGGAAATCTTGTCAAAACGCACAGGTGCATTTTGACGATTTCCCTTTTAAGGCGTGGCGCGCGGTTTTCAGTCGCCCGCGGCAATTCTTGCCGGATTGGCTCGCCGCCAATCGGCAGAATATGCCCTCTTACACGGGCGGGCGACGGGGCGAGTTTTAGTTCGCACGCCTTGGGCGATTCATTCTCTTTCGGCTCACGCCGAAACAGTTGAATCGCTTCCTAAGGCGTCGGCGCGCGGTGCCGGCGGGCACTCCGACAGGGCCGCCTCTACCCCAACCGGATGGGACTGCCCTTACGCCGGGCGGGCGGTGCCTCCCGGCACTCGGAATGGACAGCCTCTACCCTATTTCTCTGGCCGCTTCTCTGGCCGCGCACGGGCGAAAACTCCCTCGCCAAATCCCGAACGACTGCTCCCGAAGACTTTTTCCCGGAAATTCCGTACCTTTGTCAATCGCTGAAATCACAAGACTTCCATGAGTAAAAAATTCACCGAATACAAAGGTCTCGACCTGGCTGCGCTCGGGGCCGAGGTGCTGACGCAGTGGGATGCGGAGGAGACCTTCCGGAAAAGCATCGAAACCAGAAAAGGACACCCGACGTTCGTGTTCTACGAGGGGCCGCCGTCGGCAAACGGAGTGCCGGGGATTCACCACGTCATGGCCCGGACGATCAAGGACGTGTTCTGTCGGTATAAGACGCAGAAAGGTTTTCTGGTGCACCGGAAAGCGGGGTGGGATACGCACGGACTGCCGGTGGAGCTCGGGGTCGAAAAGAAACTCGGGATCACGAAAGAGGATATCGGGAAGACGATTTCCATCGAGGACTACAACCGTCAGTGCCGCAAAGCGGTGATGGAATACACCGGGCTATGGAACAAGCTCACCCGGCAGATGGGGTACTGGGTGGATATGGAAAATCCGTATATCACCTATGATAATAAGTATATCGAGACCTTGTGGTGGATGCTGAAGCAGCTGTACGAGAAGGGATTGTTGTACAAGGGGTATACGATTCAGCCTTACTCGCCGGCGGCAGGGACGGGCCTCAGCAACCATGAGCTGAACCAGCCGGGGTGCTATCGGGATGTGAAGGATACGACCTGCACGGCACAGTTCAAGATTATTCGCGACGAGCGGAGCGAGGCGCTTTTTGCGGGTGGCGATGCTGCGGTTAAGGGGGATTTGTATTTCTTAGCATGGACGACCACGCCGTGGACGCTGCCGAGCAATATGGCGCTGGCGGTGGGGCCGAATATCCGGTATGTGCAGGTGATCTGCACCAATCCGTACACAGGAATCGAACAAACCGTTATACTTGCCAAAGATCTGCTGGAGAAGACGATGGCGGGGGCCAAGATTACGGAGTATACGGTTGTTCGTGAATATACGGGTTCTCAGTTGGAGGGCATTCGGTATGAGCAGCTGATTCCGTGGATCAAACCCGCTTTGGCGGAGCTGGGCGGAGATGCGTTCCGGGTGATCGTGGCGGACTATGTGACGGTCGAGGACGGGACGGGGATCGTGCACATCGCGGCGACCTTCGGGGCGGACGACGACCGGGTGTCGAAGCAGAGCGGGATTGCGCCGATGCTCTTGCTGGATAAGGCGGGCAAGTGGCAGCCGATGGTGGATCGGACGGGGAAATTCTTCCTGACGGATGACCTCGATCCGGAATTTGTGGCCAAGTATGTGGACGCGTCGTATGGTGAGTTTGCGGGCAAGTTCGTCAAAAATGCCTACGATCCGGCCAAGACGGAGAAGGACGAGACGCTGGATGTCGAAATCTGCATGATGCTGAAGGCCAACAATCAGGCGTTCAAGATCGAGAAGCACACGCACAACTATCCGCACTGCTGGCGGACGGACAAACCGGTGCTGTACTATCCGCTGGACTCGTGGTTCATCCGGACGACGGCGGTGAAGGACAAACTCATCGAACTCAACAAGACGATCAACTGGAAGCCGGCGTCGACGGGCGAGGGACGGTTCGGGAAGTGGCTCGAAAACCTGGTGGACTGGAACCTGAGTCGGTCGAGGTATTGGGGAACACCGCTGCCGATCTGGGCGACGGAGGATCACAGTGAATTGAAGTGTATCGGTTCGGTGGCAGAGCTCAAACAGGAAATAGACCGGGCGATTGCGGCGGGGTTGATGACGGAAAACCCGCTGGCCTCGTATAAGGAGGGGGATTTCTCGAAAGCAAATTACGACAGTTTCGATTTGCACCGGCCGTATGTGGACAACATCGTCCTCGTTTCATCGACGGGGAAACCGATGCGGAGGGAGCCGGACCTGATCGACGTGTGGTTCGACAGCGGGGCGATGCCGTATGCCCAGGTGCATTATCCGTTCGAGGTCGACGAAGTGGATTTTAAGGGGAAGATTTACCCGGCGGACTTCATCGCCGAGGGGGTGGATCAGACCCGGGGGTGGTTCTTCACGCTCCATACGCTGGCAACGATGCTGTTCGACAGCGTGGCGTTCCGGAATATCATCTCCAACGGTTTGGTGCTGGACAAGAACGGCAACAAGATGTCGAAACGGCTGGGGAATGCGGTCGATCCGTTCGAGGTGATGGACAAATTCGGGGCGGATGCGGTGCGGTGGTACATGATTTCGAACTCGCAGCCGTGGGACAACCTCAAATTCGACACGAACGGGGTGGACGAGGTGCGGCGCAAGTTCTTCGGCACCTTATATAATACGTACAGCTTCTTTGCGCTGTATGCCAATGTGGACGGGTTCACGGCTGATTCTCTGGCGGCGGATTTCGTTCCGGTGGCGGAACGGCCGGAGATCGACCGGTGGATCATTTCGCTGCTGAATACGTTGGTCAAAGATGTGACGACTGCTTTGGAGGCGTACGACCCGACGCCGGCGGCGAGGGCGATCGCAACGTTCGTGGATGAGAATTTGTCGAACTGGTATGTGCGATTGAACCGCAAACGGTTCTGGGGCGGGGGAATGACGCGAGACAAGCTGGCGGCGTTCCAGACGCTGTACACTTGTCTGAAGACGGTCTCGCTGCTGGTGGCACCGTTCGCGCCGTTCATCTCGGACAGAATCTATCGGGATTTGACGCACAACGAAGCGGGGTCGGTGCACCTGGCAGAGTTCCCGACCTATGATGCTGCGCTGGTGGACGAAGAGCTGGAGCGGCGGATGGAGTTGGCGCAGCGGGCATCGTCGATGGTGCTGGCGTTGCGGCGGAAGGTCAACATCAAGGTGCGGCAGCCGCTGCAGAAGATGATGATTCCGGTGCTCGACCCTGCGGTGCAGCGGCGGCTGGAGGCGGTCGAGTCACTGATCCTGAACGAGGTGAATGTCAAGGAGGTGGAATATCTGCACGAGACGACAGGGATTATTACGAAGCGGATCAAACCGAACTTCAAAACGCTGGGGCCGAAGTACGGTAAGCAGATGAAGGCGATTGCGGCGGCTGTCGAAGCTTTTTCGCAGGAGGATATTGCGGCGATCGAGGCGCTCGGTACGGCGACGTATGACCTACGGATTGCGGGGGGTGAGGTGCTGCCGGTGGAACGGACGGACTTCGAAATCACGTCGGAGGATATGCCGGGCTGGCTGGTGGCGACGGAGGGGACGCTGACCATCGCGCTGGACATCGAGGTGACGCCGGAGCTCCGGACGGAGGGAATCGCACGTGAGCTGGTGAACCGGATCCAGAACCTGCGCAAGGAGCAGGGGTTCGAGGTAACGGACAAGATTCGGGTCGTGGTCGAATCGAATCCGGAGACGGATGAGGCAGTGCGTAAGTATGCGGATTACATCGCGGCGCAGACGTTGGCGCAGGGCGGCGTTTCGGTGGCGGCGGGACGGCAGCGGTCGGAGATCGAGATCGACGAACTGCCGCTGACGATGACGGTCGAACGGATCGGATAACTTCCGCCCCTGTTTTTCAATCGGATATGACAGCGGTTCTGTTCTTTCGGGACAGAACCGCTGTTTTTTGTATCTGTGTGTTTTGTGAGTCTGAATGTAAACCGCCCCAGGCTACCGCAGCTACGGCGAGGGCAAGCCGGGCGGCGTCGGCCACGAGGGTACGGTCTGGTCTGCGTCGGTGCCCGACGGTAGCACAAACGCCTGGCGGCTGGTATTCAATGCGACGGGCATGAATCCTTCGGCTGCGAACGGTCGCGGCCACGGTTTTCAGTTGCGTTGCCTCTCGGAATAAAGTGCCTCCGGGCACTCCGAAATGGCCGTCTCTACCCTATTGGGCTGACACAGCCGCAGCGAAACGCAAGTTTCGCCCGTCCACGGGACGTGGGGCCCGCGCGGCCCGAGCGCAGTACCCTCAAACAAACCCGCGCGCCACGCCTTAAAAGGGAAATCGTCAAAATGTGCCGGCACGTTTTGACTGGATTTCCCAAGGCGCGCGAAAAACAAGCCCCGCCCCGGGCTACCGCAATCATGCGGATGGCGCACTGGCGGGAGTCGGCCAGGGCGGTTACAACTGGGCTTCGACGGTCAGCAGTACCAATGGCATGTACTTGAGTTTCTACGTGACGGACCTCTATCCCAGCAACGCGAACCACCGCGCCTACGGTCTTCCATTGCGTTGCCTCTCGGAATAAACGGTGCCGCTCGGCACTCGAAAACTGGCCGGGTCTACCCTAACAGGCAGCCTCTACCCCAATTTTACCGACACGGCCGCAGCGAAACGCAAGTTTCGCTGCGGCAGCCTCTACCCCATTCTCTGTCCGCGCGCCTCACGCTCCGCAAGACGCTATCTGAAGTCAAAAAACACTACACTATCTGACAGCAGTATACAAAAATTGCCGATACCGCACCTAAGCTGTGCGATATCGGCAAGGTTCAAAAGCTCTCTAAAAGCAAGGTTACTGGACGGTCACTTCGACAGAAGCGGGGAAGAGACGTTCCGGATCGAAGAAGGCGGCACAGCTGTTCACGAGGTTGGCGCCATCCAAAGCGACCACTCCATTGAACTTTTCGACGCCGTTCACCAGAACGGTCACCGGACGGGTCAGATCGACCAGTTTGTCGTTCAGATAGATCACGATGCGGCCTTTGGTCGCCGGAGTGTAGGTTTTGGTGTATTTCAGCGGGATATTGTACGGCCCGTTTTCGGCTACGGCATAGGTCACCGTGTTCACCGTCAGGTCGACGGTGTTGCCGGTGATGGTCATCTCGTAGCACGAACGCGACGAGGCGTCGTCGTTCGAACGCTCTTTCACGTACAGGTTGTAGAAGCCATTCCGATAACGCCGCGTGGTTTCGCCGTCGTACACCTCGTCGAGCGGGAAGTTCTCCCAATAGACGTACCTGGGCCACGGATTCCGCGCGGGCTGCGATTTCAGCCATCCGGCCGTCTGGGCCTCATTGTAATAGAACCCGTGTTCAGCTCCCGGCATCAGTTCGACCAGGTGGTTGTAATAGCCGGGGTGAGCGGCCTGCAGCTGATCGAGCTCCTCGCCGACGGCCAGGGTCAGCTGGTCGCGCGAATAGGAGACGTCTTTCTCACCGGTATGCAGAGTAAAGGCGATGTTGGCGTAGTTTTCCGGCGGAGCGACTTTCAGGTCGTCGCCACCGGCCATCGGCCCTGCGCCGGCCAGATAGTCGGCATAGAACGAGGCCAGACTCTGGCTACCGTAGGCTCCTTCCGAAATACCGGTAAAATAGACGCGGTTCGGGTCGGTTTCGCCGAACAGATAGGACTGGCACAGCAGTTGTTCCCAAGCAAGCTGGCGCGATTTCAGTTTCCAGCGTGTCCCTTCGGCTCCTTTCGGACTCCGGGGAATAAAGTAGAGACACGGGCTGTCATCCGAAAAGTATTCGGCCCAACTGTAAACGGCATGCCATTCGTCCAGCGAGCTGGTACCCGAACCGTGCAGGAAAAGGAACAACGGATAGCCTGCGGCCGGTTTGCTGCCTTTCGAGAAGTAGTAGAAGGGCATCGTTCCCGTATAAAAGGAGTTGTCGTCGTTCAGGTACCAGCTCCCGCTCTGTGCCGGCCAATTATTCTTATCATAAGCCGGCATGGGAGTCAGAGCGGGCAATATCTCGCTCGCAGTCCGGCTGTAAGCCCGCCCCCAGGAGTCCCAAACGGCCGCCCGGGCTTCGGCCACGCCGTCGGCGGTCAGCGGCACTGCAGTCGTATAGGCGCCGGTGCTGCCTTTGAGATATCCGGTAAAATAGTCGACATAGGTCGGTTCGGCCGACTCGAAAGAGGGCCAGTTCGGTCCCGAAGTCGTTTTTTCCGATTTGCAGCCGACGAGCAGGGCGGCCAAACCGAACAGCATGAGGTATTTTTTCATAATCCTTTGATTTTGGGTATTTTGTTCTTTTCCATGGAGGGCCCGCAGCGCGCGGGGCCGGATACAAAAACGAGACGCCACTACGGAACAGGGTGTTTCCTGATTCCGCAGACACGTCTCGCGTCAAAAATGGGGTCAAAAATGTCAGAACGTCCTCTCCCCTACTCTTCCCAGCTGTCGACTACGGTGCACAACCGTTCGAAGATCTCGTCGATGGTGCCCACGCCATTCACGGCGCGGTATTTGCCCTGCTGTTTGTAGTATTCGGCCACCACGGCGGTCTGGGCATCGTAGACGGCGATCCGGTTCCGGATGGTGTCGATGCTCTGGTCGTCGGCCCGGCCGCTGGTCTTTCCGCGGGTGAGAATCCGTTCGATCACGACGTCGTCGGGCACTTCCAGAGCGACCATTCCCGTCACTCCCGTGCCGATGCGTTTCAGAATCCCGTCGAATGCTTCGGCCTGGGGCAGGGTACGGGGAAAGCCGTCGAAAATCACGCCGCGAGCCGAGTGGTGCTCCTCGACGTATTTCTCGATGATACCGAGCACGAGTTCATCGGAGGCGAGCTTCCCGCCTTCCATCTGAGCGGCGGCGAGCCGGCCGAGTTCGCTTCCGCGGCTCATCTCGTCGCGGATAGCCTGACCGGTGGAGAGGTGCAACAGTCCGTAGCGTTCCTGGAGTTTCTCGGCCTGGGTGCCTTTGCCGGCCCCCGGAGGGCCGAATAACACGATGTTCAACATGATGCGATAAATTCTTAATATCATGCGGCGCGGCTGTACGGCCGCTCTCTAAGAGGCGGTAAAGTTATTTTTTTAATCTTAATTTTGCAAAACATGACACAATCGAAAAAAATGAATCGGACAGAAATATCGGAATTAGGCAAGGTCGCTTTCGTGGAGCGGCTGACGGAGTCTTTCACGACGAACGGAAATTCGCGGATCCGGCAGGGAATCGGGGACGATGCGGCGGTGATCGACCGCGGGGGATGGCTGGAGGTGGTGGGCGAGGCGACGCTGCTGGAGGGGATCGATTTCGACCTGACGTACACGCCGCTGGAACATCTGGGGTACAAGCTGGTGACGGCGGCGGTGTCGAACATCTGCGCGATGAATGCGCGGGCGGAGTATCTGACGGTGAGCGTGGGGTTGTCGGCAAGGTTCTCGGTGGAGGATGCGACGGCGCTCTACGACGGAATCCGGCGGGCGACGGAGAGGTACGGGGTGGCGCTGATCGGGGGGAATACATCGGCGTCGCTGACGGGGCTGAACCTGATGGCGACGGCGATCGGGACGGTGGCGGAGGAGGAGCTGACGCTGCGCAGCGGGGCGAAGCCGACGGATCTGCTCTGTGTGACGGGCAATCTGGGGGCGGCGTACATGGGGCTGCAGCTGCTGGAGCGCGAGAAACGGGTGCTGAAGGGCAACGCGGTGAGCCGGCCGGAACTGACGAAGGAGAATGCCTATCTGCTGGAACGGCAGCTGAAGCCGGAGGCGAGGATGGATATCGTTCAGGAGTTGCGGGAGGCGAAGATCCGACCGACGGCGATGATCGATGTGACGCGGGGGCTGGCGTCGGCGGCGCTGCACTTGTGCCGGCGGTCGGAGGCGGGGGTGCGAATCTACCTGAACCGGATTCCGATCGCGTCGGACACGTTCCGGCTGGCGGAGGAGATGCACATCGATCCGGTGGTGGCGGCACTGAACGGGGGGGACGATTTCGAGTTGCTCTTCACGGCGCCGCTGGACAAGCATCAGGAGCTGCTGGCAATGCCGGGGCTGGATGTGATCGGCCACGTGGTGGTGGCGGACGAGGGGGCGGCTCTCGTCACGCCGGACGGGGGCGAAATCCGCATCCAGGCGCTGGACTGGACGGCGCACCGCTCTTCGGAACCGGAGCCTCAGGAAAAATAGCGGGGTTCGGAGACGAAAGGCTCCAGGGCCCGCCCCGGGCTTCCGCGACGGCGGGAACAATGGGCGATTCGGGGGTCTGATGCATGCCGGATTCAGCGGGTTCAGCTACTCGCGCTCGGTGAGCGGTAGCTACGGGGTGTATCTGGTCTTCCACATGACATACCTCACTGACACTACGGATGGACACGGCCGCGGTCTTCAGTTGCGTTGCCTCTCGGAATAAACGGTGCGTGTCGCACTCACAATTGCCAGCCTCTACCCCATTTTACCGACACAGCCGCAGCGAAACGCTGTTTCGCTGCGGCTGGGTCGGCCCAAATCTTCGCACCGTTCTTTGTTCGCGCGCCGGG
>NZ_CAJTMN010000063.1 GCF_910577125.1 uncultured Rikenella sp.
CCGGCCTCGTCGCCCAGGCGCGAAGCGCCTCGGGGGAGTGGGCGACAGGCCGAATAGGGCGGAGGCTTGGTTGTCTTTGGGCGGTACTGGAGCGGGTCGGCGCCAGCGTGGCCGGAAACGAGCTTCGCCGAGTTGCCGGCCTACGCCTGGGGTGGCTCCGGCCCGCGCGCCCCTGCGGGTCGCAAGAGCTTTTAGAGGGGGAGGTTGTTTTCTGTCCGCGCGCCTGCGCGATTCATTCTATTTCGGCTTGCGCCGAAATAGTTGAATCGCTTCTTAAGGCGTGGCGCGCGGTGCCTTCGGGCACTCCGACAGGGCCGGCCGCCTCTACCTTAACAGGATAGGACTGCCCTATGCGGGCGGCGTCCGGGTGACCCCGGCGGGACGGGCGATGCTTGCGCATCGCTAAGGCCGTGTCAGCCCCCGTTTATTCCGAGAGGCAACGCAACTGAAAACCGTGGCCGCGATAGTGTGTGTGGGCGGGATATAGGTCTTGCGTGTTGAACCATAAAAATCGTCCGCTGATACCGTTCACCGCAGCCGACCAACTGTATCCGTGAAGACCGACGCCACCCATGGCGCCGAATATGCCGTTGTTGCCCGGATCGCGGTAGCCCGGGGCGCACCGTGTCAGACGCCGCGGCCTCGGACTCTTCGCCCCCCGCCTTGGAAATTGCCGCCGGAATCACTACTTTTGGAGAAAATTTACAAAAAACAAACACCTAATTTTTATCATGGCAAGTATCCGCACCCTGAAAAAAGACCTCGCCTATCTGGTGAACGCAGTGATCTCGGACGCCTACGTAGCGCTCTATTTCCAGCCCGCCGAACAGCGCGACGCCATCTTCGGCATCGTCGAAAAAGCCGCCGAGCTGAACAACACCCTCCTCGACCGCATCAACCGCCCCGCCGAGAAACACAACCCCTCGCTGGTGAAGAAACACTACGCCCAGATCCGGCGCGAGATGACCGACGGCGTCGAAAAGCTCTTCGAAGAACTCAGCCAAGTCTGCAAACATACCAAATAACCATAAACTTACCCAAATCATCTTCTCTAAATTCATGAAAATCAGAATCGTTCAACTCCTTTCGGTCGCCCTGGCCGCGACCCTTGCCTTCCAAAGCTGCGGCACATCTACCTCAAATAGTACCGTTTCCGGCATCGGACAGCGGAACGCCGACGGCATCATCGAACTCCCCGTCCCCGAACGTGCAGAGGGGCAGAGCGACGTGCTCGGGCTCGCGCTCGACCCGATCGACACCGTCCGCGTGGCATTTGTCGGACTCGGCATGCGCGGCGCCGACGCCGTACGGCGGTTCACCCACATCCCCGGCGTGAAGATCGTCGCCCTGTGCGATGTGTATGAAGACCGCGTGAAAGCCTCCAACGCCATGTTGCAGCAGAACGGCTTCCCCGCCGCGCAGGAATACTTCGGCGACACCGCAGCGTGGCGGAAGATGGTCGCGCAGCCCGACGTCGACCTCGTCTACATCTGTACCGGGTGGGACACCCATACCCCGATCGCCGTACAGGCCATGAAAGAGGGCAAACACGCCGCCATCGAAGTGCCCGCCGCCATGAGCATCGACGAATGCTGGGAGCTCGTCAATACCGCCGAGCAGACCCGCAAACACTGCATGATGCTCGAAAACTGCGTCTACGACAACTTCGAGATGGCCACCCTGAATATGGCCCAGAAAGGGCTCTTCGGCAACGTCGTACACACCGAAGGGGCCTATCTGCACGACCTCCGCTCCATGAACTTCGCCGAAGAGGGCGAACCCGGGCACTACGCCGACATGTGGCGTCTGAAGCAGAACACCCGCCGCACCGGCGACGTCTATCCGACCCACGGCCTCGGGCCGATCTCTCAGATTCTGGGGATTCACCGCGGCGATAAGATGAACACCCTCGTGTCGATGAACACCGACCAGTTCGGGATGACCGAATATGCCCGGAAGAAGTTCGGCGACACCTCGGCCTATGCCAAGACCCCTTACCGGATGGGCGACCACACCACCACCCTGATCCGCACCGAGAACGGCAAGACCATGATGGTGCAGCACGACGTGACCAGCCCGCGGCCCTACAGCCGGATCCATCAGGTGAGCGGCACGAAAGGCTTTGCACAGAAGTATCCCTCGCCCGGGATTTCGCTCGAAGCCGACAACGAGGCGGTGCAGGGGCTGGATTATCAGAACCTGAGCGGCCACAGCTACGTTCCGCGCGAGACCTTCGACCGCCTGATGGCCGACTACCAGCACCCCGTGATCCGTCAGGTGGGGGCCCTGGCCCAGGAGGTGGGCGGCCACGGCGGGATGGACTTCGTGATGGACTACCGGTTGATCTACTGCCTGCGGAACGGCTTGCCGCTGGACATGGACGTTTACGACGCCGCCGAGATGTCGTGCCTGACCGGCCTTTCGGAGCTCTCGATCGAGAACGGGAGCGCACCGGTGGCTGTTCCGGACTTCACGCGCGGCGCGTGGAACCGGACGCAGGGTCAGCACTACGCCTTTACCCCGTCCGACGCAGCGGCGCTGGGCATCGGGGATGCGGCTGGCGAGTAGCAGCACCCGGCTGGTTTTTAGCGAAAATTTCTCCTCCGGATAGGAGGGGACGAGTAGGGCAGGGCGGCAGTGTTCGCCCTACCTTTTTTAGCGGCGAAGCTTTATTTATTCTTGAATAATTTTAAAAATAAAATAATTCGTCTGAGTTTAGGTATTTTCCGGGCGATTGATTATTTTTGGAGAGGCGGCTCGATGGCATGAACGGAGAACATCCCTTTGTGCTGCCCGCGAAAAACCGCACACAGGTTCCTGTTGGCTGCCGGTGGCGCAGCCCTGATTTGCGGCGGGTCGGTGATGACCTACCTCAAAGCACAGACCCCTGTCTCCGCACAGGAAACGCTCACGTTGGCGAATATCGAAGCCATGGGGTTGGAATTTGGAATCGACCAGGAGACTAAGGTCATATGCACCGGAACTCGTGGCCATTGCAGAGTTCAATGTCACCTCTGCGGTGGTGCAGATTATGGAAGTGGATCTTTTAAAGGAACACATAAGTGTTCTGTTGATTTGTAAGTATCTCACACGGATCGATCTGGTAAAATGGTCAGATCGATCCGTTGTTTACATGACGAAGTATATGGTTTGTAAATATTTTTTAACAATCGTCATTTCCGGTCTTTTTGTGTGGACGGGGTGTACCTCGGATGATCATACCGCTGTCACATTCACATCTCTGCCCGAATCCCTTCCCGAGCAACTATGTGCGTCAGATATCCTCAATGACAGCTATCCGTTCGTCTACCCCGAACAGATTTTAAGGTATGACAGTTTGTTGATTGTTTTCGATTTTCTGGACCGGGAATCCGTATTTCATGTCTTTTCCGACCGCGACGGTCGATTCCTTTATTCCGTAGGTCGCAAAGGGAACGGCCCCGGCGAGGTTATCATGCCAACCAGCCCTACGATCGATCCGACCGACCGGTCGTTGGCTCTCTGGGATGCTCGACAGAAACGCTTGGTGCGATTCCGTCTGCCCGTATCGTCGAACGATTCCGTTCGTTATCTGGATTACCGGCAAAATCCGCAAAACAGCTCCTATTTCTCGCAAATCATAGCCCACGATGGAAGTTATTATGTGGCCGGCCATGTCGATCCGCTCCGTTTCGGGAAACTGGAGCAGGACAGTGTCCGAGTTCTTTATTCTGATTATCCGCTTCTGACAAGCGAAGATGCGGAAGCCAACCGTTCCGTTTGGAACTACTTCCCGTGCACCCGCATTACGCGCGACGGGCGGAAGATGGTACAGAGTTGTTATGTCGGAGCTGCTTTGGAACTTTTCTCGATCGACAAAGACCGGATTCAATCCGATACCTTGTTGGCTTTCACACCGCCGATTTATCGCATCATAGAGGGAACTCGTCCCCGGTGGGTCGGAACCATCGACGAGACCCTGTTGGGCGTGCTCGATGTGCAGATTTCCGACCGGTACATCTATGCCCTGATTAGCCAACAGTCTTTAACCTCCGATCCTCTTGCAGCGGAAGGTTCCGCATACATCCATGTATTCGATTGGAGCGGCCGGCCGGTGTGTCGGCTAAAATTGAGCCGCCTGATCGAATGCTTTAGCGTGGATGAAAGCCACGGCTTGATTTATGGAATGGCATTTGATGAAGAGAGCGGAGAATATCAATTGCTTCGGATCAATTTCAATTCCGATGACTTTCAATTATAAATGGATTTATAGCACTGTCGGCATTTTGTGCGCAGTGTTTATGAGTTGTGGCTCCGGTCATTCGCCGATCGGCCATTTTATTGGTACAACCGTTGTTTTTCCCAAAGAATTGATGATCGAGATCATCGGAGAATCAACCCAAGGGTCTCCCGACACGACTGCAGCTGTCAAGATAGTGGTCTATATCCGATCGGAGGGATGCGACGATTGCAGCCTGAAAGTTCTGTCGCAGTGGAAACGACACATGGCAGAGATGGACTCCTTATCTCCGGCGACTGCATTTGTGTTTATTTTCGCTCCCGCCCGGTGGGAAAAATTATATTCTGGCCTGCAAGTCCATCGTTTTACAGCTCCGGTTTTTTACGACTCGTGCGGTGCATTCGAGCGCTCGAACCCCGGTTTGCCGACGAACCCCGTGTTCCACACCTTCCTTTTGGATCGGGAGAACCGCGTCGTGCTCGTCGGCTCCCCGATCGGGAACCCCAAGATGTGGGAGCTGTATAAGAGCACCATCTCCCGCCTCGTCGCCAACGGCGGCACCCTGACCGACCGACAGACGGAGGTGTCTTTGAGACAGTGATGGTCGGTATATATTCTTGAATAATTTTAAAAATAAAATAATTCGTAGAAAATTAGGAATATTCGATTGTAATGTTTATGTTTGAAGTGCGGTTCGGTTTCAAATCGGGCGTAAAACTATTTTTTCACTTTTTAATTCATGTTGTCATGAAGAAATTAACCAAAATCCTGTTGGCTGCCGGCGGTGCAGCCCTGATTGGCAGCGGGTCGGTGGTGACCTACCTTAAAGCACAAACGCCGATGTCGGCACAAGAAAAACTCACGTTGGCGAACATTGAAACGTTGGCCGTAGGTAAGGACTTGGAATCTGAGAGCAGTTGTGATGGATGGTTTGGCTGGTGCTCGTTCAATTGCGATTGTGGTTATTCCTATAGTGCATTAGGATCCACGTTTGTTAATCGACATCATTGCAGTAAAAATTAGTTAGACAGAGTTCATTAGGGATGAGAAGAATATGTCTCATCCCTGATTTTATAATCGTATAACCCCTTAAATTCCTCATAATCTCATGAAAATACCTCCATTTTTCTTAGTCCTCTTGTTGGGTTTTTTGGCCGCCTGTCATGACAACCCCTCGAAATCGCATGCGATCACTTATTTCGAAGACGATTTTGTCGTTCCTCAAGACACTTGCGAGGTTGAAGAACTCAATTCGGATTTCCCGTTCGTTTATCCGATTCAATCCCAGTGTGTGGACTCTTTAATCGTTGTTCTCGACCTAATGGCTCCGGATTACTACTTCAATCTGTTTGACCAGACAGGACGACACATAGGTCGATTCGGGAGAAAAGGAAAGGGTCCGGGCGAATTGCTTAATCCTTCGCAATTTTTTGTTCCTCACCCCGGAGTTGTTTCCGTCTATAATACCGACAGAATCGTAGAGTATGACTTGCATGATTTGGAACATCTGACGACCTCCTTTCGGGAAATTCATCTTCCGGCGTTGCCCACCGTCTCACAAGCCGTCCCTTACCAACCTAATCGTTATCTGTTATTAAGTTTTGAAGCGCAGAAACGCATCGGAATTTATGATGCTGTCTCGGACAGTATCGTTTTTACCTATGATCGGTTCCCTCGACTGTTCGAAACCGTTTCGCAGAATAATGAGCTCGAATCCGCCATTTTTTCTTACGGTTCGCGACTTTACATAAAACCCGACCTTACGCAGTTCGCCCAAACCACCTATATCGGTGCTATTCTGGAGATTTTTGACCTGACTGCCGACTCTGTTGTTTCCTCTTCCGTGACCGGAATCTATTCTCCGCAATACGTCGAACTATCTGCAAATCCGCTGCACATTACATGGGGTGATAAAACCATTATCGGATTCGAAAGCGTTGCCACAACCGATCGCTATTTATACACCTTGCTGAACGGCTGTCTCGGTTCCGAATTAAAAAAAGAGAACCCGGAACAGCCATTCACCACCCGAATCTCCGTATTCGACTGGCAAGGTAATCCGATCCGGCAACTGCAGACAGACCGTATGCTGACTACCATTGCCCGTGATGATGCCGCTGACTGCTTCTTTGCCACCTCGTATCAGAACGGTTTGTATTCGTTGTTAAGAATCAAAGAAAAGAAATGATTTATCGATATGCGTTTTTACTTGTCTCGGTTTTATTCGGGAGCTACAGTTGCCACCCACACGCCGCCCAATCCATACAGCAATTTGTCGGCGATACGATTGTCTGTGGCTTTCATGAACGGGACTCGTCTCGCATCAGAATAATTGTTTATTCAGCGTCTTCCCAATGCAATTTATGTACCTTACGTACGCTGGATCAATGGCCGAAAGAGTTGGCCGAAGCAAGTATCCCTGCAGAACAGACATTGTTTATTTTTCATGCCAATGGCCTACAAGCCCCAAGCGTTCGATCTTTATTGCGTTCCATGCGTTTCGATTATCCAGTATTTCTCGACACCGCCGGGGTTTTCGAGCGCTCGAACCCCGGCCTGCCGGCGAACCCTGTGTTCCACACCTTCCTTTTGGATCGGGAGAACCGCGTCGTGCTCGTCGGCTCCCCGATCGGGAATGCGAAGATGTGGGACTTGTATAAGTCTACCATCGCCCGCCTCGTCGCCAACGGCGGCACCCTGCCCGCCGCTGCCGCCGAGTAGGTGACTGGAAGTTGTTCTAAAATATTTTCGAAAACAAAACGATTCACGGAAATTTTATTATTTTAAATCAAAGCCGTATATTTGAGAGCGCGATTCGGCCACGAGGCCGGAGAGCGAGATAAATGTTTAACTGTTTAATTCATGAAACCATGAAGAAATTAACCAAAATCCTGTTGGTTGCCGGCGGCGCAGCCCTGATTGGCAGTGCGTCGGTGATGACCTACCTCAAAGCGCAAACCCAACAGCCGGAGATGTCCGACTTGACCCTCCAGAATCTCGAAGCAATGGGAACACTTAAAATAGATGAGTTTCCCATTGTACAAGGGCCCAGCCATCCAGAGAAACACATATGCCCACGATGCAAAACACACCATGTAATTTGCCAGGGCAAATTGGATGGTGGAGATTGTATTAACATCCATTGTCTGTTGTAGGAGCCATGCTTAATCACTCGCAGAAGTTTCGACGCTTCTGCGAGTGGCTTATTTCCGTTATTTTGTAAAATACATCAAGATATGAATCGTCACAGCATATGTTGTTTGGCAGCAGTTGTTTTGTTTTGTGCTTGCGTCCCCTCCCCGGACGCCACCCCAACTGCAGAGAGCACGTCTGTTCCTACCCGCACTGTCGAATGGGAGACCCTGCCCTCGCAAACCTTACAGACTCGAATCGCCGATATCCGGTATGTTCCGCTCGAAAGCACGCCCGAGAGTTTTTTGTCCGGTATATCCAAGATATTGATACACAATAATGAAATCTACATACAAGATTCCTATGGAAACGCCCGTTACGGAATCCGGGTCTTCAGTCCGGAGGGTCGCTATCTGAGACACATCGGTCGGACAGGGAAAGGCCCGGGAGAAGTCGTCAAAATAGACGATTTCACCATTCGGGACAGTTCGGTCTTTATTGTCGACGGAAATGCCGAGAAAATGGCAGTTTATACACTCGACGGTCGCTTCCGAGAAGATCTTCCTCTTCCCAATCCCGATTTCGCCAGTTTCGCGGCTTGCGACACCGGTTTTTTGTGGACCGGTACCATCTATTACGGCGAGCACCCGGAGAACCGATACGGCCTGTATAAAACCGATAATCGTTTGGCAGAAGAGTGGAAACGAAAAAAGTACGGGCCGAACGACACACGTTGCTTGTTGGTCGAATCTTCCGATTCTTTAATCATTCGAACACAGGAAGGTTGTGATTCTGTCTATTTGTACAATCGGCAGGGTATTCCTTTCGGTTGTATTTATCTGGACTTTCCGAAAAGTCAAAAAATCCCTTACGAAAAACGTCGTCAGATCAATGAACTTCCAGCCGATGAAGATTTCAATTATTATCAGATCGGCGCCTGGAATCCGATTATTATCGGCCCTTATCTGATCGGATCGATCATCATGCCCGGCGGACAATTCGACACATTTTTGGTCGATTTACGTACTCATAAAATTTATTTGGACGGAGAAAAAAATCTGATTCGGGATCGCAGTGCCGGATTTTATCCGCTCAACGATTCCGTATTTGTCAGCTGGATCACCCCCGACTCCGAGGCCTTACTCAAACAAATATCCCCGTCGGCCAAGAATCTGCCTCAAAACATTCAGTCCCATTTGGATAACGGAGATTGTATACTGGTTTTCTACACTTTGAGTGACGTTCATTGATCCCGAATCCATGAAAAATTCACAATCAATTTATTTACTAATATTCAGTGTCCTGTTGTTGTCTTCCTGTGGCAACAGTCCGAAAAAAGACGCCGTTCTCTTGGCCGAGTTGACCCGTTCGGAACTTGTTTTGCCCCCTGCTTCTACAACGAATCAGCCTCGTATCCTCGTGTACGTCGGCGAAGGAGAATGCGGCGTCTGTTCGCTCAGACTACCGGAGTGGCATGTCAAAATCAACGAATTGCGCCAAACGGGTATCGACTCCGTACAGGTTCTTTTTGTGGTCGAAGAACGAGAGATGCCCCGTATGGAAGCAGCTGTAACAGAATCCCATATTGCGCGTATCCGAGAGATCGTCGTCATTCGACCGGACAGTGCCAAGTTATTTCTAAACGCCAATCCCATACCATCCGATTTCCGTTTTCACACCTTTTTGTTGGACAGAGAGAACCGCGTCGTGCTCGTCGGCTCGCCGATCGGGAACGCGAAGATGTGGGACTTGTATAAGTCTACCATCGCCCGCCTCGTCGCCAACGGCGGCACCCTGCCCGACAGGCAGGACGAGAAAGACAACCCCGACCGGAATTGAGTCATATGGGCATGTTCCGCAACCAGCCATCCCGCCTTTTCTTCCTGCCGAGCCTCCTGCTGATCGGCGCACTGCTCGGCACCCTCTTCGTGCCCGGCGCGCTGCCCCCCGCAGGAATGGAGAGCTCCCAGTTCTTCTACTTTCTCCCCCTCGTCGGCCTGCTGACCCTCGTCGCCGCCCTCCGAACCCTCGTCGCGACACCCCGTTTGGCCACCGGCTTCCGCCTGGGCGACAGCCTTGTCGTCGCGCTGGGACTCTATGCCGCCCTGCGCGGCGCCAGTGGCGGAGCGTTGCCACGGATCGGCGTGTGGAGCAGCCTGCTGCTCATTGTGTGGTACCTCGACCTGCGGATCAGCCTTTCGTCCGGCTCCCGGCGCCACCGCAAGCGAATCTTCCGCGGAATCATCCTCCTGCTGCTCCTCGCCGGTCTCGCCCAGGAGATCATCGGCCTCCGCCAACTCTACGGCTACGGCCTCTCGAACCACGCCCGCTTCCGGGTGACCGGCACCTTCCATAACCCCGCCCCGTTGGGCGGTTTTCTCGCCCTCGTCTCCGGCATTGCCCTCGACCGAATCGTGCGGCTCGGGCGACCCTTGGCCCGCTACCTCGAACGGCGGGGATGGCAGGCGAAACTCCTGCTTTCGCCCGGCTTCTGGACATTCGGACTCTCGGGCCTCTTTCTGCTTGGCGCCCTTCTGCTGCTGCCCGCCACCCAGAGCCGCATCGCCTGGCTCGGCGCCCTGACCGCCCTTCTGATCGTCGGCTGGGAACCGCTCGTCCGGCCCCTCTGGCGGTGGATCCGGGGGCGGAAGTGGGTTGTGTGGGTACTCGTACCGCTCGCCGGACTGGTGCTCGTCGGCGGGACACTCGCCGCTTACCGCATGAAAGCCCGCTCCGCCGACGGCCGCCTGCTGATGTGGAAAACCACCCTGCGGATGATCGCCGACCGGCCGTGGGACGGTGTCGGCCCCGGACGCTTCGCCGGCGTTTACGGCGACTGTCAGGCCGCCTGGCTGAGCTCCCCCCACGCCACCGACGGCGAACGGCAGGTCGCCGGCAGTGCCGGAGCCGCCTTTAACGACTACCTCCAGCTCGCCGCCGAACTGGGCCTGCCCGGTTTGCTGCTAATGGTCGCCGTACTGTTTTTCGCCTTCCGCGGCTTTCGGCGAAGGTGGCGCAGCGGAGGATGCGGTTTTGCCGCCGCACTGGCCGCCCTGTCCGTCTTCGCCGCGGCTTCCTACCCCTTGCAATTGCTATCGTTTCGCGTGTTGTGGATGCTCCTGGTCGCTGTCGGCATCGGCGGGCTGTACGACACCCGTTCTGTTGCCGGCGTGCGTGCGGGCGACCGGATCGGGAGTGGGGTAGTGCTCGGATTTTGTTTGGTCGTCAGCGCGTTATCCTTTTGGACGGCGTGGCCGTTGAGGCGGACTTATGCGGCGTGGGGCCGTCTCGAACCCCTCTACCGGATGGAGCGGTTCGAGACCGTTGCCGCCGACTATGAGCGCCTTGCCCCGGTGTTGGATGCCGAACCCTCGTTTCTTTTCGAGTGGGCCAACGTGCGGAACAAAGTCGGCGACCCGGCCGGCAGCATCGCGATTCTGGAGCGCGCCGTGGGGCTCAGCTCCGATCCGATGCTCTATAACCTGCTGGGCAACAACTACCGGACGCTCGGCGACTACCCCTCTGCCGAGCAGGCCTATCTCCGTGCCTGGGCCGTGGTACCGGGCCGCCTCTATCCGCTCTACCTGCTGACCGACCTCTACCGCGAGAGCGGCCAGGAGGACCGGATGCGTGCCATGGGCCGCCGCGTGCTGGAGTTCGACGAGCGGGTCTCCTCGCCCGCCGTGCGCGAGATGCGCGCCCGGGTGCGGAAGTGGCTCGAATAACCCTATCTTTGCAGGCGTAAAACACACGGAAAGATGACCATACGGCACAAAAGAAAGTGGTGGCAGACCCTGCTCCGGGGCGTGGGGATCTTCCTGTTGGTGGTTCTGCCGGGATGCGTGATGGTTCTGTCGCGGTTTTTCTGCTGGGAGATGTTCACCGTGCCGACCGAGTCGATGTATCCGACCCTGCTGGCCGGCGACCGGATCATCGTCAACAAGGCCCTTTTCGGCGCCCGCCTCCATCGCAGTTTCGAGAGCATGGGGGCCGAGAAACCCGACATCCGGCGGTGGACTTACCGGGGACTTCGGCCGTTGCAGCGCGGCGATATCATCGTCTTCAACTATCCCTATGCGCGGGGGTGGGGCCGTATCGCGTTCGATTTCAATACTTTGTTCGTGAAGCGTTGCGTAGCGCTCCCGGGCGACTCGGTCTATGCCGAGCGGGGCGTGATCCGGGTGCGCGGCGTGGAGGGAACGGTGGGCCTGCCGCGCAGCCAGCGGGAGCTGGCCCGGTTCGATCTGTCGCTCTACCCGCCCGAGACGCGGTTTACGGTGGCTCCCGATTCAGCCTACGGGCGTTGGACGATCCGGGATTTCGGGCCGATCTACGTGCCGCGCCGGGGAGACCGGATTCCGCTGGACAGTTCGAACCTCGCCCTGTATGCGGCGGCCGTGGAGTACGAGACGGGCCACCGTCCCCGGCTCGACTCGCTGCGCCGGACGGTGCTGGGCGACAGCATCGTGACCCACTATACGTTCGAGGACAACTTCTACTTTGCGTGCGGCGACAATACGACCGCCTCGATGGATTCGCGGTATTGGGGCTTCATTCCTGAGGTTTTCGTGCTGGGCGTCGTGACCCGCGTAGCCTATTCCTACGATCGCCAGCGCGAGCAGGTTCGGTGGCGTCGTTTTTGGCGCGACGTCTCGTACCACCCCGCGGCAGAGGAGTAGGCAGCGGCGTCCGCAGTCTGAGTCTTGCGGAGCCTAAGGCGTAGCGCAGCTATCACAAAAGTTTTTGGTGCCGCTTTTTACAAAAAGCGGCAGTTCCGTCTGGTTCTAAGCTCGACCGCGCGCCACGCCTTAAAAGGGAAATCGTCAAAATGCACTGGTGCGTTTTGACAGGATTTCCCCAAGGCGCGCGGGAAATCCGTCGCCCGCCCGCAAAGAGGGCATATTCTGCCGATTGGCGGCGAGCCAATCGAGCAAGAATTGCCGCGGGCGACGATTGAAATGCCCCGCGCGTCGCCGCCAAGGCGCGCGAAACGTGGTGGAGCTATTGGCTGTAAATTGTGTGAAATCGGAGCGGGTCGGAGCCAGCGAGGCCGGAAACGAGCTCCGTCGAGTTGCAGGCCTACGCCTGGG
>NZ_CAJTMN010000064.1 GCF_910577125.1 uncultured Rikenella sp.
ATCCTCTAAAGTTTCTTTGGTTCTTTCTGTTCACAGAAAGAACAGTACCCTCCCGTTCATCAAGAAACCGACCGCACCGACCGAAAAAAAAAAAGGGATTGATTTAATTCAGAATCAGGAACAAGCAACATTATGGCATATAATAAAGAAACGAAAGCCCCCGGGAACTACCAGAAGATCACCATCTCGCTGGCATCGCCCGAACAGATCCTCGAAAAGTCCAGCGGCGAAGTGCTCAAGCCCGAGACCATCAACTACCGGACTTATAAGCCCGAGAGAGACGGTTTGTTCTGCGAGCGCATATTCGGCCCCGTCAAGGACTACGAGTGTCATTGCGGGAAATACAAACGCATTCGGTACAAAGGGATCGTCTGCGACCGATGCGGTGTGGAAGTGACCGAGAAGAAAGTGCGCAGGGAGCGGATGGGACATATTCAGTTGGTCGTGCCTGTGGCACATATCTGGTATTTCCGCTCTTTGCCCAATAAGATCGGCTACCTGCTCGGGATACCGACCAAAAAACTGGACATGATCATCTATTACGAACGGTATATCGTGATCCAGAAGGGCGCCGCAGAGAATGTGGAAGAGGGCGATTTGCTCACCGAAAAGGAATACCTCGACATCCTCGACACCTTGCCCAAGGGGAATCGCGCGCTGGAAGACAGCGACCCCAATAAGTTCATCGCCATGATGGGGGCAGAGGCCTTGGAACTCATGCTGCAGCGGATTGACCTCGACGAGCTGTCGTACTCCTTGCGGCACAAGGCATCGACCGAGACCTCTCAGCAGCGGAAGAGCGAGGCGCTGAAACGGTTGAACGTAGTGGAAGCATTCCGCGCGTCACGGGACGTCAATAAGCCCGAGTGGATGATCATGCGCGTGATTCCGGTGATTCCGCCGGAACTCAGGCCGCTCGTGCCGTTGGACGGGGGGCGGTTCGCTACCTCCGACTTGAACGACCTCTATCGGCGGGTGATTATTCGGAACAACCGCTTGAAGCGGCTGATCGAAATCAAGGCCCCGGAGGTGATTTTGCGGAACGAGAAACGTATGCTGCAGGAGGCGGTCGACTCGCTGTTCGACAATTCACGGAAGTCGAATGCGGTGAAGACCGAGTCCAATCGGCCGTTGAAATCGCTCTCCGACTCTTTGAAAGGGAAACAGGGCCGTTTCCGGCAGAACCTGCTCGGGAAACGGGTGGACTACTCGGCTCGTTCGGTCATTGTGGTGGGGCCGGAACTGAAGATGCACGAGATGGGGATTCCGAAGGATATGGCGGCGGAACTGTACAAGCCGTTCGTCGTGCGGAAGCTCATTGAGCGGGGGATTGTCAAGACCGTTAAGAGTGCTAAGAAGATTATCGACCGGAAAGATCCGGTGATCTGGGATATTCTCGAGAATGTGATCAAGGGGCATCCGGTTTTGATGAACCGGGCTCCTACGCTGCACCGCTTGGGGATCCAGGCTTTCCAGCCGAAGTTGATCGAAGGGAAGGCGTTGCAGCTGCACCCGCTGGCTTGTACGGCATTCAACGCCGACTTCGACGGCGACCAGATGGCCGTGCACTTGCCGTTGGGAAATGCCGCGATTCTGGAGGCGCAGCTCTTGATGCTCGGGTCGCACAACATCCTGAATCCGGCCAATGGGGCGCCGATTACCGTGCCTTCGCAGGACATGGTGCTCGGGCTGTACTACATCACCAAGCCGCGCAAGGGGGTGAAGGGCGAGGGACTGGTGTTCTACTCGGCCGAAGAGGCGATTATCGCGCATAACGAAGGGCGGGTCGATTTGCATGCGGAGGTGAAACTGCGGCTCGGGCCGGGGAACATCATCGACACCACCGTCGGACGGATCATCTTCAACCAGGTGGTGCCGAAGGAGGTGGGGTATATCAACATGCTTCTGACCAAGAAGTCGTTGCGGGATATTATCGGCGACGTGATGAAGCAGTGCGGCGCGGCGGTGACGGCGAACTTCCTGGACGATATCAAGGCCTTGGGGTATAAGATGGCATTCCGGGGGGGCTTGAGTTTCAACCTCGATGCCGTGATTATCCCGAAAGAGAAGGAGGCGCTGGTGCAGGACGGTTACGACCAGGTGGCCGAGGTGATGGAGAACTACAACATGGGTTTCATCACCAACAACGAGCGGTATAATCAGATCATCGACATCTGGACGCATACCAACTCGAAGCTGACCCACACCGTGCTGAAGCAGCTGACCGAGGATGATCAGGGTTTCAACCCGGTCTATATGATGCTCGACTCGGGGGCCCGTGGTTCCAAGGAGCAGATTCGTCAGCTCTCCGGGATGCGTGGTCTGATGGCCAAACCGCAGAAGTCGACCGCCGAAGCGGCGCAGATTATCGAGAACCCGATTCTTTCGAACTTCAAGGAGGGGTTGAGCGTCCTCGAATACTTCATCTCGACGCACGGTGCCAGAAAAGGGCTGGCGGATACTGCGTTGAAGACGGCCGACGCGGGTTACCTGACCCGGCGGTTGGTCGATGTGGCGCAGGATGTGATTATCAACGAAGAAGATTGCGGCACGCTGCGCGGGTTGCAGGCGACGGCGATTAAGCGGAACGAGGAGGTGGTGCAGTCGCTCTACGAACGGATTCTCGGGCGGACGTCGGTGCACGACATCTATAACCCGCTCAATAACGAGCTGATCGTCAAGGCCGGCGAGGAGATTACCGAGGAAATTGCCAAGGCGATCGAAGAGTCGCCGATCGAGATGGTCGAAATTCGCTCGGTGCTCACCTGCGAATCGCGGAAAGGGGTGTGCGCTAAATGTTATGGGCGCAACTTGGCCACGGGTCGTATGGTGCAGAAGGGCGAAGTGGTCGGGGTGATTGCTGCCCAGTCGATCGGTGAACCGGGGACGCAGCTGACGCTCCGTACGTTCCACGTCGGGGGGGTTGCAGGTGGCTCTGCTGCGGATAATAAGATCGTGGCCAGATATGACGGGCACATCGAGATCGATGAACTTCGGATGGTGGAACGCAAGGACGACACTGGTCGGAAAGTCTATATGGTCATTAGCCGATTGGCCGATTTGCGGATCGTGGACAACAATACCGGGGCGACGCTGTACAACGCCAACCTGCCGTACGGGGCGACGCTGTATGTCAATACCGGCGATAAGGTCTCGAAAGGGGATTTGCTCTGCGAATGGGACCCGTATAATGCGGTTATCGTGAGTGAGTTCGGCGGTAAGGTGACGTTCGACAGCGTGATCGAGAATGTCACTTATCGCGAGGAATCGGACGAAACTACCGGTTATCGCGAAAAGGTGATTATCGAATCGCGCGACAAGACCAAGAACCCGATCATCCGGATTCTCGACAAGAACGGCGAAGAACAGAAGCAGTACAACTTGCCGGTGGGGGCGCATATCGTCGTAAAGGAGAATGCCAAAGTGGCTGCCGGGGATATCCTCATCAAGATTCCGCGTGCCGTGGGTAAGGCGGGGGACATCACGGGGGGGCTGCCTCGCGTGACCGAGCTCTTCGAAGCCCGGAACCCCAGCAACCCGGCTGTGGTGTCGGAGATCGACGGGGAGGTTTCGTTTGGGAAGATCAAGCGCGGGAACCGCGAGATCGTCGTCACCTCGCGCACCGGCGAAGTGAAGAAATACCTCGTTCCGCTGTCGCGGCAGATCTTGGTGCAGGAGAACGACTATATCCGCGCCGGCATGCCGCTTTCGGACGGGGCCATTACGCCGGAGGATATTCTCTCCATTCAGGGGCCGACCAAAGTTCAGGAGTATATCGTGAACGAGATTCAGGAGGTCTACCGGATGCAGGGGGTGAAGATCAACGACAAACACTTCGAGATCATCGTCCGTCAGATGATGAACAAAGTGCGCATCGAAGATCCGGGAGACACGCGCTTCCTGCCGGAACAGATCGTCGACAAGTGGGACTTCATGGAAGAGAACGACGATATCTACGAAAAGAAAGTCGTTACGGATGCGGGGGACTCGACGACTTTGCGTGCCGGTCAGATCATCACCCTGCGCCAGCTTCGCGACGAGAACTCCATGTTGCGGCGCAAGGACATGAAAGAGGTGCAGGTGCGCGATGCCGTGCCGGCCACTTCGGATCAGGTGCTGCAGGGGATTACCCGTGCCGCTTTGCAGACCAGCAGCTTCATGTCCGCCGCCTCGTTCCAGGAGACTACCAAGGTCTTGAACGAAGCCGCCATCAACGCCAAGGTCGACCCGCTTGAAAAGCTCAAGGAGAACGTGATCTGCGGTCACCTGATTCCGGCCGGGACAGGTACCCGTCAGTTCCAGGATCTGATCGTCGGGCCTAAGGACGCCGTAGCCACTGCCGCCGAAGCGGCTCAGGACGGCTTGTCCGTTGAGGCGTAAAGCCTTGGCACGATATGTAACATCCGCCTCTTGCCCCCTTCTTTAGCGAATGGGGCAGGTATGAAGCAGGGCCGGGGGCTCTCCTAATTGTAGGAGAGCCCCCGGCCCTGCTTTTTCATTTTCTCCGGCGCGCGGACAGAGAATGGGGTAGAGGCTGCCGCAGCGAAACTACGTTTCGCCCGTCCACGCACCCACAGGGTGTTTTGTTAGGGTTTTTCTTCGCCTTACCAGTGGGGCCCGCGCGGCCCGAGCGCAGTTCCACCCTGTTAGGGTAGAGGTTGCCAATAAAACACCCTGTGGGTGCGCGCGCCGACGCCTTAAGAGGGAAATCTTGTCAAAATGCGCAACCGCATTTTGACAAGATTTCCCCTGGCGCGCGTAGGGTCGAGGCTGCTATTTCGGAGTGCCCGAAGGCACCGCGCGCCGCCGCTTAAGGAGGCGATTCAACTGTTTCGGCGAAGAGGCGAAACAGAATGAATCGCCCAAGGCGCGCGGGAAAAGAATTGGACTAAGCAGATAAGTGAAAATGCGTAAGCATTTTCCCGTCCACGGGACGTGGGGCCCGCCCGGCCCGAGGGCAGTTCCCTCCCATAGGAAAAGTCGCCCGCCCGCGTAAAGAGGGATTTCACTCGTTTTGCGGTGAGCAAAATTGAGATGAAATCCCGGCGGGCGACGATTAAAATGCCCCGCGCGCGACTGCTGGAGTAGGAAATCGTTAGAACCATGGTGAATGGTTCTAACAAGATTTCCGCCAGCGCGCGGGAAAAATGCGATAGGTGGCGGAGCGACAGCGGAGCCGCAGTGAGGCTGACACGGTTCTTCGGGCGCGAAAATCGCTTGCGCGGTTTTCGCGCTGCGCTGGGCGGAGCTGTTACCCGGACTTTGGGCCGAGAGCGAGTAGCGCGATTCTGTGAATCGCCGGGCATGCGCGCTGGGCCTTCGGCCCACCCGGGGAGCGCGCCGCCCGAAACTGCAATAGACTTGGAGAGAACTTTTGCGACCCTTTGAGGTCGCCGGCCTCGTCGCCCAGGCGCGAAGCGTCTCGGGGGGCTGGGCGACAGGCCGAACGGGGCGAAATCGGTTGTATGGGGTGGGCGAAGTATTGGACTGTGATTGGGCTGAGCTTTTGCGACCCTTTGGGTCGCGCAGTCCGCCGCCCCGGCAGGCGGAGGGCTGCAACTCGTCGGTGCTCGTTGCGCTCTCCGCTGGCGCCGGACTGCTACGGGCGTTACGAAATGTATTTTGAGAATGAATAGTGCGATTCCGCGAGGAATCGCCGGGCTTGCGGCGGGGCATCTTCGATGCCCGGGCCCGACGCCGCAGCCCGAACACGACAGACGGCTTGGCCAAACTTTTGCGGTTCGCAAAACCGCCGGCCCTGTTGCCCAAGCCGCGTAGCGGCTTCGGGGGGGGATGGGCGACAGGCCGAATAGGGCGGAGAATCGGGGTGTGGGGTGGGCGAAGTATTGGGCTGAGCTTTTGCGGTTCGTAGAACCGCGCGGGCCGGAGCCTCCCGCAGCGGAGGCCCGCAACTGCCGTTGCTTTGGGCCCCGCAGGCTTCAACCCGCTTGGTAAGTGAATAGCTGGTGGCTGGAATTACCGGCCCTTGCGGCTCTTCGAGCCGGGGCCGCTCGGCACTCGAAAGCTGGCCGTGTCTACCCTAAAAGAATCGTCGGGGGATTTTCAAGGGGGGATGTAAGTCCCCCTTGAATGTGCTCTTTGCCTACTTTCTACCACATAGTAGAAAGTAGGGGCCCCCGCGGCCCAAGCGGAACAAAGAAAAGAGATTGAGATAGGAACCCAAAGGCGCGCGGGTTTGTTAATGCGTTTTTGAGTCGCCCGCGGCAATTCTTGTTGGTTGGCGCTTGGCCAACCAACAGAATATGCCCTCTTAAGCGGGCGGGCGACTTTCGAGCTTCGAACCGGACGGAACAGCCCTTCGCGGGCGGCGTCCGGCTAATAAGGCAGAGAGAACCCTAATAAAACGCCGGTGGGCGACGGAGCGATGCTTGCGCATCGCTAAGGCTGTGTCGGTAAACTGGAGTAGAGGTTGCTTATTGGGGCAGAGGCTGCCAATTGGGAGTGCGACACGCACTTCCGAGAGGCAACGCAACAGAAAACCGTGGCCATGGCTGACCACGTTGCCGGGATGGAGGCTCTGCGTGCCGAAGTCCAAGAACACGCCGTAAGTTCCGCTGACAGCGGACGACCAACTGTACCCGTCCTTGCCGACGTTATGCTGCACGCCATCTGCAAGATTGCGGTAGCCTGGGGCGGGGTACCAGGCAAGCGGGGTTTCCACCACCAGCCCGGGTTCTCAATCAGTCGAGGCTTCCGTTTATTCCGAGAGGCAACGCAACTGACGACCGAAGGCACGGTTGTCCGTGCTGCAGGGATTGAGGTACTGCGTGCCGAAGCCCAAGAACACGCAGTAAGTCCTGCTGACAGCGGACGACCAACTGTACCCGCGGCTTTTCGAGCCGAAGGGGTTTGGCCTTGTTTCTTGTTCGCCGTTTATTCCGAGAGGCAACGCAACTGAAAACCGTGGCCACGGCTGCTCACGTAGCTGGGATTGAGGTACTGCGTGCTGAAGTCCAAGTATACCCCGCTACTGTCGTTCGCTGTTGAAGACCAACTGAATCCGTAGTTGCTGACGGTATACAGTACGCCTGAGGTGCGATAGCGGCTGCCCGGGGCGGGGTACCAGGCAAGCGGGGTTCCCGTACCGGAGGTGGTTACCTTGTACAACCGACCGTTGGTCGCCTTGTAATTATCTGTCCCATATTTTTCACCGGCTACGCCGTCCGAATAGTACGGGAAAGTCCCGTTCAGCGGCACATCGGCGTCCCGCGTAAAGTCAGACCAAGTGCCGATTTCCCAGGCCCCCCGGTCAGACAAGAGTCCCAATCACTCCGCCCGGAACTCCAGACGCGCGCCCCGGACAGCCTCGTCGATCCGCCCCGAATCGTAGACATGCGCCCCATTGACGAACGTGTGGCGCACCCGTGCCGAGAATCTCACCCCCTCGAACGGTGACCAGCCGCATTTGTAGCGTATCCGCTCCTCCTCCGGCCCCTCCGCCTCGCGAGTCACTCGCCACGGCGCGTTCAGCTCCACGATCGCGATGTCCGCGAAATACCCCTTCCGCAGGAAACCCCGCTCCCGAATCCGGAACAGTCGTGCCGGTGCATGACACATCCGCTCCACCACCTCCGGTATCGTAAAAATCCCGTCTCCGGCCAGCGTCAGCATCGCCGGCAGCGAGTGCTGCACCAGCGGCCCTCCCGACGGAGCCTCGAGGTACGGACGCTGCTTCTCGCTCAGCAGGTGCGGCGCGTGATCCGTCGCCACCACATCCACCCCTCCGCTCCGCACCGCCGCCCGCAACGCCTCCCGATCCGCGATCGACTTCACCGCCGGATTCCACTTGATCCGCGTCCCCCGCTCCGCATAGTCCGCCGCCGAAAACCACAGATGGTGCACACACACCTCGTTCGTGATCCGCTTCTCCTCCAGCGGTTTACTCGTCTCGAACAGTTCCAGCTCCCGCGCCGTGCTCAGGTGCAACACATGGAGCCGCCCTCCGTACCGGTGCGCCAGCTCGACGGCATGCGCCGTCGAGCGGTAGCACGCCTCCGCACTCCGGATGAAAGGGTGCATCGCTACCGGAATCTCTCCGCCGAACGCCGCTGTGGCCGCCGCCAGATTGGCCCTGACCGTCGCCTCGTCCTCGCAGTGCGTCGCTACGAGCGTCGGCGACAGCCGGAAGATATCTCCCAGCGTCTGTTCGTTGTCCACCAGCATATTGCCCGTCGACGAGCCCATGAAGACCTTCACCCCGCAGTTCCGCGCCGGATCGAGCTGCTCCACTTCCGCCAGATTCTCGTTCGTCGCCCCTAAGTAGAACGAGTAGTTGACCGCCGAGACCTCCGCCGCCCGGGCGTATTTCTCTTCCAGGAGGTCGATCGTCACCGCCGGCGGCCGCGTGTTCGGCATCTCCATGTAAGAGGTCACCCCTCCCGCCGCCGCCGCGCGCGATTCGGTGAGGATATCCGCCTTCTCCGTCAGCCCCGGCTCCCGAAAATGAACCTGATCGTCGATCACCCCCGGTATCACCAGCGCCCCTGCCGCATCCAGCACCTCCGTCGCACCGTCCCGCACCGCCGCCGGACACTCCGGCCCTCGTCCGACGTCTGCGATCCGCTCCCCTTCGATCGCCAGCCACCCCTCGAAAAGCTCCCCTTCGTTGCAAATCCGCGCGTTCGTAATGAGTATCATGATTTTGTAAACTTTTGGAATCGAGTCTCAGAAAGTTCGTCCGACCACATAGTCCGCATAGGCCACCAAAGCCCGCCGCACCGGCGTCTCCGGATAGGCCTCCAGCAACCCCACCGCCTCCGCGTGGTACCGCCTCATCACCCCCGCCGCATAGGCCGGCCCGTCGCTCTGCGCCACGAAGTCCCGCAGCCACGCTACCGACGCGCTCCGTTCCCCCGCCCGTCGCAGATGTTTTAGCACCAGCCGCCGCGTCGAAGCCGGGACGCCCTCCAGCGCCCGGATCAGCGGCAGGGTCATCTTCCGCTCCCGCAGGTCGTTGCAGAGCACTTTTCCCGTCTTCAGCGGATCGCCGTTGGCCGAGAAACCGAAGTCGAGCAGGTCGTCCTGAATCTGGAACGCCAGCCCCAGCAGCTCGCCGAAACGGTACATCCTCCGCACCTCCTCCGCCTGCGGGTCGTCGCCGCAGGCGGCCAGCGCGCCGCACTCCGCCGCCGCGGCCAGCAGGGCCGCCGTCTTGTGGCGGATGATCTCCGTGTAGACCGCCTCTGTCGTGTCCATCCGCCGGGCATGTTCCATCTGCATCAGCTCTCCGTCCACGATCAGTTCGATGGCCCGCGTCGCCGACAGCATCGCCCCGTAGCTTCCCGCCCGTGCCGCCTGCCCCAGCCCCTTCGAGAAGAGGTAGTCTCCCGTCAGCACCGCCGATTTCGACCGCAGGAGCGCCCCCGGCGTCCATTCGCCGCGCCGCACGTATGCCTCGTCGATCACGTCGTCGTGCACGAGGGTCGACCAGTGGATCATCTCGATCAGCACCGCTGCCGCCAGCGCTTTCGGGTGGCCGTTCTCGCCGTGGAGCGCCGCTGTCAGCAGCGTCAGCAGCGGCCGCATCTGTTTCCCTCCGCTCCGCAGGATGTCGCGGGTGATGGGACGCATGAACGGCTCTTCCGACCGCGTCGCCGCGTCGAGCCGTTGGCGGAAAGCCTCGAATGCGGCCTCTACCGGAGCGATGATTTCGTCTAAGTGCGCCATGGCGTGTGGGTTTTTGTGGTATGGGCGGGCAGAGAAGAGGGGCGCTCACTCCCAAGCCCGGGTGTCGATGGCGATGGTCACCGGCCCGTCGTTGGTCAGCGCGACCTGCATGTCCGCCCCGAACCGCCCCGTGGCTACCGGTCGTCCTAGCTCTTCGCGGAGCCCTTCGACGAAGAAGCGGTAGAGCGGTTCCGCCTCCTCCGGCCGTGCCGCTGCGACGAACGATGGCCGGTTCCCCTTCCGGGTCGAGGCGTAGAGCGTGAACTGGCTCACCACCAGCGCCTCGCCGCCCGTGTCGAGCAGCGACCGGTTCATGGCCTGCGCCTCGTCGGCGAAGATGCGCAACCGCGCGATCTTCGCCGCTAATCGGGTGGCGTCGTCGACCGTGTCGCCACCGGTCACGCCCAACAAAATCAGCAATCCGGCTCCGATCCGTGCGATCGGGGTGCCGTCTACGGTGACGGAGGCGTCGGCGACTCGTTGTATCAGGGCTCGCATGGGAAGCAAAAGGCCTCGTCTCCGAGGCCGGAATGGTTAAGATTCGATAATGACCAGCTCGACTTCCAGCATCGAAGCGAGGCTGGAGATAAATTCCAGGTAACGCATGTCGGTGTTCGGCGACAGCGTTCCGATGCAGATCTTGTTCGGGTGCATCGCCTCGATGCAGTCTTCGATGGCCGCCCGCACGAGCCGCATCCCCTCGACCGAGAAGACCGAGTGGCCGAACGCTTCGGTGAACGGTTTGTTCTCGTGCAGCAGCTCCAGCGTCGGAATCACTTCGATGCGGCTGCGTTTGGCGGTCGCGGCCAGCTGCTCCAGCTGCCGGGTGTTGTAGTATCCGTCTGCCGAGTAGAGCCGGTCGGTCAGCCTGGCCGCCTCTAACGACGGACACTGCATCCGCCACTTGTCGGAGCTCACCAGCATGAGGTAGACTTCGCCCGATTTGGTGCTGAGCTGTTTCAGAACGGTCTCCAGCTCGTCTACCGTCCGCATGGCGGTCGCCGCATCCGCCACCGCCTCGCGCTTGGGCTGCGGCTTGTGCCGAGCTCCCCAGTCGACCCGCGTCCCGGCCGGAAAGTACCGCCGTCCGGCTTCGTCCCGCTCGAGCATCCCCTGCAATGCGGCGATCGCGTTTTGCAGCGATGTCTCGCTGGTGAATGCGACTGTCACCCGCTTGGCCCGCACGTCGATCTGCCAGGCATCGCCCCCCTTTGCTCCCGGTATTGCCGCGACTTTGACGAACGAGATCCGGTTCCGGGCCTTGTGAAAGGCGTTCGAAGCCGCCACCCCCTCCGATCGGAGCCACTTGGCCATTTCGGTCGAGACGCTGCGGTGTTCGAAGTCGGTGGAGATGAAAACGGTGTTGTCGAGGCGGAAGTTCCGGGCGCCGAACAGCGCGAGGAAACGGCCTTTTTTCGGCTGGGCGTCGGCCGCGAGCACCGTGCCTGCCAGCACGAAAAGCCAGCAGAGCCGGCGGAGCAGGCGCCGTGTTCCGGAAAAACGGTCGATTATCTTGCTCGGGAGATTCATTTTCCAAAGATACGGAAAATTTCCGCTATCTTTATCGTCCTATCCAGATGCTGTACAGGGATGAAAAAGGTAGTCATTCTTCCGACCTATAACGAGATCGAGAATATCGGGCCGATGATCGAGCGGGTGTTCGGTCTGCCGGAGCCGTTCGACCTGCTGGTGATCGACGACGGTTCGCCGGACGGAACGGCGGGGGCGGTGCGTGAGGCGATGGGGCGGGAGGAGTATGCCGGCCGGATTCATCTGATCGAACGGGCGGGGAAACAGGGGCTGGGGACGGCTTATATCGCGGGTTTCCGGTGGGCGCTGGAGCGGGGCTACGACTATGTGTTCGAGATGGACTGCGACTTTTCGCACGACCCGGCGGATCTGGTGCGGCTCTGGCGGGCCTGTGCGGACGAGGGGGCGGATGTGGCGATCGGCTCCCGGTATGTGACGGGGGTGAATGTCATCAACTGGCCGATCGGGCGGGTGATCATGTCGTACTATGCGTCGGCTTACGTGCGGCGGGTGCTGGGGATTCCGGTGCGGGACTGCACGGCGGGATTCGTCTGTTTCCGGGCGGAGGTGCTCCGGGCGATCGACTTCGACCGGATCCGGATGCGGGGGTACGGGTTTCAGATCGAAATGAAGTATTCGGCCTGGAAGCTGGGCTTCCGGATCGTGGAGGTGCCGATCATCTTTACGGATCGGACGCGGGGGAGCTCGAAGATGAGCAGCGGGATCTTCGGCGAGGCTTTCTGGGGGGTCTTGAAGATGCGTTTCCGCCGCATTCGGCGGGCGGACTGAGAGTAGGGCGAGGAGTTGGGCCGAGGCTGCCGCAGCGATGCGTGAGCATCGC
>NZ_CAJTMN010000065.1 GCF_910577125.1 uncultured Rikenella sp.
TCTTCGAGCCGCAGAATCTTGTTCTTCCGTTTATTCCGAGAGGCAACGCAACTGATAACCGTGACCGCGATATGCCGTGTGACTGAGATGGAGATGCGGCATACCGAAATACAAGTACATACTATTGCTGTCGCTTCCGGCCGATGACCAACTGTATCCGTGATTACCGACGGTTAATGGAAGGCCGAATTGTCCGGTGTCACCTGTATCGCGGAAGCCCGGGGCGGGGCCGCCGATATCAGGTAGAGGCTGCCATTTCGGAGTGCCCGGAGGCCCCGTATTATTCCGAGAGGCAACGCAACTGAAAACCGTAGCCGCGAGGATTGGCGATGCTGTGGTTGAACCACGTCACGTGGAAACCTAAGTACACGCCATAGCTGTCGTTGACCGAAGTGGACCAGATGGAACCCTCTTTGCAAACGTTGTACAGGGTGCCCACGTCTCGATGGCGGTAGCCCGGGGCGGGAATTTGATTTCGCGCGCCTTGGGAAATCTTGTCAAAACGCACAAGTGCATTTTGACGATTTCCCTCTTAAGGCGTGGCGCGCGGTTCGGTTTGAGGGTACTGCGCTCGGGCCGCGCGGGCCCCACGTCCCGTGGACGGGCGAAACTGCGTTTCGCTGCGGCAGCCTCCGCCCCGTTCTCTGTTCGCGCGCCTTGGGAAATCTTGTCAAAACGCACAAGTGCATTTTGACGATTTCCCTCTTAAGGCGTCGGCGCGCGGTCGAGCTTAAAACCGGACGGAACTGCCCTCGCGCCGGGCGGGCGGTGCGTGCCGCACTCCCAATTGGCCGTGTCAGCCCAAATCTTCGCCCCGTTCTTTGTCCATCCGCCTAAAAAAACGCCCCCGGACACAATAATTCCGCGCGAAGCCTCGTTGTCCGGTCGAAACCCGCACCCCGGGCAAACCCCTCGAAAAACGATCCCCCGATGACCGAAAACCAAACCGACACGAACAACCGGCGGAGCCTCTGGTTCCCGCTGTTCAGCCTGCTGATCCTCTTCTGCGCCGCCAATATGCTCCTCGGAACGGCCGCACAACACCTCGACGGCTTCGGAAACGCCGGATTCCGCCAGTTCCTCGCCTATGTCGGCAGCTTCGCCCTCACCATCGGCTACGCACTCGCCATCAGAAGGCCTTGGGGACTCCTCATGCCCTCTTTCAGGCCCGAAAAGTGGAAACTCCACGGGCCGTTTATCCTCGTCGGAGTCATCCTCCTGTTCGCCACCGGCATCCTCCTCGCACCCATCACCGACCGCATGCCCGACACCTATACCCGGATGCTCGACGACTACCTCAGAGGCGGACTCTGGCCCATCCTCACCGCCGCCGTCGCCGCTCCGCTGCTCGAAGAGCTCCTCTTCCGAGGCATCATCCAGAAAAACCTCGTCGCACGGATCGGGCCCGGCGCGGGAATCCTCATCGGGGCCGCCGTCTTCGGAGCCATCCACTTCATCCCCCAACAGATGATCTACGCCGGCTGCGTCGGACTGATCCTCGGCTGCATCTACCACTTCACCGGTTCGCTGGGCAGCACCGTCGCCATCCACTTCATCAACAACGGCATCGCGATCCTCGCGGGCCTCGTGCCCGGAGCCGACGGCACGGGCATCGAACGACGGATCCTCGGAGGCGGAGAAGGACCCGTCTGGTACACCGCCTACGCCCTCTCGCTCGCGCTGGCGGCTGCAGCCGTACTCTATGCCGTGCGGCGCATCCGGCGCGAAAGAGCCGATTCGGCCCGGAGGGATTAGGGATTTCGCAAAAGAATCGCTATTTTTGTTCGTTCATGCGCTCTTGGGCCTTGTCCGAAAGCACACATCCGCACACCACCGTGAAACACCTCTCGACACGCACCCGCTTCGCCGGACTGCTGCTGCTCGCCGCAGCGGCAGGCACGCCGAGCTGCAACCGGCTCAAACTCTACAACGCCGATCGCGGCGAAGTCATCGCCTCGGTCGGAAACAGGAAACTCTACGCCAGCGACGTCGCCGGACTCATCGAACCGGGGCTCACGGCACGGGACAGCATCGCCGCCCTGCAGGCCATCGCCGAAAACTGGGTGCGCCGAGAGATCAAAAGCGCAGCCGCCGAAGAGGCCTTCTCGGGACAGGCCCAGGACATCGAAGCGCGGGTGGCGGAGTATCGCGGCGCCCTGCTCACCTACCGCTACGAACAGGAGTGGATCGGACAGCGGCTCGACACGGCGGTCACGGCGGAACAGATCACCGAATACTACGACTCGAACCGGAACGGATTCCGGCTCGCCGGGCCGATCGTCAAGGCCCGCATCGCAAGGATTCCGGCCGGACTCAGGCAGAGCAAGAAGCTCGAAGAGATGTTCCGATCGGAAAACGAAAACGACCGGAACGACTTCCTCAACATCTGCCACAAAAACGGCTACCGAACCGAAGACTTCAGCACCGAGTGGACGGACTTCAGCACCGTCATCCAGCACATCCCCTTCTCGCAGAGCAACTTCGACGACTTCCTCCGCACGCACCGATACTACGACGTCGAGGACGACGAATACAAATACATGCTGGCCATCGACCTCTTCCGGCCCAGCGGAGACTACTCGCCCAGAGAGCGCGAAACGGACAACATCCGCAAAATCATCCTCAACCGGAGGCGGCAGGAGCTGCTCAAACACCTCGAAGACAGCCTCTACACGGCGGCCGGAAACGACCGGCGGTTCGACATCAAAATCAGCGAATAATCAACCTTCTCCTACATGAGAATCAGACACCTTTCGACCTCACTGCTGCTGGGCGGCCTGCTGCTCGCTCCGGGCCGGCAGGCCTCGGCGGCGCCGGCAGCGGACTCGGCGGCTTACGTCATCCCGCAATCCATTGCCGACGAGGTCATTGCGATAGTGGGAAACAGCCAGATCCTCCTCTCCGACCTCGAAGAGGCCACGAACGAAATGATCCGGGCACGAGCCGTGACGGGTACCATCACCGACCGACCGGCACGCGACGAGGCGCTCGAAAACCTGCTCATCGTCAAACTCCTCTCGGAACAGGCCCGGGCCGACTCGCTCAACAAGGAGCTCCCCAGCGGACTCGAAGCGCAGATCGAAGCGCAGATCCAGCAGATGGTGCTCGAAGCGGGATCGGTCAAGGCGCTCGAAAAGAGGTTCCGGAAAGAGATCTACGCCATCAAGGACGACCTCAAAAAGGCGGCCGAAGACATGCAGCTGGCCAGCCTGATGCAGAGCGACGTGATGAAAAAGGTGACGGTGACGTATGCCGAGGTGGCGGACTTCTTCGGCAAAGTGCCGGTCGACTCGATGGAGATGATTCCCGAACAGTACGTCTACGCCCAGATCGTACGGCTGCCGCCGGCCACCGAAGAGCGTAAGTTCGAAGTGCGGCAGCGGCTGCTCGAATTCCGCCGCCGGATTCTGGCGGGCGAGAAGCTGGGGGCCTTGGCGCGGCTCTACTCGATGGATCCCAGCACGGCCCGAAACGGCGGAGAATGGGGGCCGGGGGATGCCAACCAGCTGGTCTATCCGATCGTCGAAGCGCTCGAAAACCTGAAGCCGGGCATGGTCTCGGAGGTGATCGAAACGGAGTACGGATTCCACATCGTCGAACTGATCTCGCGGCGCGACAACCTGCTGCACTTCCGACAGATCCTGCTCAAACCGCAATTCACGGTCGAAGAGACGGAACGCGAGATGAAACTCCTCGACAGCCTCGCCCAAAAGATCGGAACGGACAAAAAAGCGTTCGAAGAGGCGGTACAGCTCTACTCGATGGACGCCCAGACGAACCGCAACGGGGGGGTGATGTTCAATGCGAAGGAGGCCAAAGACCATTTCGACACGAAGTACGCCAATCCGCGCTACATGAAAGATGCGCTCGACCCGATGGACTACCGGGCGCTCGCCCGGCTGCAGCCGGGCGAAGTCTCGGCTCCGTTCGAAACGATCGACCGGGCGAACGGAAACACGCTCTACAAGATCGTGCGGCTCAACGAAGTGATTCCGACCCACACGGCGAGTCTGACGCAAGACTACGAAATCATCGAGGATGTGGCGCTCCAGGACAAGCAGAACCGGACGCTGGACAAGTGGCTCAACGAGATGATCGGCAAGATGTACGTCTGGATCGCGCCGGAGTACCGGGGGTTGAGCTTCGAGCGGAAGTGGATCAAGGAGTGACGGCATCGGGTAACCCACAGAAAGCCTGAGTTCTGCGGAACCTGAGACATAGCGCGCGAACGAAGATAGAGGATTGCGGAGCCTGAGGCGTAGCGCAGCTAACTAAAAGTCTTTTGGGTACCTTTTCTTCAGAACCGAGTAGCGTACCGAGAGCAGAGACCGCTTGCGGGATTTGCCGAGGTAGCACGAGGAAGACGAAGTCAAAAGGTACGGTTCTGTCCAGCTCGAAGCTCGACGTCGCCCGCCCGCGTAAAAGGGCATATTCTGTTGGTTGGCACTCGGCCAACCCACGAGAATGGCCGCGGGCGACTCAAATTAGGGTAGACATGGCCAGCCTTCGAGTGCCGAGCGGCACCGCGCCGACGCCTTAGGAGGCGATTCAACTGTTTCGGCTCATCGCCGAAACAGAAAATCGCCCAAGGCGCGCGATCAGAGAACGGGGTAGAGGCTGCCGCAGAAATGCGAAGCATTTCCCGTCCACGCACCCGTTGGGTGTTTTGTTAGGGTTCTCTTCGCCTTACTAAGTGGGGCCCGCGCGGCCCGAGCGCAGTTTCAGGCGAGGCAAAGCTGGACCGTCGCCCGCCCGCGTAAAGAGGGATTTCACTCGTTTTGCGATGAGCAAAATCGAGATGAAATCCCAGCGGGCGACGGTTGAAAAGCCCCGCACGCCACGCTTTAGGAGGGAAATCGTCAAAACTCGCTTGCGCGTTTTGACTGGATTTCCCAAGGCGCGCGGGAAAACCGAGTAGAGGTTGCTATTTCGGAGTGCCCGAAGGCACCGGCGGAGCGATAGCAGAGCCGCAGTGAGGCAGACACGGGGCTGTGCTTGGGGCCGAGCTTTTGCGACCCGCAGGGTCGCGCGGGCCGGACGCCTCCCCTCGGGAGGCCCGCAACACGCCGCTCACGCGTCGAGAATTGCGGTACCTCCCGGGCGCCCGACCCACAGGGTAGAGGCTGCCTTAGGGTAGACACAGCTGGGGTAGAGGCTGCCGATTGTGAGTGCGACACGCACCGTTTATTCCGAGAGGCAACGCAACTGAAAACCGCCGTCGCGATTGTACGTAGCGGAAGAGGCCATATCTGTCGTATAAAACAACAGACGTAAACCGTCCGTGATGCTGATTCCGGAAGACCAGACAGTTCCGTCGCCACCCACATTGCCCAGCACGCCCGTATTGCTGCTGCGGTAGCCCGGGGCGGGAACACCCCTCAAAAAAACAGACCCGACAAACTGCATAACACCCGACAAACCATGGACTTCGGATTTACCATCAACGCCCCACGCGCCATCTACCTCGACCGGATCGACCCCGAGCTCAGAGACCGCATCATCCGACGGGAACCCACTACCCTGCTCTGCATCGGCTGCGGAAGCTGTACCGCCACCTGCACCGCAGGACAGTTCGCCCCCTTCAGCCTCCGAAAAGTCCAGCACTGGATCAGACGAGGAGAGTACGAAACCGCGAAAAACGCACTCAAAGAGTGTATGCTCTGCGGGAAATGCCGGATGGTCTGCCCCAGAGGGGTCAATACGAGGGCCGTGGTGCATACCCTCCTCGAGATGCTGTAACCGACACCCCGGCATCCACCCGCCGGAGCGTCGCAAACAACTGACTACAAACCGACTATGCGCACGACACGATACCTGATCGGTGCATTCGCAACCCTTTTCCTCGTTCCGTTCGGCATCTCGCACGGCGGAATCGGGACAGCCACCTTTCCGGCCGGCCCCGCCGTACCGTCGCCGCAGACCCAAAACGGAGAGAGCGAAAAAGCCATCGTCAACTACTACGGCGACCTGATGGCCAAACGAGGAGCCAACGACAGCGTCCTCTACCTCAACGACCACGTCGCCTTCCACCACAACGGAGCCTTCATCCAGTGCGACAGCGCACGACGATACGACGAATTCCGAATGGAGTGCTTCGGAAACGTCATCATCAACAAAGACTCCACCTTCATCTACGGCGACCGCGCCAGCTACGACGGACACACCAACCTCGCCAAAGTCTACTCCCCGCTCCTGAAACTCGTCAACGGAGAGGCCACCATGTGGGTCTACGACGAAATGGAGTTCGACACACGAACCAACATCGGCGAATACGACCGCGGCGGAGTGATCCTCCTGCGCGACAACCTCATGGAGTCGGATCGCGGGATCTACAACGGAGACTCGGCCACCATCACCTTCGTCGGACACGTCGCCATGCGCAACACCGACTACCGGATGCGCACCGACTCGATCGGATACGACCTCAACAACGAAGTCGTTACGTTCCTCGCGAAGACCTATATCTGGGATCGGGAGCGCGACTTCCTCACCGCGGATCGGGGACAGTACGTGCGCGCGACCCAGACCTACCACTTCACGCGAAACGCCTACGCCATGACCGCCGACCAGGAGTTCTGGGCCGACACGATGGACTACGAAAGCGTCGGGAGGCGCGTGACCATGCGCCGCAACATCCAGATGCTCGACACCGCGCAGCGGGCCATCGGACTGGGCGACTTCGGCTTCTACGACGACTCGCTCGGCAACGGCATGCTGACGGCACGACCGGCCGTGATCCTCTACGACAGCGTGGCGGAGCCGGCTCCGGACTCCTCGACGCTATGGATGACCGACTCTTTGCCCCGGGCGGAACGGCCGGCACCGGACTCCACCTTTGCGCGGGCCGACACGATGTTCTTCCACACCTACGGGCCGGGGCTGTCGAAACCGGGGCTGAAACACAACGTGCCGGGAGACTCGACGACACGCACCGTTCAGATGGACAGCTTGGCGATTGCGGCTGTTGCAACGGCGGATTCAACGGCAACGGCGGTCGCGGATTCGACCGCAAGGACAGTGGCGGATTCGACCACAGCGGCGGGCAGGATCCGGCGGGCGGCGGCGATCGGAGCCGAAGAGCCGCCGATGCCGGAAGCACCGGACTCGACCGTCGGCCTCGGGATCGACTCGACCCGCTTATTGCCCGATTCATCGGGGACGGCACCGCGAAAAGACTCGCTCGAACGGGTCGTCCGCGGACGGCATCACGTCAAACTGTGGCGGACGGACGTGCAGGGCGTCTGCGACTCGCTGACAGCCTACTCGGTGGACTCGATGGCGATTCTCTACGGCCGGCCGATTATCTGGAACGGCGACAACCAGCTCACGGCGGATCGCATCGAGCTCTTCAGCCGCGACGGCGAGATCGACTACGCCGAATTCATCGGCTCGCCGTTCATCACCCAGAAGGCCGAGCACTCCGACACGCTCTTCAACCAGGCCGAGGGGCGATTCCTGCAGGCGTGGTTCCGCGAGAACGAGATTCATCGGGCCATCATGACCGGGAACGTCATCAACTACTACTTCACGGGACAGGACAGCCTGCCGCCGGACGAGATGTACGTCGTCTCGTCCGCCAGCCTCACCATCGACTTCGAAGACCAGGAGCCGGTGAACTTCAACTGGGGCGGCGCGGGCGACGGATACGTCGACCCGCTGGACAAAGTGCCGGCCGGTCAGTCGCTGCAGCTCAAGGGATTCAGCTGGGAACCGGAACGGAAACCGACCGGACGGTACGACATCACCGACCGGTCGGTGCGGCCCTCGCAGCGGCGCGAGGCGGAGGGGTATGCCCAGCCGGCCTTCCCGATCGAAGAACGGTTCCGGCAGACGCGCCAGCGGCTGATCGAAAGCGGCACCTGGCGGGATCGCAGCGAGCCGCTCTGGGTGACGATCGACCTCTTCAACACCTCCACCCTGCTCTACCAATAGAACCATTTAACATATTGACCATGAAATTTTTACATATCGCCCTCCTGTTCTGGGCCGTCGGCGGAACCACGCTCGCCGGCATCGCCGCACCGGCTGGCGCTTCGCCGAAACCCGGAAAAGAGTACCGACGCGGACTCGAAGCCATCACCCGCCGGAATGCCGAAGCCTCGCTGCGTTTTCTGGCCTCGGACGAGATGGGCGGACGGCTCGCCGGATCGGTCGAAGGGCGGATCGCCGGGCAATACATCGTCTCGGAGCTGGAACAGATGGGATACGGCCAACAGATTACCCGCCAACCGTTTACGGGCAGAAAAGGCGAGGCATTGCGGAATATTCTGGTCAAGATTCCGGGGCGGGATACCGTACGGCAGGTGATCGTCGGCGCACATTACGACCACGAGGGGCGGCGCGACGGACGCGTCTTTCCGGGTGCGGACGACAACGCCAGCGGCGTGACGGTGCTCCTGGAGCTGGCCCGGGCCGCTGCGGCGACGCGAACCCAGCCGGAACACACGCTGATCCTCGCCTTCTGGGACGGCGAAGAGCGCGGCCTGCAGGGGTCGCGGCACTACGTCTCGCGGCTGGGGGCGGACACAGCGCGGATCGACTGCTACATCAACTTCGACATGGTGGGACGCAACACGGACGAGGCTCGGCCGCGCCTGTTCCGCTACTTCTACACGGCCGACCGGCCGGAGCTGAAGGCTTGGTACGCCGAATCGGTCCAGGCGGGCGGGCTGACGGAGCTGGAGGCGGACTTCCGTCCGTGCGACCGGACGATCGGTGGGAGCGACAACATGTCGTTCGCCCGCGCCGGGATTCCGATCGCGTGGTACCACACGGACGGGCACCCGGACTACAACACGCCGAACGACACGCCGGATCGGATCAACTATCCGAAACTGCTGGACATCGCCCGTTCGGCCTGGTACCTGATCTGGCGGATGGCTTACGTGGAGTAACACTCCTCGCCGGGCGGGCGTTTTCCGCACTCGGGCCTCCAGCGGGTCGGACGTGAAAAGTCGGGTGCGAAAAAAGAAGGCATAGGGTTTGGAAATTCGAAACGAATCCTTATCTTTGCACCGTCTTTCCGACGAGAAGTTCTCGGAAGACGACATTTCGGCGAGGTAGCTCAGCTGGTTAGAGCGCATGATTCATAATCATGAGGTCGAGAGTTCAAGTCTCTCTCTCGCTACTTGATCTTCAAAGGGTTGCGAATCGTTTCGCAACCCTTTTTCGTTGGGCGGAACCCAAACCGCCCGTCCGTCCCGGAAAAATCCGCTCTCAACCGACGATCTCCACGAGATTAATACGATATTTCATTAAATTTGTAACAGGTTCAATCAAACTGAAACAAGGAGGCCTGCGGATGAAACGATCCGGAAAATACGACATAATCATCTCTCTGGCGGTCGGATGCGTCGGCGGATGGCTGATGGAAAGCTGCGGCTCGCCGGCCCAAAAACTGCGCTCGGCGGCCGAAACCACCGGAAATCCGGAGATGTGCCGGGTGGCGGAACACTATGCCGATGACCCGCTGCGGGCGCAGGCGGCGACGTTCCTCATCGAAAACCTCCGCGGACACTACACCCGGACGTTCGACCTCGTGGAGCGAAAAACGGGCGAAAAAACGGACTATTCGCTCTTCCGGACGGAAATCACCGCACGCAATTATCGCGCCTGGCTCGACTCGCTCGGGCTGGCGGTCAGGCCGCGCACGGAGAGCGATCTCGAGACGATGACGGCCGAATACCTGATCCGGAACATCGACCTGGCATTCGACGCCAGGGAGCGGTATCCGTGGGCGCGGCACTACGCCGACTCCGTCTTTCTGCGCTATGTGCTCCCCTACCGGATCGACGCCGAGGAGCTCACGGACTGGCGGACGTTCTTCCGCGAGCGCTACGAACCGATGGTCGACACGATGGCGGGCCGAAAAGACATACGCGGCGTGGCACGGCTGATTATCAGGGATGTACGGAGCTGGTTCGGGTTCCATCCGGAGGCGTTGATGCTCAAACCGGCTTTCACGCCCGAAGAGGCGATGGCGTGCGGACGGGGCGAGTGCAACTCGGCGGCGGACATCTTCGTGCTGGCGCTGAGGGCGATGGGGATTGCGGCGACGAAGGACATGATTCCGGTGTGGGGGACGTCGGACGGGGGGCATGTCGAGGCGGTCTATTTCGACGAGGAGGGCAATCCGGTGATGCTCGACACGGGGGAGTGGCTGGCGGCGGGGCCGCCGAGGATCTACCGCATGGAGTTCGAACCGTCGGCGAAGGCGGCCGAACGGTTCGGACAGCCGTATTTCCGGGCGGTGACGGCGCAATACATCGCGACTTCAGACCTGAAGATAGCGTTCGACTCGGCAGCGAAGGCGGGCGAGCGGGCGGCGCTGGCGGTCTTCAGCAACGAGCGCTGGATGCCGGCGGTGGCGGCTGAAAATGTGGATTCGGCAGGAGTGGCGGTTTTCAACGAAATCGGACGGGGGATTCTCTACCTGCCGGTGCTGGCGGGCGAGCGGTCGGTTCGTCCGGCGGGGAGGCCGTTCCGGCTCGACCCGAGGGGAAATATCCAATACCACGGCGAACCGGACACGACGCGGTCGGTCGCGATGGATCTCACGCCGCTGATCCGGCTGCGGGATCTCGACACGCTGGATGCCGGGCGGCTGTATGTGGCGTACTGGAGGCCGTCGGGATGGCAGCGGGTAGATGCGGAGATCCGCAAGTCGCGCTCGGGGGCGGACGGAAGCCCGGTCTATAGGGTGGAGGGGGTTCCGGCGGAGGGGATTTACGGCCTCTTCGACAAAACCACGGGACGGACGTACCATCGCCGCATCTTCCGAAACAGCCGAGGCGAGGTCCGCAGGTTCTGATCCGCACTGGCTGTGACAGGTCGCGGCGTTCGGGCATTCGGGGGGATGCGCAAACCCCGCCCCGGGCAACCGCTATGCGAAGTCTGGGATACCGGGCGTCGTCGGTAATTTCTGCTTCATCTGGTCTCCCACAGTCAAAGACGGCGACGGCGTGCACTTGAACTTCGACATGACGAATCTCAATCCGAGCAATGAGGCGTACCGTGCCTACAGTCTTCAGTTGCGTTGCCTCTCGGAATAAACGGGGGCGAGAGGCACGCGAAAACTACCAGCCTCTACCCCTACAGGCCTGCCCCAGGCTACCTGCATTCTCTACCCCTCAGCCTCTATCCTATTTTAGTTTGACTTTAGCGGCCGGAGCCAGCGTGGACGCAACGAGTAGCGCGAGGTTGCGGCCCTACGCCGGGGGTGGCTCCGGCCCGCGCGGCTCTGCGAG
>NZ_CAJTMN010000066.1 GCF_910577125.1 uncultured Rikenella sp.
GCTGCGACGCGGCGGGATAATCCGACCTCCCGCAAGAGGTCGTCCATCCGGCAATTCCCAGAAACAGAGTGACAAAAAGCAAGAAACGCCTCATCACATCCATCGTTTTCGTTTAAAGAAGTAGAGCGTGGCGCCGATCGAAAGGAGCATCAGCAAAATGGCGAAATGAAACCCGTACTTCCACTCGTCGAACGGGGCGAGCCGGTAGTTCATCCCGTAAATTCCGGCGATCAGGGTCGGCGGCATGAAGATCACCGAGAGGATGGTAAACATCTTGATGATCTTGTTCTGTTCGATGTTGATGAGCCCCATAAAGGTGTCCTGAAGGAACTCCAGCCGTTCGAAGCTGAAATCGGCGTGGTTGATGAGCGACCCGACGTCCTTGATCATGATCGAGACGCGGGGGTAGGTGTCGTTCGGGAAGCGTTCGCTGCGCTGGATGCCGGAGAGGAGCCGCTGGCGGTCGAAGATGCTCTCGCGCAGGATCATGGTGTTCTCCTGCAGGCGGTTGATGTCCAGAAGCACCTGCTTGTCGACGCTCTTGTCCACGTCGTTGTTGGCGGCGCTGAGGGTGGCGATCTGGCGCGAGATGATTTCGACCATGTCGGCGTCGAGGTCGATCCGGGCTTCGAGGATCGAGATCAGGACGTGGTAGCCGGTGGTGTACGACCGGTAATTCATCTGGATTTTGCGGCTGGCTTCGCTGAAGGTGCGGAGGTCGGTGTTCCGCTCCGAGACGAGGAGGCCTTCGCTCAGGATGAAGGAGACGGTTTCGGTCTCGAAGCCGCCCTCTTTGAGGATCGTGAAGGTGGTGTTGCAGATGATGGACTCTTCGAGTTCGGCATACCGCGACGAGGTTTCGATCTCTTCGGCCTGCTGACGGGTCAGGAGGTTGACGTCGAGAAAGCTCTCGACCAGTTTGCGTTCCTTGGCGGTCGGGACGACGAGGTCGATCCACAGCAGATCGTCGTATCCCAACTCCTCAAAAACGCTGGGGTCGGGATCGCGGATGATCTTGTTGATGGATTTCAGGTAGAGTATAATCATGGATTCGTCCTCTCTTCTCCGTTAATCGGTGGTTGAAATTCGTTCGTCGGGCGGCTGTGCCGGGGCGAAAAGCCGGCGACAATGCATTCCGCGGGAACCGCCCCGGGCTTCCGCGAGAGAGCCAATGGCGGACTGGTGGGCGTCGGCGAAAGCGGTTATAGCTGGTCTTCGACGGTCAGCGGTACTCTTGGCATGAACTTGGGTCTCAGCGTGGCGTGGCTCAGTCCCTGCGGCGCGAACGGTTGCGCCTACGGTTTTCAGTTGCGTTGCCTCTCGGAATAAACGGTGCGTGTCGCACTCACAAATGGCCGGGTCTACCCTAACAGGCAGCCTCTACCCTATTGGGCTGACACAGCCGCAGCGAAACGTAGTTTCGCTCCGTCCCGCCGGGGTCACCCGGACGCCGCCCGCGCAGGGCAGTTCTATCCGGTTGGGGTAGAGGCGGCCATTTCGGAGTGCCCGAAGACACCGCGCCACGCCTTAAAAGGGGAATCGTCAAAATGCGTTTGCGCGTTTTGACTGAATTTCCCAAGGCGCGCGGAAAAACAGAACCGAACCCCTGCGGTTCGAAGAACCGCGCGGGCCGGAGCCACCACAGGCGTAGGCCTGCAACTCGACAGAGCTCGTTTCCGGCCTCGCTGGCACCGGCCCGCTACAACTTCTGCCGTTTGGAGTGCTTTCCCGCGCGCTGACGGAAATCTTATCCAAACACGAAATGCGCGTTTGGATGATTTCCTACTCCAGCGATCGCGCGCGGAGTCGAACTTTCATTCGTGCGCGAGGCATCTCAACCGTCGCCCGCTGGGATTTCATCTCGATTTTGCTCACCGCAAAACGAGTGAAATCCCTCTTTACGCGGGCGGGCGACGGTATCAAGTTCCGTCCGCGCGCTTTGGGGAAATCCAGTCAAAATGTGCCGGCAATTTTGACGATTTCCCTACTTAAGCGGCGGCGCGCGGTAGAGCTTCGACTGGCCTCGGGCCGGCCGGGCCCCACGTCCCGTGGACGGGAAATGCTTCGCATTTCCACTTTTCTGCTCAGCCCAATTCTTCGCACCGTTCTCTGTCCGCGCTCCGCACGCGGCGGCCGCCGCGCCCCAGCCTCGATCCCATAAAATCGCCCCAGCCTCGATCCCATAAAATAACGAACGGTTAATTACATACGATGGTCAGAAGAAGACAGTCACCCGGGAGCGATGATTTTTTCCCAAAACAGACGCATCGCCGCCCGTTTCCGATCATCGAGCCCGAACTTGATCGCACGCGTCAGATAATCGTGAGCCGTGACATGATCGAAATCCCGCGAACGATTGACCGTCCCGGTGATCGACTCGGCGATATGCCCCACTCCGTAAGCCAACGCTTCGTTCAGGGTCGACGCAAACTCCGCCCCCGCCGCCGTACAAGCCACCCACGCGGCGAAAACGAACGGAAGTCCGCCCGTAAAGCGGTTCCACTCCTGCGCCAGGTCGTAACAATAAGCATAACGATGCGCAGCCCGCAGTGCGAACACTTTGTCCCCGATGGCCAGCACCGCTTCACCCGGCCCGAGCCGACCCCCGTCCGCCGCGAGCGGAGCGACATTGTCCGCCCCGGAAGCCGCACTCACCCACTCCGGTTCGATCCGCCAATACTCGCGCGCCAGCACCCGCACCAATTGCACCGAGGTGCGCGAATGGGCATCCAGATAAATGCGCCGCACCTCTCCGACCGGAGTGTCCGACAACAGAACCACCGTATCGACCGCGCCTTCCGCGCCGATGCAGTAGTCGGTTATGATTCGAGGTGTAAAAGTCGCCGACGAACGATCCGACGACACAAAAGACTGAAAAACAGAAGAAATAGAGAATCCCGGAATCTGCGGAACGACCGCCGTGGGCACCAGCGCGATATCGGTCGCCCCGGCAATCGCATCAGCCGCACAGAGCGCAGGCACCCGAAGCGAAAGGACAATATCCCCCCCTGCAAGCAACCGTCCCTCCGACCGTCCGGCCGCACACTGTGCCGCCGCCGAGGAAGAGACTGCCGCCTGCTGTTCGATGCCGTAGATGAACGGCAGCGTGTTCAGGTAGGATACAGCAGTAATTCTCACCGGGATCGTCACCCATAGGGATAGCGTTTGATGAAACTTCGGTTTTCACGGCGAAGGTAGACATTTTTATCGGGGAAACCGCTCTTCGCGCGCTATTTTTTCGCGCCACACGTCGGGAATGGCGAAACTCTCCTTCGTCACGGCGTTCCACCCCACCAGCACCGTCCGGCTGTCGGCCTTGACGGTGTCGGTGTCGAGGTCGATCATCTCCTGGAAGACGGTGAAACTCTTCGTCCCGACCCGTTCGATGCCGGTGCGGATGGCGATCCGGTCTTTCATCCCGACCGGAACGTAGAAGTTGGTGGTCGAGCTGGCGGTCACGACGGTCTGCGGGCCGTCCATCCGTTCGATACCGAGTATGCGTTCGAAATATTCGTTCTTCCCGAGGTCGAAAATATGCTGATACTGACCGTTATACATGTGCCCCTGAATGTCGATGTCGTTGAATCGGAGCTGGATGGGTGTGGTAATCATCGTGGTTCGTGTATTTTAGTCTGTATTTCACTGCCGCACGATGCGGAATCCGCCGTCGGTGTCGAGGGCGATCACGGACGAGGCGCGATGGGTCGCTGTCGGCTCCTCCATCGCGGGGTCGGCCACCCAGTCCACGCCGTTCCGAATCGCGTCGGAAATCTCGGCATAGGTCGTAGGGGTCTTCTCGCCGCTCACGTTGGCGGAGGTCGAAACCAGCGGGTGTCCCAACCGATGGATCACGCGCCGGCAAAACTCGTTCTGCACCAGCCGAATCGCGACGCTCTTCTCGGGCGGCAGCAGGTTTTCGGCGAGTCCGCGCCCTTCGGGCAGAATCAGGGTCAGGGGTTCGGCCCCTTCGGCGGCTTCCCACAATTCCCATGCCACGGCCGGCACGTCCCGCACCCAGCGCACGACTTGTTCGGGACGGTCGAGCAACACGATCATGCCTTTGGCCTCGTCCCGCCGCTTCAGGGCGAAAAGACGGGCCACGGCTTCTGCATGGGTGGCGTCGCACCCTATGCCCCACACGGTGTCGGTGGGATAAAGAATCGTCCCGCCGCTCTTCAAAACGGCCACACAGGCCTGTATCTGCTCTTCCATAAACATGTTTAATCTTCGTATTTCTGTCTTTGCCCGGGAGGGTACTGTTCTTTCTGTGAACAGAAAGAACCAAAGAAACTTTAGAGGATGCTTACGCATCCTAAAGCTGCCGGCGGCCCAAACCTCGGACGCTTCTTTGGGCCGGGAGTTGTAGCGCGCAATAAGGTTTAGCTCGCATTAGCGCGCTACAACCCCGACCCAAAAGACGCTCGAAGAATGAGGATTGCGGAGCCTGAGGAGTAGCGTAGCTATCTAAAAATTTTTGGTGCCGCTTTTTTCAAAAAGCGGCAGTTCCATGCGGGTAGACACAAAGATTCGAACGGTTAAATATCTTTACCGGAGGCCGAAAGCCGTGCGGAGACGGTCGACCTCGTCCAGTTTTTCCCAGGCGAAAAACTGGACCCCGTTTTCCACATACGGTTCCCGGCCGAAATGGCCGTAAGAGGCCGTCGGCAGAAAGATCGGCTGTTTGAGTCCGTAGCGTTCGACGATCTTCGCCGGGCGCAGGTCGAACAGCTCCGCGATCTTCGCCGCGATCTCGCCGTCCGAGACCGCAGCCGGCAGTTTCGACGTCCCGAACGTGTCCACGAAGACACTCACCGGACGCGCGATACCGATCGCATAGGCCACCTGCACCAGCACCGCCTCCGCGATGCCCGCCGCCACCATGTTTTTGGCGATGTGGCGCGTCGCATAGGCCGCCGAGCGGTCTACTTTCGAAGAGTCCTTCCCCGAGAAAGCCCCGCCGCCGTGCGCCCCCCGGCCGCCATAGGTATCGACGATAATCTTGCGCCCCGTGACCCCCGTATCGCCGTGCGGCCCGCCAATCACGAACTTGCCCGTCGGGTTCACGTGCAGGATATAGTCGTCGCCCAGCAAGCTCAGCAACAGCTGGTTGCCCCGCTTTTCGAGCCGCCGCCGAACCCGCGGAATCAGGATATTCCGCACGTCCGCCTCGATCCGCTCCTGCGTCGCCTCCGGATCATGCTGCGTCGAAATGACGATGGTGTGGATGCGCCGCGGCCGGTGGTCGTCGCCGTACTCGACCGTGACCTGCGATTTGGCGTCCGGACGCAGATAGGGCATCGCCGACGGCGTTTCGCGCCGGATGTCGGCCAACTCCATCAGCAGGATGTGCGAGAGCATCAGCGAAGCCGGCATGAGCTCTTTGGTCTCGTGGCAGGCGTAGCCGAACATCAGCCCCTGGTCGCCGGCCCCCTGCTCCTCGCGTTCGGCCCGTTCGACCCCCTGGTTGATATCCGGCGACTGCTCGTGGATGGCCGAGAGCACGCCGCACGATTTGGATTCGAACATATAGTCGGCATGGGTATAGCCGATCCGTTCGATCACGCCGCGGACGGTGTTCTGGATATCGACATAGGCGTTGGATTTGACCTCGCCGCTGACGACGACGAGCCCCGTGGTACACAAGGTTTCGCAGGCGACTTTCGATTCGGGGTCGTGGCGGAGAAATTCGTCGAGGATGGCGTCCGAGATCTGGTCGGCCACTTTGTCGGGGTGTCCCTCCGACACCGATTCCGAGGTGAACAGGTATGACATGACAGGTATATTTTACAGTTAAAGATTCGGTTCTCCGGTTCCGAAGAAGAGGCCCGACCGACAAGAAACCGACGAAAAAACGGGGGAAAGCTCACGAGAAGTCCGGCCCGGAAACGGCCGTCGAAAAGAGGTGTGCTTTAGCATTTTTTCGCGTGGTTGCAATCGACCAAATCTCTCCACGGGTCTTGGCGTCCGTCGTAACGAACGGGGCAAAGGTACGAATTATTGCGGAAGATGATGCCGCGCCGGCGAAAAAAAGAGGGCGATCAGAACGGGAGCCCGATGGCGAAATGGAGCGCCGTCTCCTTGAGCCGGAAGCCACTGTGCCAGCGCTCGGGCCGCGGCACATTAGGGTTGTGGAGCTTCATCCCCCAGTCGAGCCGCAACAGCACGAAACCCAGGTCGTACCGGAATCCGAGTCCGGCGTCGAGGGCGATCTCTTTGTAGAAGCTGTCGAACCGGAACCGGGCCGAGGCGGGCGATCCCTTGGCGTTCATCCAGACGTTGCCGGCGTCGGCGAAGACGGCCATCCCGAAGTCGCCGAACACGGCGAAACGGTACTCCAGGTTGAGTTCCAGCCGGAAGTCGCCCAACTGGTTGGGATAGGTCTCCCGCTTGTAGAGGCTCTCGCCCGGCCCGAGCGTCCGCACCTGCCAGCCCCGCATGCTGTTGGCGCCGCCGGCAAAGTAGAGCCGCTCGAACGGCAGGGTGGTCGAGTTGCCGTAGGCCACGCCGCCGCCGATAAAAAACCGCCAGGCCAGCTGGGTCGTGGTGGTCAGGTTGATACGCTGACTGAGGTCGAGGCTCAGCCGGGCGTACTGGGCGAACCGGATGCCGAAGATCTTGTAGTAGCTCTCGCGGTCGGAGTCCTCCAGGTCGATGGTGGTGCGCTTCCCGAGCCACGAGGTGAGCCCGCGCAGCAGGTTCCCGTTCATGTCCCCCACAAGGCGGATCGAGAGGTTGTCGGCTTTCGGGTTGGGGTCGGTCTGGAAATAATACCCGGCCGAGAGCCCGGCGATCAGCTGCGATTCGTAGCTGTTCCGCAGGTAGGGATTCTCGATGCTGTTCTTGAAGTCGGCATCGATCCACGGCACGGAGACCACATTGATATCCACGGGATTGATCTGGAACCGTCCGCCGTTGCGCCACACCCAGGAGTAGCCGAAGGTTCCGCCGGCGATCGTCCGGTCGTAGTCGGGCCGCCGCTGGATGTCGTACGAGACCGAGATATTGGTCTTCTGGAGCGGGAACTTGGCGAGTTTGTCGGCCCGGACGGGGAGCAGGAAGCGCGGGATGTCGAGGCCGACGTTCACGCCGAACTCATAGGAGTTGTGGCGCCCCTTGTTCTTCATGAATTCATAGGCGCCGCGGAAATTGACCGTGAAATTTTCGGCCCCTCGGAAGAGATTCTTGTTCTGGTAGCCGAGGCTCAGAGCGGTGGAATAGTAGTCGGCGGTGGTGGAGATTTCGGCGTCGACGTTGAAGTTCTGCCGGGTATTGGGGGTGCACTGGATCAGGCAGCCGAGGCTGCGTTCGGTGGTCGATACGACGCGCCCGCCGTCGCGTTCGCCGACGCGGGTCACCTCCACCGGATGGAGGGTGTCGTAAGGCAGCTCGGTGAAAAGGATGTTGGCGCTGTACTGCAGGTTCCGGATGTTGTCGTAGGTGCGCTGGACGCTGCTGCGGTCGTAGAGTTCGTTGGGCGAGAGGCGCAGGGCGCCGGCCAGCACGGACTCCCGCAGGCGGAGCTTGTCGAGGTAGAGGATGTCGATGCCGTTATACGGCACGGTATCCCAAGGCATCCGTTCGAGCTCTTCGGGCGAGCGGGTGGGGTCGTAGTCGGTATTGACGACGATCCGGCCGAGGCGATAGACCGGATGGTTCTCGAGCACGGGCCGTCCCTCGGCATCCATATAGGCGACGCGCCGCCGCACGTGGACGGTCAGCCGCATGGCGTGGTCGAAACCGACGGTATCGACGGTATAGGTGACGTATCCTTTGTTGAAGCTCCAGAAACCCATATTCTGGAGCCGGACGCTGATGCGCTCGCGTTCGGCGTCGAAGAGCTCGCGGTCGTAGATCATGCCGATTTTCAGCAGGCCGGAGGCGGTGTCTTCGAGGATGATGGGTTCGAGAAAGTCGTCTTCGATGCGGTAGCGGATCTGCGAGACGACGTAGGGTTTCCCCTCGCGGGCCACGTAACGGACGGTGGCTTTCCGCTTCCGGCGGGCGTATTCGACGGTGTCGGTCACGGTGCCGTCCAGATAGCCGCGCGAGGTGAGGTAGACCTGCATCATCTGGCGCGACCGCTCGGCCTGCCGGGGGTCGTAGATGACGGGGGCCTCGCCGACCTTTTCGCGCCAGAAGCGCTGCCAGCCGCTGTGTTTGGCGGTGTCGGTGAGGTTGTACATCCCGAGGTAGATCCCCACGCCGAGCAACCGGCTGTTGGGCCGCTGCTGGACATAGGGCATGAGATCTTTGGGCAGCACGCGCTCGCGTCGCGAGGCTTTATGCACGCCTTCGATCTCGACGATGTTCCGCCGCAGGAGGTATCTGTCCTCCGGCACATACCGCATCGTCCGGCATGAAGCCGTCAGCCCGACGACCGAGAGGATCGCGAGCAGGCGGGTAAGCGGAAGAGACCGAAGGAGGTGCATAAAAGAGTCCTGAGAAACAGATTGCTATAAGTTTTCCCGCTCCAGAACGATATTTCCGAGGTCGGTGATCTGTTGCGATACGATGGTAATGGGCTCAGAATAAGGTCGAATGCCGCTCGTGGCGCGCGGATCGACACGGAGGATATACTCGCCGGGCAGGAGCCGCATAAAGAAGGCTCCGACGGGATTCAGCGAGCTGTAGGTGGAAGCGACGACGCTCCCCGTGGCCGGGTCGATAAATTCGATCCGCATGCGTCCCGAGAGGGCGCTCTCTCCGATTTGCAAGCCTCCCTGCACCACTCCGCAGCGATCGGTATCGACGAAGGTCACCCGGGGCCGGAACCGGTATCCGCTCTCGGCGGCCGGGTCTTCGACGACGGAAGCGGCGAGGTCGACATCGAACAGCAGGGGCCGATTGGGGCCGTCCATGGTCAGGGTCGCAAAAGGCACGACGACGGCCGCATCGTCCGGATCGACGGCCAGGGGGAGATTCTGGTCGAGAACGCGCACGGTGGCGTTTTCGGTCGAAAAGAGGATCCGGACGGCGTCATAAGACGCTCCCTGCGGCATCGTCCCCTCGGCGACGAGCTGCATCTTGCCGTTCACGAGGTTCATCAGGGGCAGGTAGCTGTCGGCGATTTCGAGGGTCTGCCACGCCCCGTCGCCAGCGCGCACGGCGACTTCGGCCACATAGCAGTCGAGGGCGGTGTAATCGGCCGGAGCGTCGCACAGGTAGACGGAGAGGCGGTTTTGGTCGTTCACGTCGCTGCATGCGACGAGTCCCGAAAGAATCGCAAGGAGACCGAGGGTTTTGAATATCTGACGTACCATGTTTGCAAAGTTACCGTTTTTCTCGGTTTCCCGCTGCGTTCTTGCGATTTGAGGAGCCGAGGCGGCCTTAGGGTGCCGGAGCCGAGGCGGCCAATGCGGGAGTGCGGCACGCCCCCGCCCCGGGCTTCCGCGACGCAGGAAACTATGGACGATTAGACAGTCTGATGAACGTCGGTCGCTACGGATACAGTTGGTCGACCGCTGTTAGCGGGACTAACGGCATGTTCTTGGACTTCACCGCGCAAAGCCTCAATCCCAGCGGTGCGGTCAACCGTGGCCACGGTTTTCAGTTGCGTTGCCTCTCGGAATAAACGGGGATGAAGCAGCCTTAGCGATGCGCAAGCATCGCTCCGTCCCGCCGGGGCGCCCACCGGGCGTTTTATTGGGGTTCTCTTTGCCTTATTAGCCGGACGCCGACCGCGCCAGGGCAGTTCTATCCGGTTAGGGTAAAGGCGGCCAATTGGGAGTGCGGCACGCACTGCCCGCCCGGCGTAAGGGCAGTTCTATCCGGCTCAAAGCTCGACCGTCGCCCGCCCGCCAAAAAGGGCATATTCTGCCGATTGGCAGCGAGCCAATCCGGCAAGAATTGCCGCGGGCGACTTAACGCGCGCCACGCATAAAGAGGGAAATCGTCAAAATGCACTTATGCGTTTTGACAAGATTTCCCATGGCGCGCGGAAAAAGCTCGTTTACCTGATAAGCGTCAGGTGGCCGGCCGTCTTTGGGCTCTATATCAATCTCTTTTCTTTGTTCCGCTTGGGCCGCGGGGGCCCCTACTTTCTACTATGTGGTAGAAAGTAGGCAAAGAGCACATTCAAGGGGGACTTACATCCCCCTTGAAAATCCCCCGGCGATTCCTTTAGGGCAGACACGGCCCATTGGGAGTGCGGCACGCACCGCCCGGCGTAAGGGCAGTACCCTCAAACCACCGCGCGCCACGCCTTAAAAGGGAAATCGTCAAAATGTGCCGGCACGTTTTGACTGGATTTCCCAAGGCGCGCGGACGAAGCCGGTTTATCCGATAAACGTCAGACGGCTGTCCGTTTTTGAGTTCTATATCAATCTCTTTTCTTTGTTCCGCTCGGGCCGCGGGGGCCCCTACTTTCTACTATGTGGTAGAAAGTAGGCAAAGAACACATTCAAGGGGGAATTACATCCCCCTTGAAAATCCCCCGGCGATTCGGCGACCCTTTGGGAGTGCAACCCGTTCCAATCCCGCCCCGGGCTACCGCCGTCGGGATACGGGCGTATTGGGCTATGTCGGCGATGGAAGTTACAGTTGGTCTTCTGCTGTCAGTGGCACTTATAGCGTACATTTGCATTTCGGAACCATCTGGTTCGTTCCCAACAACGCAGATCTCCGCGCCTACGGTTTTCAGTTGCGTTGCCTCTCGGAATAAACAGGGCAGAGGCTGTCTTAGCGATGCGCAAGCATCGCTCCGTCCCACCAGGGCGCCCACCGGGCGTTTTATTAGGGTTCTCTTGGCCTTTTTAACCGGACGCCGCCCGCGTAGGGCAGTTCCATCCTGTTAGGGTAGAGGCGCCCCTGTCGGAGTGCCCGAAGGCACCGCGCGCCGACGCCTTAAAAGGGAAATCGTCAAAATGCACCCGTGCGTTTTGACAAGATTTCCCAAGGCGCGCGGAAGACAGACTCGGCCAATAAAACACCCTGTGGGTGCGCCCCGGGCAACCGCCACGCGCTCTCGGGCGATCCGGTGCTCGTCGGCAGCCTCGGGTTCAACTGGTCTTCCTCTACAAGCGGCACGAGTGGCGTGGACTTGGATTTCAGTTCGCAACACCTCCGACCCGGCTACTCGGATCACCGCGGCCACGGTTTTCAGTTGCGTTGCCTCTCGGAATAAACGGTGCCTTCGGGCACTCCG
>NZ_CAJTMN010000067.1 GCF_910577125.1 uncultured Rikenella sp.
AACCCTAACAAAACACCCTGTGGGTGCGTGGACGGGCGAAACTTACGTTTCGCTAAGGCAGTCTCTGCCCCGTTTATTCCGAGAGGCAACGCAACTGAAGACCGGGGGCCCGGTCCGGCGTGCTGCTGGGGTAGAGTGCCGTCGCGCTGAAGTACAAGTACATCCCACGGTAGTGGTCGCCCGAATCGTAGGACGTGGACGACCAACTGTACCCGTTGCGGCCGACGCTCATCAGATCGCCATCCGCGCGATCGCGGAAGCCCGGGGCGGGGTTGCTTTGTCCGCGCGCCTTGGGAAAATCTTATCAAAATGTGCCAGTACATTTTGACGATTTCCCTTTTAAGGCGTGGCGCGCGGTTGGCTTGAGGGTACTGCCCTTACGCCCGGCGGGACGGAGCGAAACTACGTTTCGCTAATACAGTCTCGGAAAATTTGGGGGTAGAGGCTGCCTTTGTTAGGGTAGACCCGGCTATTTCGGAGTGCCCGTCTGCACCGTTTATTCCGAGAGGCAACGCAACTGAAGACCGTGGGCACGGTAGCTCGCGTAACTGGGGCGAAGGCGCTGTGTGTAGAAGTACAAGACTATGCCGAGTGTATTGCTGACTGTCGATGAATAGCTGTACCCGTCGTATCCGACGCTCATCAGACTGCCTAATCGCCCATTGTTTCCTGCGTCGCGGTAGCCCGGGGCGGGTGAGCGCTCGATGGCTGCTCCGGCGGCAAGGGCTTCTGTCCGCACGCATGAGGTGTCGCTGCCGCCGAATGGAACAAAAATCTAATGCAACAAAAAAGGATGACCGCATGCACGCTGTCATCCTTCTAAGTTTGCTCGCCTCGACAATCCCTCCGCACGGGCTGAGCCACAAGCCAGGCTCGAACTGGCGACCTTTTCGTTACGAATGAAATGCTCTACCGACTGAGCTATTGTGGCCTTTCCGGGTGCAAAGATAAGAAACTTTCCTGAAGAAAAAAATGAAACCGTGCGGCTCGCCCCGAAAAAACGAGGCCGCACGGTTCGAGTGGCTTATTTCGCCTCTGCGAGCTCTTCGTCTACCGCTTCAGGGGCGGTCATCTCGGGACGTTCGAAACCGTCGGAGGTCGCTTTTTCGGACATCCGCTTGATGCGGTTGTCCAGGTCGGGGTGGGTCGAAAAGAGCTGCTGAACTTTGCTGGTCTTGTCGGCGCCCATCTCTTCCTGCATCTTTTTCAGCTTTTCGAACGAGAGGGCCATGGCCCACGGGTTTTCGCCGTGCTGTTTCAGAAAGTTGTAGCCGTATTCGTCGGCGGCGTATTCCTGTTTCTGAGAGAATTTGGACTGGGTTACCGCTTCGCCGAGGTCGCCGAGCTGGGAGTCGGAGAGCTTGGCGGCTGTTCCTCCCGCCGAGCTGATCCCGTCGCGCAGGGCGGAGGCCATCAGGGCGGTGCGGAATGCGTTCTTGCTGTCTTTGTTCATCACGTGGCCGATTTCGTGGCCGATGACGCCGAGGATCTCTTCGTCGGTCATGATCTGCATCAGTCCGGCGAAGACGCGGATGCTGCCGTCGGCGCAGGCGAAGGCGTTCACGTCGACAACCCGGTAGGCTTTGATGTTCAGCCCGTCGACGTTGATCTTTTCGGTGATCTTGGCCAGCCGGACGGCGAACGGGTCGTCTCCCTCGCAAATCGGATTGTGGGCGTCTAACCAGTCGATGTACTCTTTGACGTAGCTTTCCACCTGGGCGTCGGTCAGGGTGGCGGCTTGAACGGCTTTCACTCCGGCGCCGATGGCTTTATTGAGTTTGAACTGGGCCCGGGCGGTGCCGGCGGCGGCCAGTACAAGAACGGAAAGAAGGGTTGCGATTCTTTTCATGACGGTTGGTTGGTATTTTAAAATCGCACAAAATTAACGGGTCTGTCTTGATTTTACAACGCTTTTTATCGGGTTCGGCCGGCCGTGGAGGCTATTCCGACCGCAGGGAGCGCACGGGATTGGCGCGTGCCGCTTTCCAGCTCTGGATGCCGACGGTCAGCGTCACGACGAACAGCACCACTGCGCCGCCGATGAGGAAGTAACCGGGGTGGAGCGTAATCCGGTAGGGGTAGTTGCTCAGCCAGTCGCGCATGAGGTACCACGCCAGCGGAACGGCCACGACGAAGGCGATGCCGACGTAGATCAGGTAGCTGCGGATGAGCATGAATACGACCTCCAGGATCGTGGCGCCCTGTACTTTCCGGATGCCGATCTCTTTACGTCGCCGGGCGTTCGAGAAGACGATGAGGCCGAAGAGACCGAAGCAGGAGATCAGGATGGCCAGTACCGAGAAGAGGGTGAAAAGTACCAGAAAACGGGCTTCTGAGGAGTAGATCTGGGCCAGCATTTCGTCCAGCAGGTGGATGTACAGCGGGTCTTCGGCGTTGAATTTCCGGTAGATGGCTTCGATTTCGTTGAAAACGTGCCGGATGTCGCGTATCGAAGAGGCTTCGACGCGTACGTTGATGAGGCCTCCTTCGATCGGCTGGATATGGATGGCGAGGGGTTCGATCCCCTGTTTGAGCGGCTTGAAGTGGAAGTTGCGGCAGACGCCGTCTACTTTCGTGGTCGGGATGCTCGGGTCGTCGCCCGACTCTTCCTGAATGCGGAGCTGTTCGTAGTCGTCGACCTGGAAAGCGTTCATGGCCGATTCGTTCAGCACGATCCCCTCCACGCCGTCACGGAACTGAGGATTGCCCTGCACCATGTCGATGCCGAAGGTGGTGAAAAAGGCGCTGTCGACGGTCAGAAATTTACTCCATATCTTTTTCTTCTCTTCCTGATAACGGGCTTCGAGCGGGCCGCCGGAGTCGTAGTTCCCGACGACTCCGCCGGTCAGGCTGATGCTCTGCACGAACGGCAGCTGGCGCAGTTCGGAGAAGAAGGCCTGCCGGTGTTCGTAGATGCTCATGTCCATATTGATGAAGACGATCTGCTCTTTGTCGAAGCCGAGGTCTTTGGTCTGGAGGTGGCGCAGCTGGCCGTAGATCACCAGGGTGGAGATAATGACGCCGATCGAGGCGATGAGCTGGACGACGATCAGGGTCTTCCGGAAGACCAGCATGCCGTTGCCGCGCCCGGCGCGGTGGGTGTAGAGGGCGTCGATCGGGTCGAGCGAGCTGAGGTAGAAGGCCGGATAGCTCCCGGCGATAACGCCTACGACGAGTGTCAGTCCGGCCAGTATCCCCCACTGCCACCACTGGTTCATCAGGATGAGGGGATAGGGGAAACCGACAAGGCTGTTGAAGAAGGGCAGCAGCAGGTCGACCAGCACCACGGCGATGACCAGTGCGACGAAGGTCATGGCGATCGATTCGCCGAGCGAGCGTAGGATCAGGTGGCTGCGTGTCGCGCCGTTCACTTTGCGCAGGCCGATCTCTTTGGCGCGCAGGGTGCCCTGGGCGGTCGAGAGGTTGAAGAAGTTGACGATTCCGAGCAGCAGGATGATGATGCCGACCCAGATCATCGCCACGACTTGTTTGTGGTTACCGCCTTTGAATGCGGTGAAGAGGTCGGCGTAGTTGAAGTAGACGTCCGAAAGGGGGTAGCAGACGACGCGTTCGACTTCGTATCCCAGGTTGCCGTTCGCTTCGACGACCTGCTGCATCTTGGCGTTGACGGCCGCGATATCCGCCCCGGGACGCACTTTGCCGAAGATCTCGTATTGCCAACGGTCCCAAGACTCTCCTAACGTCGTGCCGTTATAGAGGACTTGCTTCGGGTTCAGGGGCAGCACGAGGGAGTACCGGATCGAGGAGTTGATCGGCACATCCTCCGTCACGGCGGTCACCACCCAGTCCGGCCGGTTCTGGATGACGACATTCTGGCCGATCGGATCCTCGTTGCCGAAGAGGGCTTTGGCCATCGATTCGGTCAGGACGACCGAGTTGGCGTCCGGCAGGGGGTTCTCGCGGTCGCCCCGGATGACGCGGAACGAGAAGACGCGGAAAAAGGCCGGATCGACTTGCAGGCTGCCGTCGTTGGTGAAGATGCCTTCGGTGGCTTCGGGCCGCCGGACCTCCAGATAGGGGCCCCGGCCGACGTTGCCGATGGCTTCGAAGTCGGGCACGCCGGCTTCGATCACCGGGGCTAGCGGGTAGGGACAGCCCCAGCCGCTGATTTTGTAGATCCGGTCGGCGTCCTGGTGGAACATGTTCATGGTCAGTTCGCGGGTGGCGTACATGCCGATGAACAGAACGGTGGTCAGGGCGAAGGCGAAGCCCACGATGTTCAGCCAGATGTAAAGCCGGTGGCGGCGGGGGAGTAGGGCGTTCAAGCGCATGGTATGGATCAAAAAAAGTGTTATGTCCGATATCTTCGAAAAGACACACAAACATAACACTTTTTCACGATTCGACCGATAATTGTCGAGGCCCGCTCTTCGGCAGGGGCGGTCAATCGACCGTCGCGACTGCCGAAGCGGTGTTCCCGGCTACCCGGCCGTCGTACATCGCTTCGCAGCGGATCGCCGGCAGGGTGTAGCGCCCTCGGTAGGTGGCGTTCAGGCGGGTGCGGACGGTCACGGAGGCGCCGCCGGCCAGCGAGGGCAGGTAGCTGTCGACCCGGTCGTCGCGCAGGTCGCGGTAGGTCACGCCGGCTGGCAGAGCGCTGCCGTCGGGACGGATCTCCCAGCCGGAGGCGACGGGTTCGCTCAGCATCAGGTGATCGACGGTCTCGGCGGTCAGGTTGCGGACGGTGACTTCTGCGACGAAGTCGGTGCCTTGCTTCAGGGTGGTCGCGTCGATCGGATTCCCTTTGCCGTCGGTGTAGCGGACGGTCACTTCGAGGCCGTTAGAAGCTGCTGCCACGTCGCGACCGGACGAAATCCCGGAGGCGGTGGCGCGGATGTAGAGCGTCCCTTTCGTCCGGTTGGTGACGGTGAGCTGGCCGGAGGCGGGGTCGGTCCATTCGCCGCTCCAGAACATCTTTTTCGAGTCGGAATCGACGCGGCCGCTGTGTCCGCCGGCGCTCCATTCGAAGTTCAGGGCCGACACCCGGCCGTTCCGGGCGGCGTATTCGCCCATGGCGAGCAGGCTCCAGGCGGTGGTCTGGGTGCTCATCCAGTCGTCGGAGGCGAGGGCGCGCGAAACGATTTGTGCCGTCTGGGCCGCTTCGGCGTGCATGCCCAGCAGGGTCTCGGCGAGCAGCTCGACGGCCCGGGCGCGGGCGGAGGATCCGTAGGTGAGGCGTTGCTGGGCAGATTGCGCCTCGGCGGAGGCGGCTGCGGCTGTGCGCGCTTCGGCGGCGACGGTGCGGCCGAGGTCGATGCGTCCCGTGGCGCCGTAGGCGGCGGCCAGCATCCAGCGGGCTTCAGGGGTCAGGTTGCCGTTCTGCCGCAGGCGGTTCATGGCGCCGGTCTCGGGCGAGCCGGAGAGGGCCAGCGCATAGAGCTGGTAGGCCTGGATCAGGTTGGCGCCGGGGTTCTGGGCGGAGTTCCACCGCACGGCGCTGCTCTTGACGGCGGCTTTGAGCCGGTCGTAGACGCCGGCGGGCATCGTATACCCCTTATGGCCGGCGACGGTCATGAAGTGCAGGGCGTAGGCGGAGCCCCAGGCGTCGGGCGATGCGGAGCCGGGCCAGTAGCCCATCGAACCGTCCGGAGTGGCGTAGGGTTTGTAGCGTTCCAACACGCTCTCGACTTTCGTCCGGGCGACGGTGCGCTCTTTCTCGGACAGGTCGGCCAGACCGGGCAGGTAGAGCAGCGGGAAGGCGCCGGAGGTGATCTGTTCGATGCAGCCGTAGGGGTAGGTGGAGAGGTATTCCATCCGCTGGGCGGCGTTGAGGGGCTGGACGGCCGAGACTTCGAGCATCAGGCGTTGCGTCCCCGGCATACCCGGCAGGGCGGCTGTCCCGCTCCAGCTCTTGCCGGCTTCGACGGTGTAGCTCCGGCCCGAGGAGACGGGCAGCGAGAGGGTGCGCACGGGGATGTCCATCCCGTAACGGCTCTGCCGGCCTCCGCCGCTGGCGGTGATCGCGATATGGCCGCCGGAGGTGCCGGTCGGAACGGCTTCGTTCACCCGCAGCCGGAAGAGGACGATCTTCTCGCCTTTGGCGCTCAGGGAGACGCTTTGTCGGGCCTCTCCCACGACGGTGAAGAGCGTTTTGTCGGCGGTCAGGGTGGCGGAGGCTTTCCCGATGCCGTCGCGGGTGGCGATCAGGGTGGCGGCCACGACGAACTCATCGCCCGGGGCGACGCTCCGCGGGGCGGTGCCGAGCACCATCAGCGGGGCGCGCACGGCTACCGACCGCTCGGCCGAACCCCAGGCGCCGTTGCCGTCGTCGGCATCCTGAGCGACGGCGACGGCCATCACCCGCACGCGGCCCATATAGGCCGGAAGCCGGATCTGATGGGTCGCCTGCCTGCCGGCTTTCAGTTCGAAGGTGCCCAGGTATCGCACGACGGGCGGGAAGCGGTTCACGGAGGCTTTCGGCGCGGAGGTCAGGGCGTCGTCGCCGCCGATGGCGAACATCTGTTCGATCCGTCCGCCGTAGGCGCCCAGCACGTCGTTATAAATATCCCAGGTCGATACCCCCAGGGCGACCCGGGCGTTGAATGCCTGCCACGGATCGGGGGTGCGGAACCGGGTCAGGTCGAGCAGCCCTTCGTCCACGACGGCCAGGGTGTAGGCGCAGGCGCGGCCCTGTTTTTCGGATACGGTGACGGTCATCTCTGACTCGGGGAGCACTTCGTCGGGGGCGCTGATGACGGGTTCGAGCCGGCTGGCGGCAGAGGCGGCCGACAGGGGGACGATGCCGTAGAGCCGGACGGGCAGGTCGTTCCCGACGCTGCCGTAGGGTTGCAGGAGGGTGACGTTCAGGTAGACGTTGGGCTGCATCTCGGGGGTCACTTCGAAGGTGAATTTCTCCTGCTTCCGGGTGCACTCGACGGGGAAGACTTGCAAAACGCGGGAGCCGTTCTCGACCGAGATGATGGCGCGCGACCCTTCGGTGGCCGGGAAGCTGACGGTGGCGCGATCGCCTACCCGGTAGGACTTCTTGTCGAGCGAGACGGCCAGCCGCATGGCGCCTTCGCCGTCGGTGCGGCGGTTGCCGTAGTCGGGCCAGTCGACGTAGAGCAGTGTCGCGGCTTCGTGGCCGCTCCGCAGGTCGCGGGCGGTCAGGTAGTAGGTGCCCCAGGAGTCTTTCGGGAAGGTGAGCTCGAAGGTGCCTTTCCCGCTGCGGGAGGTCTCGACGGTCTCGCGCCGGACGGGGCTCAGGCTGCGGTCGGAGACGTGGCGGGCCAGCTGATCCTGTTCGGAGCTCCACCACCAGTGCCATTCGACTTTGTAGAGGCATACTTCGATGCGCCGGTCGCCGGCGGGATGCCCGTCGGGATGGACGGTGGCGAGGTCGAAGGTGTAGTCCCGGTCGGTGTCGAGCCGGTCGTCGGCGCCTTTCGGCGGCCGGATCCCGACGTAGGTGTCGAAGGGGGAGTAGAGCATCGTCGTCCCGTCGATGCTCGCTTCGCCGGAGGGCTCGAACAGCCGGGTGGTGAAGTGGGCCTGCAGCAGGCCGCCGGCCTTCTCGCCGCCGTTCAGCACGGCGGTGATGCGGGCGTCTCCGGCGGCGTCGGTGGTGCCGGTGATCTCGGGGGCGTTCTCGGGACGGAACGAACGGTAGGGGTTGTCGAAAATGTAGCCTTTATAGTCCGGAAAACCGTTGCGGAGGGCGGTGAATTCGGTCTCGATGACGTAGCGCAGGTTGCCGGCCTGTGCGCCGGTGAGCCATTCGCCGTGGAGGGTGGCGTTCATGGGTTGGCCGCGCTGGATATATTTTTTCGGAAAGCGGAGGTCGATCCGGAGGCGGTTGGGTTTCACGGCTTCGATCCGCAGCCGCTTGCTGAAGCGGGCGCCGCCGACGCTCACGGCGGCCGACCAGACGCCGGTCGGGGCGTTCGGGGCGGTGGAGAGCACGAAGCTGTAGATGCCGCCTGTGGCCTGGGTGGCGACGCGTTTCTGGTAGAGCTGGCCCAGCGGGGAGCGCAGCTCGACGGTCACGGGATGTCCTTTGGGCAGCCGTGCGCCGGCGGTGGTGAAGTTCATGTAGATGGTGTCGCCGGGTCGCCAGACGCCGCGCTCGGTCCAGACGAAGCCTTTCAGCCCTTCCTGCACCTGTTCGCCGGAGACGTCGAAGGTCGAGGTCGAGAGTTCGGAGCCGGCGTTGACTTTCAGGTAGGTGCGTTGCTTGTCTTTCGAGATGACGGCGTAGTAGGGACGGCCGTTCTCGTAGCGGATCTGGGCGTGGCCGTCGCTGTCGGTGGTGCCGCTGCCGACGGGCTGGTTCTGGAAGTTGCGCAGTTCGATGCGGGCCTCTTTCACCGGTTCGGCGGTGGCGATGCTGTGCACTAAAAAGAGCATCTGCGGCTCGTCGGAGGCTTTGGCGATCGCGCCGAGGTCGGTCACGGAGAGGTTCCGCTGGGCGGTGCGGTTGAAGTAGTAGCTCGGAGAGCAGGGGTTGTTCCGCTCTTTCCATTCGTAGAGGTTCCAGTCGTAGTCGTCGCCGCTCCAGTAGTAGCCTCCCTGGTCGAACCGCTTTTTCATGGCGGTCAGCCGGGCTTCGTCGGCGAGGCGGGCGGTTTGCGGGGTCAGCCGCTCTTCGGGAGGTATGCAGGAGAGGGCGGCCATCGAGCGGTCGAAGGAGAGCGAGATGCGGTACAGGGCGCCGGGTTCGGGCTGGATCAGGTCGTCGAAGTCGAGCGAGTAGGTGGCCCAACGGTGCGATTCCTGACTGCCGTTCCGATCCAGAAAGAGGGTGCGCGAAGCCACCGGACGGGCGGTTCGCATGATGCTTCCGCCTTCGTTGTCGGAGAGGTCGTTTTCCTGGAGAAATTGCCCCATGGAGCTTTCGAGGATGCGGAAGATGTCGACCCGCACGGCGCGCAGGCCGACGGCCTGGAACGGTATGCCGCGTCCGGGCCGGTCGGTGGAGTTGCCGACGATCGCTTCGGAGGGGGGCAGCACGGTGCCGCGGCCGATGAAACGGACGGCGGGGTCGTGGCTCTCCAGTTCGACGGTGCGCCGGATCTCGCTGCCGAAGCGCTTGCCGTCGGCGGATTGCAAGGCGGGGTCGATGCACAGGGTGACTGCGGTGAGGTCGCTGCCGTGAGACGAGGGGAAAAGCAGGACTTTGTTCCCCTCTATGCGCCGTACGCAGGCGAGGCCGTCGAGCCAAACGAGGCCGTCGAGGTCTTGTTTCGGGTCGAGCTGTTGCGAGAAGCGTACTTCGATGTATTTTTCGGGGTGGGTCACGTATGCCACGGAGTGGAGCTCGAAGCTGCCGGAGGAGGGGATGGGTACGGAGAGTAACTCTTCTTTGTTGTATCCGGCTTTGGGGTCTCGGACGGTCAGGGTGAGGGCGGAGGAGATGAGACGGGGCTGGATGCCTGAGACGACGAAGCGGTGTTCGCGGCCGTCGGCGTTGTGCATCCAGTGGACGGTGCCGTGGCTGAGGCCGTCCCATGCGCTCATCCGGGTGATGCGGGCGGAGTCTTCGCAGTCGGCGGTGAAGAGGCTCCCTTCGATGGTATAGGTGTGGTCGTCTTCGACGATGAAGCTGCCGAGCTCGGCGGCGGCTGCGGCGGGCAGGGTGCGGAACGGGAATTCGAAATTCCCGGCGTCGGGTCGGCCGGGCAGCAGCCCTTTGAGGTCGAGCCGCACGGTGTAGGTCTCGCCGCGGCCGAATTCGGATTCGGGGGTGAAACGCAGTGTCCGGGGGTCGTCGGCGGCAATCTCCCAGCGGCCTTTGACTTTGGGCGAAAGGTCGATGTATTTTCCGAGTCGGGCTTCCCGCGAGACGGGTTCGACGAGGGTCACGGAGATGGCGTCCTGCCGCCCGACGGTGCCGGTGGTGAAGCTCTCGACGGCGGGGTTGTAGGCGATCTCGACGGGCGTAGTCCGGATGCTCTTTTCGAGGGCGACTTGCTTGCCGCCGCATGAGGAGAGGAGAAGGGCGATTCCGGCGGTGGTGCCGCAGAGTGTGAGGAGATGACGAATCGAATGCATATCGTAGGGTGTTTCTTGTCTGTGGTATTCGGTGCCTGTCCGGCGCCTGGCGTGTAGTGTGCGAGCAACGGGTCGGGCTGACACGGCTATTTGCCCACCGCGGGGCCGCGCGGACAAAGGGAGTTGGGTTGAGGCTGCCGCAGCGATGCGCAAGCATCGCTCCGTCCCGCCGGGGTCACCCGGACGCCGCCCGCGTAGGGCAGTTTCGTCCGGCTCGAAGCTCGACCGTCGCCCGCCCCGCTTAAAGAGGAATTTCACTCGTTTTGCGGTGAGCAAAATCGAGATGAAATTCCAGCGGGCGTAGGGTCGAGGCGGCCTATTTCGGAGTGTCCGGAGTCATCCGTTTATTCCGAGAGGCAACGCAACTGAAAACCGCGGGCGCGGCCGTCCGAGGTACTGGGATTGAGCGCCGTCGTGCTGACACCCAAGTACATGCCATTAGTACCGTTGGCCGTATAAGTCCAACTGAATCCGGCGTTGCCGATGTCCCTTGCTACGCCCTCCCAGCCCGTACGACCGTAGTCGCGGTAGCCCGGGGCGGGGTTTCCACCACCAGCCCGGGTTCGAAGTTCTCAATCAGTCGAGTCTTCCGTTTATTCCGAGAGGCAACGCAACTGAAGACCATAGGCGCGGCTGTTCGCGCTGCTGGGATAGAGGTGCGTCACGCTGAAATTCAAGTACATCCCGTTGCTGCTGCTCACCGACGATGAGTAGCTGAACCCGTTGCGGCCGACGCCCACCGGATCGCCCGAGCCTGCGTCGCGGTGGCCCGGGGCGGGGATTATGCGGGTCGGAGCCAGCGTGGCCAACAACGAGCACCGCGAAGTTGCAGGCCTACGCCGGGGGTGGCTCCGGCCCGC
>NZ_CAJTMN010000068.1 GCF_910577125.1 uncultured Rikenella sp.
AATCTTCGCACCGTTCTTTGTTCGCGCGCCGGGCGATTCAACTGTTTCGGCGTGAGCCGAAACAGTTGAATCGCTTCCTAAGGCGGCGGCGCGCGGTGCCTTCGGGCACTCCGACAGGACCGTCTCTACCCTAACCGGACAGAACTGCCCTCGGGCCGCGCGGGCCCCACTTAGTAAGACAAAGAGAACCCTAACAAAACACCCAACGGGTGCGTGGACGGGAAATGCTGCGCATTTCCACTTTTCAACTCAGCCCAATTCTCAGCTCGCGCGCCTCACGGCGCCGCAAGACTCTGTCTTTTCCCGCGCGACGGGCTCGTCTTTTCGAAAGGAAAACATAACTTTGTTCCTCCAACTAATCCAACTTCAACTAACTCATGAACAAACCATTCTTATGCGCTGCGCTCGCGGCCCTGACGGTATGCGGAGGCACGGGAACGGCTGCTCCGAAAATCAAGGTGCAGCCCCGGATGAACTACTTCACGGAACGAGACTCGGTCGCGACGATCATCGTCACCGGGAAACAGGTGCCCGGACGAGCTGTACTCGATGGCAGCGATGCAACGGTGACGCTGACCCGGCATGGCAACAAAACCTATGCCCTGCCCCTCGACGCACTGAAGACGGGAGATAACACGCTGCGGGTGCGCGTCGGGGACAGCACCTACTCGGTGAGGCTCACCCGGTTGCCGCATAAGGACAACGGGGTGCAGATCGACTACCTCACGGGGGTGGTGCGGGCCGAGGGGCTGCCGGTGATTCCGAGCGGCTTCTACTGCTACTCGCCGGTGCAGCCGACGCTGGCCGAAGAGGAGGCGGTGAGGGGGATGAACCTCATCTCGCCGTATCAGAACATCGGCAAACAGCCGCGCAAGGAGCGGATCGCCTATCTCGACCGGGCGGCGCAGCTGGGGATGCGGGTGAACTACAACCTGCTGAGCATCGCGGGCGGCGGCGGGGGCGCCAAGGCCGCATCCACAGACAAGGCCAAGAAAATGGAGCTGCTGCGCGAGGAGATTCGGGCACTGAAAGACCATCCGGCCATCCTGTCGTGGTACGTGGCCGACGAGCCGGAGGGACAGGGCATCTCGGCGGAGACTTTGGAAGAGATTTACGACATTATCCGCGCCGAAGACCCATACCATCCGATCACACTGGTCATTATGTCGGCAGGGCCGGGACGGCACTACGCCGCGTCGTGCGACATCATCATGGCGGACACCTATCCGGTGCCCAATTCGTCGGCTTCGGACGTGATCGGCACGATCCGGGGGCTGCGCGAGGAGCTGCAATACGAAAAGTCGATCTGGTACGTACCCCAGACGTTCGGAGGGGCGGAGTTCTGGACGCGCGAGCCGACTCCGGCCGAAATCCGCATGATGACGTGGGGGGCGGCGCTGGAGGGGGCGCGGGGATTCCAGTCGTTTATCCGGCACGGCCTCAACGGGTTCCCGAAAAATCAGTTCATGTGGGAGACCTATGCCAAGACGTGCCGCGAAATCCAGGAGCTGACGCCGTTCTTCGAACAGGGGACGGAACGGACGCCGCGGGTGGCTTCGGCGGCGAAGTTGGAGACTCGGACGTATACGCTGGGAAAACAAACGGTGGCGGTGCTCCTCAACCCGGGGCCGGAGACGGCGGCTTACAAGCTGGTGCTGCCGGATGCTTTCAACGGAAAGGCGTACGACCTGTCGGACAACAGTGTGCGGGAGGTGGTGAACGGGACGATCGACGGGGTGCTGGCGCCGTTCGGGGTACAGGTGCTCCGGATGTTCGCCGATGCGGCGGAGAAACAGGCCTATGCGGGCGACAACCGGCCGGTCAGCGGGAGCAATCTGCTGATCGACCCGAGCTTCGAATGGCAGTACAGCGTCTCGGGCAATGTGCCGGCGGCGGTCTACGGGAATGCCGGCAAAGACCGGGGGGCGACGTATGCGATCGATTCGCGGGTGGCGTACCACGGGGGACACTCGCTGCGGATGATCACGCCGAAATCGGGCGAGGGGGCGTCGGTCAGTTTCTACCCGCTGCCGCTCCAGCTGGGCAAAAGCTATATCATGACGGTGTGGGCGCGGGCGTCGGAGGCGTCGATCAACCGGCTGAAAAAGGGCGAAAAGATGCGGTTCCGGCTCAACTTGGGGAACATCGCGTCGCAGGAGTTCGAGCTGACGGACAAATGGACGAAGTACGAACTGAGCGCGACTTACACGAAGGCGGCGAGCGAGGCGCGGTATCTGAATTCGTCGATCACGCTGCTGACGGCGGGAACGGCGTGGTTCGACCTGCTGGAGGTGGTGCCGGACATGGATTTCTCGGTGGCGCAGGACGCGGATGACCCGCGGAGTTTCCGGGTGACGATGAACAACCACATTCCGGAGGGGGTGATCCGCTATACGCTGGACGGGGCAGAGCCGACGGCGGAGTCGACACTTTACACGGAGCCGGTGAAGATCAGCGATGTGCGGGTGGTGAAGGCGCGGGTCTTCGGGCCGGACGGACGAAGCTACGGGGTGACGGAGCAGCAGGTGGCGGCGCACAAGGCACTGGGCGCGGGGGTAACTTACCTGAAGCCGTACACGAAGTATTCGGGCGGGGGCGACGGGGCGCTGACGGACGGTCGTGTGGGGGCGTTGCGGTTCGCGGATCCGGCGTGGCAGGGCTTTATCGGCAACGACCTGGAGGCGGTGATCGACCTGGGAGCGGCGGTGCCGGTGGAACGGATCACGGCGCAGTTCCTGCACTCGCGGGGGGACTGGATCGTGCCGCCGACGTCGGTGGAATACCTGCTCTCGTCGGACGGGACGGCCTTCGAGTCGCTGGGAGTAATCGAGCTGGGCGGGGCGAAGGATGAACCGATGCACAAGGTGCCTGTCTCTAAGGAGAATATCGGTAAGACGGCCCGTTATATCAAGGTGATCGCGCGGGGACACGGCAAGATGCCGGCGTGGCATAGCCATGATGACGCGTGGCTGTTCTGCGACGAGGTGATTGTGGAATAGCGGCCTTCTCCTTATAGCGAGAAAAAGCGGGCGTATCCTCTACGGAGGATACGCCCGACTTCTTTATTAGCGGACGCTCGCTCAATCCAGCGCAAAGACGGAGAGCAGGGCGGCATGATCGGAGGGGAAGCGCACGGGATGGGTGTCGATCATCCGCGAATCCACGACGCGGACGCCCGGGCCGCAGTAATAGATAAAGTCGATCCGGTACTGGAGTTCGTCTTTCGAGACGGGCGACCAGGTATTGCCCGGATGGGTGACGGGATTCGGCCAGCGTTCGCGGAAGGAGTCCCGGAATCCGGCCTCCTCCATCAGCCGGCTGGTGGGCCACGGAATGACATATCCGCCGTGCTGCTTTTTCGTCGCCCGCGTCCAGTCCAGATGGGAGGCGATATTGAAGTCGCCGGAGACGAAGGTCGGCACCTCATCCCCAATGAATCCCGAGGAGGTGGCTTCGGCGAGGATCTGTTTCAGCTCCGAGGCCCGGGTCGACCACTCGCCGCGGAGGATCGAATCCACCGGGACGCCATCACGCAGCTGCCGGTCGGTCGAGGGCAGGTAGTGCAGCCACAGGTTGATGTAACGGATGGTCTGGGTGGCGCTGACGCGCAGCTCGACAGCCGAACAGTTGAAGGGATGGAAGATATCTTCGGCCGATACGATCGGATAGCGGCTCAGAATCGAGAGGTTCGAGCTGTGGAGATAAAAGTAGTACCCCAGTTCATCGGCGATGCGGGCTCCGGAGCCGTAGGTCTCGATCAGTCCGACGACTTCGGCGCCCGATTCGCGGATGATATCGGCCACGCGCCGAGGCCCGGCGACGGCACCGGTCTCGTTCCCGCCGTGCCAGATGTTGAAGCCCATCAGCCGCAAGGTGTCGAGCCGCCGGGGCAAAAACGGATCGGTCAGCGGAACCGCCTGCGGCCGCTCGTTCCGGAATGCGGCGGACAGACGGGCGGGACTCCAGACGGTCGTGTCGGCTACGGCAAAATCGACGCAGCCGTTGAATGCGTTCCACTCGGAATCGTCGCTGCCGCCGATGCGCAGCCGGAAGGAGCCGTCGAGCGAACCGAGCTCTTTCAGGTTATAAAGGGCGGTCTGACAGCCGTCGTAGTAGAAGGCGGCTTTGCCGCGCCGGCGGTCGCAGGTCACGGCCAGCTGGTGCCACTGGCCGTCGTTCAGGGGCTGCCGTTCGACGGTGGGTTCGTACCACAAGCTCAGACCGGAGGTATCGGTCATACCGGCGTACCAGGATCCGTTATCCGCTGCGCCGAGGGTGAAACCGCCTTCGTGTCGCGCTTTATCGGCGGTCGTGGCGATGACGGCGCCGCCTTTCGGCTGCCGACTGCCTTCGGGCACGCGCACCCAGACGCAGAAGGTATAGCCGGACGAGGCCGCGGGGCGAAACTGACCGGAAGAATCGACCACGAAAGGTCTCCTCCACGCGGCGGCTTCGGTCAGATCCACGGCGCGAGTCTCCCGAACGCCGGGGACGGTGCGATAGGAGGCGCCGGCCTGATCGGCCATCCGCCAAGTAACTTGCGCCGAGGCGACGGCGGGCAAAAACAGAAAAAGAGCCAACAACTTTCTCATCCTACATCATTCTGGTTTTCAATCTTTTGAATCGTCCATCCGCTTAAGTGAACGGTGCGGCCTTGGTTCGCGCGCCGGGGCGGCGGCGCGCGGGTAGAATTTTTCGCGCGTCGGGGCGATTCAGCCGTCGCCCGCTTGAAGAGGGATTTCATCTCGATTTTGCTCATCGCAAAACGAGCGAAATCCCTCTTTAAGCGGGCGGGCGGTGCGTGCCGCACTCCCAATTGGCAGCCTCTACCCCAACAGGATGGAACTACCCTGCGCGGGCGGCGGCCGGCCAATAAGGCAAAAAGAGCCCTAACAAAACGCCCGATGAGCGCCCCGGCAGTATAAGCGATACTGCGTATCGCTTATACTGGTTCGCTGCACCCAGCTCTTTGTCGCGCGCCTCACGCGATTCCTTCTATTTTGACTCACCGTCAAAATAGAGAATCGCTTCTTTAGGCGGCGGCGCGCGGTCGAGCTTTGTGCCGCCTCGAACCGTACCTTTCTTGAAAGAAAGGTACCCAAAGAACTTTCAGTTAGCTACGCTACGCCTTAGGCTCCGCAATCCTTAGTCTTTGTTCGCGCGCCGTCACGCGAACGCGGCGGTCACCTCTTCGCGGTCGTCGAAGTGGTGGCGCACGCCGGCGACCTCCTGATAGGGCTCGTGTCCTTTACCGGCCACCAGCACCACGTCGCCGGGCCGGGCCAGGGCGATCGCCGTCCGGATCGCCTCCCGACGATCGACGATGGTCAGCGTCCGGGACAACTGTACGGCATCCAAACCGGCACGCATCTCGTCCAATATGGCCTGCGGCTCCTCGAACCGCGGGTTGTCCGAGGTCAGAATCACGCGGGAGGAGCCGTCGGCTGCCACCCGGGCCATCACGGGACGCTTCGTCGCATCGCGGTTCCCGCCGCAACCGACCACGGTAATCAGCTGGGCGTCAGGCTTCCGCAGTTCGTTGATCGTGTCGATCACGTTCTGCAAGGCATCCGGCGTGTGGGCGTAGTCCACGATGGCCAGACGCCCGTCGGCGCTCCGAATCTGTTCGAACCGGCCACTCACCGGACGCAGGGTGCTCAGGATACGCAGCACTTCGGCCGGCTCCTGCCCCAGCTCCACGGCGGCGCCGTAAATCGCGGTCAGGTTGTAGGCGTTGAACCGCCCGATGAACTGCACCCACACGTCGCGACCGGCCAGCGACAGCTGCATCCCGTCCGGAAGCTCTTCGACGATCCGGCACTGATAATCGGCCGCGTTGCGCAACGAATAGGTCGCCCGACGACGAACCGAGGCGTTCTGGAGCATCACCTCGCCGTTCCGATCGTCGATATTGGTCAGCGCGAAGGCCTCCCCGGGCAGCCGGGTGAAAAAGGCCTGCTTCGCGCGGATGTACTCCGCAAAGGTCTTGTGGTAGTCGAGGTGGTCGTGGGTGATGTTGGTGAAAATTCCTCCCGCAAACTGAAGGCCGCCGATCCGCTGCTGCACCACGCTGTGGGAGCTGACCTCCATAAAACAGTAGTCGCACCCGGTCTCGACCATCTCGGCCAGCAGCCGATTGAGGGTCAGCGGATCGGGCGTCGTGTGGGTGGAATCGATCCGCCGGTCGCCCACGCGGTAGACGACGGTCGAAATCAGCCCGCAGCGGTGTCCCAAGGCCGTAAAGAGGTCGTACAACAAGGTAGCGACAGTGGTTTTTCCGTTGGTGCCGGTCACGCCGACAAGACGGAGCTGCCGGCTGGGGTGTCCGTAAAAGGCTCCGGCCAGCTCGGCCAAAGCTGCCGCGCTGTCCTCCACGACGACGTAGCAGACAGACGGGTTCAACGCTCCCTGCGACAGGGTCTCGCAGACGACGGCCGAGGCGCCGCGCTCCACAGCGGCGGCGATATAGTCGTGTCCGTCGCTCACGGTGCCGCGCACGGCGACGAACAGGTCGCCGGATTCGACGGCGCGCGAGTCGAAACGGACGGCACGGATCTCCGACGGCTCGGGCCCGACAATCCGGGTAGCCGGCAGTTGTTGGAAGTTCGGTTTCATTTCAACGGGAAAAAAATCGGTTACAAAGCGGCGCCGCGCTTCACGTCCATCAGGATCGAGAAAGCGCGGTGGATGTCGTCATCGTGCACAACGACGGTGAATTCGTTGGTGGTGCTGATGAGTTCGACCATGTTGATGTTGTCCCAGGCCAACTCTTTGAAAATATAGTAGTAGACCCCGGGATAGAGGCTGTTCTCGGCGGGCAGCTTGAGGGTGATCGACGAGAGGGATTCGGATTTGGCGACCTGCCGTTCGCTGCCGAAAATCTCTTCGGCGGCGGCGACGAGCGAGTGGCTCAGGACGATGGCGGTCTCGCCGACGCCTTGGGAGAAGGTGCAAAAGGCCTCTTTCGACTCGTGCACGTGTTCGAGCAGGCGGGCCTGGCACCGGAACAGCGAAGGGGAGTTGCGGTAGGTGAGGTCGGCGAGGTTCGACCGCACGACGACGTCGCCGAGGTGGCCGATCACGCGCCGGAAACGCATGTTCGAAAGCAGTTCGAGCCGCGACCCCATCCGCTTGAGGGCCATCATGATGGCGCCTTCGTTCACGGGACGTTCGACCTGCCGCTCGACTTCGGGCCGCAGCCACCGCGCCAGGGCCGAGAGGTTGACGATCCCTTCGAGCAGGGCGTACTCCAGAAAGGGCTGCTTACGGACGATGGTCTCGACGACGACCGGGATGCTTGTCATATTTTTAACAGATTTCGGCGTTATCGTTCAATTTCTCACATCGGTGCTCGTTCAGGCGGCAATTCCGCTAAATTTGCAGCCGACAGCGACGGCCGGAATCTCTCCGGAGGTCGCCACACAAAATTAACGATTCGTTCGTCATTTAACACTACTCATGATAAAAACACTGAAATTCGGCGGTACGTCGGTCGGGTCGGCCGCCAACATGCGCCGCGTGGCGGAAATCATCACTTCGGAGGGGGCACGGCTGACGGTGCTGTCGGCGATGTCGGGAACGACGGATGCGCTGGTGCGGATCGCGGCGGCTGCGGCGGCGGAAGACCGGGATACGGTGCGCGAGACGCTCGAAATGCTCCGCACGAAGTATTCGACCTGCATCGACGAGCTGCTGGAGAGCCACCGCGATGCGGCACGGGAGCGGATGGAGCGGGTGCTGGCGCGGATCGCGGACGAGACGTTCGTCTACCGGGGCGAGGTGTCGGACAAGCTGATTCTGGCGCAGGGCGAACTGCTGACGAGCGCGATCTTCTGCCACCACATGCAGGAGCTGGGACACCGGGCGGAACTGCTGACCTCGCCGGAGTTCATGCACACGGACGGGGAGGGAAAACCGGATATGGCGCGTCTGCGGCGCGAGCTGACGACGCGGGTGACGGAGACGGACAAGGATATCTACTACATCGCGCAGGGCTTCATCTGCACGGATGCGGCGGGGAACCTCTCGAACCTGGGACGGGGAGGGAGCGACTACAGCGCGGCGCTGATGGGGGTGGCGATCGGGTCGGACGAGGTGCAGATCTGGACGGATATCGACGGGATGCACAACAATGACCCGCGGGTGGTAGACCGTACGTTCCCGATCCGGCGGATGAGCTTCGACGAGGCGGCGGAGCTGGCCTACTTCGGGGCCAAGATCCTGCACCCGGCGACGATCCAGCCGTGCAAGGAGGCGGGAATCAACGTGCGGCTCAAGAACAGCATGGAGCCGCAGGCGGAGGGGACGCTGATCTCGGATGCGGAGGACAATGCGATGGATTTCCACGCGATTGCGGCGAAGGACGGGATTACGGTGGTGCGGATTGCGTCGGCGCGGATGCTGATGGCGTACGGCTTCCTGCGCAAGGTGTTCGAGGTGTTCGAAAAGTACCGCACGCCGGTCGACATGATCACGACGTCGGAGGTGGAGGTGTCGCTGACGATCGACAGCACGTGCCACCTGGAGGATATCATCCGGGAGCTCCGGCCGTTCGGCTCGGTGGAGGTGAGCCGGGACAATACGATCGTCTGCATCGTGGGGTGCATCGACGACCGGCATGCGGGACTGGCGGCACGCATCTTCCAGAGCCTCCGCGAGGTGCCGATCCGGATGATCTCGTACGGGGCCAACCACCGGAGCATGGCGCTGCTGGTGGCTACGGAGTACAAACGGCAGACGCTCCAGGCGCTGAACGACCATCTGTTCGATTGCTTTAACAATTAGACCGCACATTCCTGTTATGTCAAAATATGCCATTACGTCGGGGGCGACGGTGCCTCCGACGCCTTTCTACTATTACGATCTCGATCTGCTGAGGCGGACGCTCGACGTCGCCGCGCAGGAGGCGAACCGATACGGGTACCACATCCACTATGCGATGAAGGCCAATGTGGAGCGGCCGATTCTGGAGGAGATACAGCAAGCCGGGCTGGGGGCGGATTGCGTGAGCGGATACGAGGTGCGGTGCGCGGTGGAGAATGGTTTTGCGCCGGAAAAAATCGTCTTTGCGGGGGTGGGAAAGAGCGACGGGGAGATCGAATATGCGATCGAGCAGGGAATTTTCGCGTTCAACTGCGAGTCGCTACAGGAGCTGGAGGTGATCGACGGGCTGGCGGGGAGGCTGGGACGGGAGGTGAATGTCGCGCTGCGGATCAATCCGGATGTCCGGCCGGAGACGCACCGGTACATCTCGACGGGGCAGGCGGAGAGCAAGTTCGGCATCTCGTACACGGAGGTGGACGAGGCGCTGGCCCGGCTGAACGAGCTGCGGCATATCCGCATCGTGGGGCTGCATTTCCACATCGGGTCGCAGATCCGCAACCTGAAGTCGTTCGCGGAGCTGGCGGAGCGGGTCAATGAGATCGCCCGGTGGTTCGAGGAGCGCGGGGTGACGCTCCGACATCTCAACATGGGCGGGGGACTGGGAATCGATTACGAGCGGCCGGACGAGGAGCCGATTCCGGATTTCGCGGGCTATTTCCGCACGTTCCACGAACACCTGAAGGTGCGGGAAGATCAAACGGTGCATTTCGAACTGGGGCGCTCGATCGTGGCGCAGTGCGGGGAGCTGATCACACGGGTGCTCTTTACCAAAACGACGGCGGGCGGGGGACGTTTTGCGATCGTGGATGCGGGAATGACGGAGCTGATCCGGCCGGCGCTGTACCATGCGCACCACGAGATCGAGAACCTGACGGCGGAGGCGGAAAAAGGCAAACGACCGATGAAGCGCTACTCGATCGCGGGGCCGATCTGCGAGTCGTCGGATGTCTTCGCGCGGGAGATCGAGTTTCCTGAGTCGCACCGGGGGGACGTGCTTGCGATCCGCTCGACGGGGGCGTACGGGAGCATCATGGCATCGAATTACAACATGCGGCCGATCGCGCCGAGCTTCTTCGGGGGCGAGAAATAGCTTCCGTTGGCCCGGGGAGACTTCTATGGGAAGGAAAAGGAACCGTCTCTTGGGCCCCGCCCCGGGCTACCGCCTTTGGGATGCGGGCACGTTGCTCGGTGCCGGGAACTGTGGTTTCAGTTGGTCTTCTACGGCCAACGAGGCGCTGGGGCTGTACTTGCATTTCTACGTGACATATTTCCATGCCAGCTTCTTAAGCAACCGCGGCTACGGTTTCCAGTTGCGTTGCCTCTCGGAATAAAGTGCCTCCGGGCACGCCGAAATGGCCGCCTCTACCCTATTGGGCTGACACAGCCGCAGCAAAACGAAGTTTTGCCCGTCCACGGGACGTGGGGCCCGCGCGGCCCGAGCGCAGTTCTATCCAGGGCAAAGTTCGAACCGCGCGCCGTCGCCTTAAAAGGGAAATCGTCAAAACTCGCTTGCGTGTTTTGACTGGATTTCCCAAGGCGCGCGGACAGAAAGCGGGTCGAAGAGTTGGGCTACTCCAGCCAATTGCCCACCGCGGGCACGCGGGGCCCGCCCGGCCGACGCGTTCGCGTCATGGCGG
>NZ_CAJTMN010000069.1 GCF_910577125.1 uncultured Rikenella sp.
TACGCATCCTAAAGCTGCCGGCGGCCCAACTCCCGGACTTTCTTTGGGCCGGGAGTTGTAGCGCGCTTAATGCAATCACAACCTTTGGCGCGCTACAACCCCGACCCAAAAGCAATCGCAGAGACTGAGGACTGCGGAGCCTAAGGAGTAGCGTAGCTATCTAAAAGTCTTTTGGGTACCTTTTGCCCGAAGGCTTCCTCGCGCTAACTCGGCATAGCCCGCAAGCGGTCTCTGCTCGCGTAACGCCGCTCGGTTCTTCAGAAAAGGTACGGTTCCCTGCGGGTAGACACAGCAAAACGAACAATTATTCATCGAGGAGTGAGCGTTTGCGGAATCGCCACGCCACCGAGTAGAGCACACAGAGCCCCAGTACCAGCAGCGACAGGCGAGCGATGTAATCCCCGCCCCGGACATACGGCGTCAGCGAGTCGTTCGACCGGATGTCGCCCGCCAGCAAGTCCCGTTCGTCCCAGTGGCTGCGGTCGAGCACCTCCCCCCGTTGAGAGATGAAACCCGAGATGCCCGTGTTCGCACAGCGGGCGATCGCCCGGCGCGTCTCGACCGCCCGCAGCCGCGCATAGCTGAAGTGGTGCCGGTAGCCCGGCGTGTCGCCCCACCAGCCGTCGTTCGTGATGACGAACATCACCTGCGCCCCGCGGCGGACGTATTCCGTGAAAAATTCTCCGTAGACCGACTCGTAGCAGATCGCCACCCCAGCCCGTCTCCCTTCGGGATTGACGATGAGCGTTCGGTGCTCCTGCATCCCCAGTGAACCCGAGATGCCTCCGAGGTCGATGTTCAGAAACTTCAGCATGCCGAACACCTTCGGATAGGGAAACAGCTCCGCCCCCACCACCAGCTTCGATTTGTGATAGACCTGCACGCTCGAATCGGCCGCCGAAATCCCCAGCGCGCTGTTGTAGACGTCGTACGAGATGCCCCACATCGGGTCGGTGCGCGTCCACCGCCGGTGTGGCTTCCCCTCCTCATAGCGCAGCAGCGTGGTCGCCCCCGCCACCAGAGTCGCCTCCGGAAAACGCCCCATGAACCGGCGCAAGGTGTCGATTTCGGCGTTGTTGTCCAGATCGTTCAGCCAGAAATCGCCGTCGAAAGCGGTCTCCGGCGTCAGGATGAAATCCACGTCGCGCGGAGATTCGGCCGCCAGATTGAGGATGATATCACGCTGCTGTGTCGGGGTCAGCCCGCCGAACTTTTCGTTGTACGGGTCGATGTTCGGCTGCACCACCGCCACTCGTACCGCCTCTCCGCCCTCTTTGTAAGTAGCGTAGCGGATCAGCGAGGCCCCGACCGGCAAGGCTACCCACAAAATCGCCGGCAGTGCAGCCCGCCACCGTCCGGTGCGCCGGTTCTTCCAAAACCGGTAGAAGAGGATATTTCCCACCAGCACCCACAGCGAACCGCCCAGCGCGCCGGTCAGTTCATACCACTGCACGACCTGCGGGGTGTCGGCGAACCCGTAGCCGAGCGTCAGCCACGGGAACGAGATTTCGTTATTGAGAAAAAGGGTCTCGAACGTAATCCAGAGCGTGACGAACAGCGCCCACCCGATCGGACGGGGCACCCGGAACCGCAGCCAGTGGAAGAGCAGAAAAGGGAGCAGGGTGAAGAACAGGCTCCCGATCGGGATGCCGAACGTGGCCACCGGGGTGGCGATCCCCACCCACCACGTGGTCGAGACGTTCCACAGGGTGAATGCCGCCAGCGCCCAGAGCCAATAGAACCGGGGCCGCTCGTCGCCCAGCACGAACAGGGGCACGAAGGCGAAAAAAAGGCTCCACCCGCCGCACCCCCACCACGGCAGGGCGAACAGCAGGGCGGAGAGCAACGTGAGGAGGATTTTTCTCAGCATGTCGGTCGATTTTCTTGGCGGTGGATTAACGGATGCCGCGGCGGTTGAGCTCTGCGGCATAAGCCGCGGCGTTGCGGCTGTGTTCGGGCAGCGTGCGGGCAAAGGCGTGCCGTCCCGAGAAGTCCGACTGGGCGCAGAAATAGTAATAGTCGTGTCGTTTGTCCGGCTCCGCGTAGGCGAGCGTCGCGTCCAGAGCCGCGATCGACGGCACGCAGATCGGCCCCGGCGGCAGGCCGGCGTATTTATAGGTGTTGTACGGCGAATCGCACTCCAGGTGCTTGTGCAGCACGCGCCGGATGGTCGGATCGCCCACGGCGAATTTCACGGTCGGGTCGGCCTGAAGCAGGATGCCTTTCCGCAGCCGGTTGATGTAGACGCCCGCCACCTGGGTCATCTCGCCCCGGAAGTTGGTCTCCTCGGCGACGATCGAGGCGATGGTGGCGATCTGTTCCGGCGTGTATCCCAGCTCTGCGGCTCGTCCCCGCCGTTCGTCGTTCCAGAACCGGTCGTGCTCTTTCTGCATCCGGGCCACGAACTCGCGCGGGGTCATCGTCCAGTAGACTTCGTAGGTGTTCGGGATAAAGAGCGACGGAAAGGTCGCCCGGGTCAATCCGGTCTCGGCGATGACCGCCGGGTCGGTCAGCGTTTGCAGGATGGTCGCCGAGTCCGCCTCGATGTATTTCGAGACGACGCCGGCCAGCCGGTCCATCGTCCGGATGTTGTTGAAGGTCAGCCGTACGGGGGTCTGGCGTCCGAAACAGAAAGCCGAAAGGGCCGTCCGATAGGTCGCCCCCTTCTGCAAGGCATAGTGGCCGGCCCGAACGGTGTCGCGGTCGAAAGCCCGGGCGTATGCGATCCATTTCCGGCCGTTCCGCACGTAGCCGCTGTCGACCAGCATCCGGCTCAGGGCTCCGAACGTGGTGCCGGTGGGCACGTTCACGGCGCCGTTCCGGACGATGGCGGTGCCGAACCGGTAATCGTATTGTTTCCATCCGACGATGCCGCCGAGAACGAGCAGCACGGCAACCAGTACGAGAAGAACGGCGACCAGTTTCCGGCGGCGCGAGGCGTCCGGATGTCGATGAGGATGGGTGGAGGTCATGGACGAAAAAACAGGGTTCTTGTGATGGTTCAAAGATAGGGAAAAATCGAAAATCGTCGGAACGGGTTGGGTAAATCGCGAAAAAGGTTTACTTTTGCGCCGTGGGTAAGTCTTGTACGACCAGCTCCTGCTGAATCCCCCAGGGCCGGAAGGCAGCAAGGGTAGGCGGTTGTAGCGGTGCGATGCAAGTAGCTTACCCACTTTTTGTTTTTCGGAGCGGGTGGTTCTCTTGGAAAGGTTTTGTTGAATTTTACCTTTTATATTATATTTTGTGTGTCAAATGATTGAAATCGGTGGCAAATGATTTATTAATCCTTTAAAAAGAGAGATGAAAAAAACATCTAAAAAGATCGTCTTGGGAGTATTGGGTGGTTTGTTGGTGGGTGGCGCGTATTTGAATTATCGAATGGCGCAGCCGAAGCAACCGATGTCGGACTTGACATTGGCTAATATTGAGGCAATGGCCGTGCCCTTTCGTCCAGGGCTAGATATGGATCCGGATAATCCAGAGGGTTGTGTGGCGATGGCATCTTGCAAATCAGGTGGAACCATAACATGTCATGGTCAAATGTCCTGTCAGTCGGCTGTATCTTCTGATGGATATAAAACGGTGATTTGCGATGGAGTCGCGGGTTCCGGTTGTTACTAAATTCTAAATTAAATGAATCTCCCCTGTTTATCTGAACAGGGGAGATTTAATTCGTTGGGATATGAACAGTAAATTCTACATCTTATTAGTGTGGATTTTTTTGTCGGTTTCGTGCTCTGATTCGGAAAAGCGAGAAATTGTTGATCTGGTGTCGGATAAAGTGATGAATCAATTGTCCGATTCGTCGTTTTTTAGCGATATTCCTTGTATCAGTGAATACGATGGAGGCATTTATATGGCTGACAGGAAGCGCTGTCAGATATTTCGGTTGGATTCGAACCTGAATCTGTTGAAGACGATCGGCATGCAGGGGCATGGGCCTCAGGATTTTGGTTATATCGAGCATTTTGTGATCTCGAAGGATACCATTTTTGTCGGGGATGTGACCAAAATGCGGATTCTGCGTTTTACGACCGACGGGCAGTTCTGCGGTTCTGAAAGTCCGGAAAGGAAGATACCGCTCAATTACCGGTTCGCTATGAATACCGGCAATCTCTTTTATACTTATCCGGAAGGAGTTGCCGGGAAAACTCTGATAGATTACAATCGTAAATCAGGGCAATTGAATTGGTTCGGTCAGACTGTGGATTTTGGGCATCCGAATAAAACAAAACGACAAAATGAACGGAATGTCCACCTTTGGGGCAATGGGTTGATTGTAGTTCCTGTGTCTATTCCTGTGATTGAAATCTACAATGTGGAAAACCGGAAGTTGGAACAATCGGTGGATATTTCTTCGGTGCCTGTGGTGCAGGCTATGTATCAGAAAATGGTCAATGATCGGGCGATAGCCTCATCGCCTGATAGCTTTTATCTGATATTTTTAGACTCATACCTGCATAAGGATGCTTTGTATATCCTCTCTTCTGTTTATGTGAATGATAAATTGGACCATTCGGCGTTGTTGGAGTTTGATTTGTCGAACGGAGGCGCAGAATGGGTGCGGCAGTATGATTTCCCGGATTGGGTGTTGAAAACTTGTGTAACCGACGACTATATTTACGGATTTGTGCCGCAGTCGTCGTCGATCAAGCGGTATCCGCTTCCGAAGCATTAACTGTCCATGTTCCGAAATCTTATATTTTTGCTGGGCGCAGGATTTTTGTGGGCTTGCGGCGGCTCTTCTCGTTCGACTGTCGGTGAGCAGCACGTTCAGGATACGGCGTACCTGCAATACGAGGCGATGATCCGTGACTTTCTGGTGGGGAAGCGAATCTCTTCTCTGGCCAGGATAATGGCCCCGGACGATGTACCGTCGGATAATTGTGTGTTGCTGATTTACCACGGCATGGACTGCGGCAGTTGTCTGGATGCCGGCTTCGCCTCATTAGGGCGGCTGCGGGACAAAGGGGTGTCGTGTGTCGCGGTGGCTATCGATGCCAATGTCTCAGAGGTGCAGCAACGTTATGGCTATTATGATTATATTTATACCGACCGGGGAGACTTGCTCCGCCGGGAGTTGAAGTATGTCAATACCCCGATTTTGTTATTATTGGACGATTCGCTTCAGATCGTCGATATGTATAAGCCGGCGAGTGGTACGGAGGTGCCCGCGGCACGTTTTGAACAAACGGCTTGTGTGGTGCGGAAGGGTGACAAATAACGTCAAAAGCATGAAGATTCATCGTTTGCAGAAATGAGAAAAACTATTCCGTTTTTATTTGTTTGCGTGTTGCTGGCTGGGTGCCGGCAGGGAGCGGTGCAGCGGTATGAACCGATCTCGTTGGAAGAGGCGGAACCGCTGGCCGGAACGGTGCTCTGCGACTCGATTGCTACGACCGGAATGGTCGATATGCAGGTAGTCGGCGAGCATATCGTGCTGGCCGGTTTCCATCCGGACTACCGGTGCTGGCTGTTCGACCGGCAGGGAGGGCTTCTGACCCGCTTCTGTGCGGGGGGCAAGGGCCCCGGAGAGGCCTTTCTGATCAATACCGTCGGCCGGGGAGAGCGGGAAGACGAAATCTGGGCTTATGATCCGCAGTTTCAGAAACTGCTTACGTTTTCGATCGATTCATTGTTGAAAGGCAATGCGCGGGCGACGGGCGAAGAGACGCGTTCCGAAGCCATACCGATGAATCACGTGACTAATCTCTGGCGGGTGCCTGCCGGGAGGCTGGCATTGGGTGGCAATGGCGTCAAATCGACGAAACGTCCCGAACGGTTCGCGCTGGTCGACCGGCAGGGCGGAGTGATCGGACGATACGGCGAGGTGCCGGCCGGAGAAGATACAGTCGGCATGAAAGTGGCTTTCAACCAGCCGCACGTTACGATTTCGCCCGACGGGACGAAGATGGCGGACGGGAGTATGTTCGGGGCGATTCTCGAAACGTTCGATATCGACGGCCGGATAGAACTGCGGTGGGTGGCCTGTTTCATCGAACCCGATTTTCCGCATACCGACGACGGCCGGATTACCTCGTTCGAGGGGGTGACCTTCGGTTTCGGAGCCTTGGCATCGTCCGATCGGCGTATCTATGCCTGCTACAACGGGACGAACGATCCGGCGGCGATGACGCATATCGCGGTTTTCGATTGGGACGGGCGGCTCGAAAAGCTGTATAAGACCGACTTCCGGTTGGATGCTTTGTGCTGCGATCCGCAGACGGAGACGTTGTACGCTGTGGGGGTGGACGAATCGGGCGAGTTCCGGCTCGTGCGGTTCGACCTGCCGGACGGTGAATAGCGGCGCATTGCGCGACGTGCCATTAGGAAAAGAAGAGGCCTTGCATGTCCCGGCCGGGGCGCGCAGGGCTTTTTTCGCAGGAGGCTGTCGCCCCGTCGCTAAAATGTGATAACTTTGTACCGTATGATTATCAAGCTCTATCCCGAGAATCCCAACGAACGCACCGTCCGGCAGGTCGTCGACATGCTGCGAGGCGGCGCCGTGATCGTCTATCCGACCGACACGGTCTATGCCTTGGGGTGCGCGCTCGATCAGCCGAAAGCGATCGAGCGGCTCCGGACGATCCGCGGCGGAAAGGACTCTATGGAACTCTCCATCGTCTGCTCCGAGATCGGCGAGGTGGCCGAGTATGCCAAAGTGGACAACCGGGTCTTCAAGCTCCTGAAACATAACCTGCCGGGGCCGTTTACCTTTATTTTGCCCGCCTCGTCGCGGATTTCGGACAAGGTGATGGTGGGACGGCGGACGGTCGGCGTGCGGATTCCGGACAACTCCATCGCGCAGGCCATTGTGCGGGAGCTTGGGATGCCGCTCGTCACTGCCTCGGTGCGGACGGACGATGTGGGCGACGAGATCGAATACATCACTGACCCGGAACTGATCCGGGAACGGTATGCCGCGGTGGATGCCGTGGTTGACGGCGGGATGGGCGACGTGCATGCCTCGACCGTGGTGGACTGCACGCAGGACGGCGAGGTCGAAGTGGTGCGGCAGGGATTGCGGGAACTGGAATTTTAATCGGACTCATCGATAATTATGGAAGAACAGGAACGTCCGCAGGAGGCGGAAACCGGCACCGACCGGCGGCTGCCGGGGCCCGAGCCGGACTGGAAACAAAAATACCGGGCCGAATGGCTCACCGGCGGCTTGGTGTTGGGGCTGGCTCTGTTTGCGATGATGGGGCTGGAGTATCTTTTGCGCGAGGTGCGGACGGGGTGGATCGGGCTGTTGCTTTCGATCGTTCCGCTGGTCGTGCTGATAACCGTGCTGGTCACCTACGGACGGCGCGCGGCAGCGTTGCGGGGGCCGGGATTCACCTACGGAAAGGCCTTCGGATTCTCGTTGTGGATCTGTCTGTTGAGCGGAATTATCTACGGAACGGGGATGTTTCTTTTGCTGGAGGTGGTCGATCCGGTCTATTTCGGGCGGACGCTGGAACAGGCGCTGACGATCTATCTCCGGGCCGGCATGCTCACGGTGCAGGAGGGGCGCGAGGTGATGGCGATGATGCACAGCCTGCCGTTTATGGTCGTCGGCGGAATGTTCGCGATGGTGCTTCAGGGCGGTTTCGTGGCGTTGTTTACTTCCGCGGTCGTGCGGTATCGGGTTAATCAATAAGCAATCGGGAGAGTTATGGATATATCGCTGGTCATTCCGGTGTATAACGAAGAGGAGTCGCTCGTGCCGCTGATGGAGTGGGTGGCGCGGGTGATGGCGGAGCACGGTTTTACGTACGAGGCGATTTTTGTGGACGACGGCTCCACGGACGGGTCGTGGGCGGTGATTACGCAGCTCAGGGAACGGTATCCGGAGGTGCGGGGGATCCGGTTTCGCCGGAATTACGGGAAGTCGCCCGCTTTGTACTGCGGATTCGACGCGGCGCAGGGCGACGTGGTGATTACGATGGACGCCGACTTGCAGGACTCGCCGGACGAGATTCCGGAGCTCTACCGGATGGTGACCGCGGAGGGCTACGACCTGGTGTCGGGCTGGAAACGCAAACGGTACGATCCGGTGGGGAAGACCCTGCCGTCGAAGTTCTTCAACTGGACGGCGCGGCGCGCCAGCGGAATCAAGCTGCATGACTTCAATTGCGGACTCAAGGCCTATAAGAAGAAAGTGGTCAAGTCGATCGAGGTCTACGGCGAGATGCACCGCTTTATCCCGATACTGGCCAAGCAGGCCGGGTTCCGGCGCATCGGCGAGAAGGTCGTGCAGCACCGGGCGCGGCAGTTCGGGGTCTCGAAATTCGGCTGGGAGCGGATGATCAAGGGCTATATCGACCTGCTGACGGTGCTCTTCATGACCCGGTTCGGGCGTCGGCCGATGTATATTTTCGGCGGACTCGGCACAGTGATGTTTTTGGTCGGGCTGGGGATCACCGTCTGGCTGATCGCCGAAAAGCTCTGGCTGCAGGGGCAGGGGCTGCCGCTGCGGCCGGTGACCGACCAGCCGTTGTTCTATATCGCTCTGCTGGCGGTGGGGTTGGGGGTGCAGACCTTCCTGGCCGGCTTCCTCGGCGAGATGGTCAACCGCTCGGCGCCGGAGCGGAACCACTATCTGGTGGACGAGCGGCTGTAGCGGCAGGAGACGGTTTTTATCCCTGCGGATGAAGAAACGGGCCCCAAAAATTGCGCAGATTTGAAAAAATGATTAAAATTGCACTCGGATTCGGGGAGTCTCTCCCCGGCGACGGCAACGGATTCTTGAACAAACACAATAAAAACTCACAACTATGTCTAAAATCAAAGTAGGTATCAACGGTTTCGGCCGTATCGGCCGCTTGGTGTTCCGGGCTGCAATGACCAAAAGCGACATCGAAATCGTTGGGATTAACGACCTCGTGCCGGTGGACTATATGGCGTATATGCTCAAATACGACACCATGCACGGGCAGTTCAAAGGTACCATCGAGGTGAAAGACGGGAAACTGGTCGTGAACGGCAACGCCATCCGCGTGACCGCTGAAAAAGACCCGGCCAACCTGAAATGGAACGAAGTCGGTGCCGAATACGTCGTTGAATCTACCGGGCTGTTCCTGACCAAGGAACTTGCTGAAAAGCATATCCAGGCGGGTGCGAAACGCGTCGTGATGTCGGCTCCGTCGAAAGACGACACCCCGATGTTCGTGATGGGGGTTAACAACAAGGAATACAAAGGGCAGACCATCGTGTCGAACGCTTCTTGTACGACCAACTGTCTGGCGCCGATCGCTAAGGTGCTGAACGACAAGTTCGGTATGGTCGACGGGTTGATGACCACCGTACACTCGACCACGGCTACCCAGAAGACCGTAGACGGGCCGTCGATGAAAGACTGGCGCGGCGGACGGGCTGCTTCGGGCAACATCATCCCCTCTTCGACCGGGGCTGCCAAGGCGGTAGGTAAGGTGATTCCGGCGCTCAACGGGAAACTGACCGGGATGTCGCTGCGCGTGCCGACGCTGGATGTTTCGGTAGTCGACCTGACTTGTAACCTGGCCAAGGATGTGACCTACGACGAAATCTGCAAGGCTATGAAAGAAGCTTCGGAAGGCGAACTCAAAGGTATCCTCGGGTATACCGAAGACGCTGTCGTTTCGAGCGACTTCCTGGGCGATGCACGCACTTCGATCTTCGACGCAAAGGCAGGGATTCAGCTGACTCCGCGCTTCGTGAAGGTCGTTTCGTGGTACGACAACGAATGGGGCTACTCCAATAAGGTGGTTGAACTCATTCAGCACATGAACACGGTTAAGTAGGCGTTTGCCTTTCTACTTTAGACTTAGAAGAGGGCATCTTGAATTACTCAAGATGCCCTCTTCTTTTTTTCTTGGTGGAGGTGCTTTCTTATTTCTGATAGAGCAGGGCAGTCGCATAAACCGCCACTCCCTCCTCCCGGCCGGTGAACCCGAGCCGTTCGGTGGTCGTCGCCTTGACGGACACCTCATCAATGGCGATCCCCAAGATCGGAGCCAGCGTCTCCCGCATCCGGTCGATATAGGGCCGTAATTTCGGTGCCTGTGCCAGTATGGTGCAGTCGACGTTTCCTATCTCGAATCCTTTCTCGTGCACCAGCCCGACACATTTCCGTAACAGAATCTTGCTGTCTATCCCTTTGAATGCTTGTGCATTATCCGGGAAATGCAGTCCGATATCTCCCAAGGCGAGGGCGCCGAGCAGGGCGTCGCACAAGGCGTGGATCAGTATGTCGCCGTCGGAGTGAGCCACAAAGCCTTTATTATGTTCAATACGGATGCCGCCTAACCACATGGGCAGTCCCTCTTGCAAGGCGTGCACGTCGAATCCGTTCCCGATACGTATCTTTTTCATCTTTATTTCGTACTTTTAACCTTTCGATTATCTGTTTTTGCCCGGGAGGGTACTGTTCTCTTTGTGAACAAAGAGAACCAGAAAAACTTTAGAGGATGCTAA
>NZ_CAJTMN010000070.1 GCF_910577125.1 uncultured Rikenella sp.
GAACTCCGGGAATCTCAAAGGGGGACATTTCGAGATACAATAACCGATTTGTTGTTATCATTACCCCGCATAAACAATCCATCCTAAAAACATGAAAAACAACAACCAATTCGAAAAAATCTCGGAACTGTGGAAAGACGACAAAAAACAGTATGTCAAAAAATCCACCTATGCCGCCTACTCGCTGCTGATCGCCAACCATCTCCGCCCCGCCTTCGGGAACCTGACAGAAATCACGGAAGAGCTCGTCCAGCGGTTCGTACTCGAAAAACTGGAACAGGGACTCAGCCAGAAAACAATCAAAGATATCCTGATCGTGATGAAAATGATTTTGAAGTTCGGCGTAAAAAACGGGCTGATCGAACATCGACAAATCGACATCCGGTTTCCGACCCAACGAGAGCCACAACACATAGAGGTACTCAGCAAAGCGCACCAACGCAAAATCATGGAATACATCGCCAGCCATTTCACGTTCCCGAATTTAGGCATCTACATCTGCCTCTGCACCGGTATGCGGATCGGCGAGATATGCGCCCTGAAATGGGAAGACATCGACCCGCTGAACGGCGTGATCCGAATCAATAAAACCATCCAGCGCATCTACCTGGCCGACGGCTCGCGCCACACCGAACTGATTATCGACACCCCGAAATCCCGTAACTCCATCCGCGAGATTCCCATGTCCCGCGACCTGCTCCGGATGGTCAAGCCGCTGAAACGGATCGTCAACCGGGAGTTCTTCGTTCTGACCAACAACGCCCGGCCGACCGAACCGCGCACCTATCGGAACCACTACAAACGCCTGTTGGAAGAGCTGGGAATTCCGGCCCTGAAGTTTCATGGTCTGCGCCACAGCTTCGCCACCCGCTGCATCGAGAGCCGATGCGACTATAAGACTGTCAGCGTACTACTGGGACACTCCAACATCAGCACAACCCTGAACCTGTACGTCCACCCGAATCTGGAACAAAAGAAACGCTGCGTCGAGCAGATGTCCCGGGCGCTGAAATAATCCCCCGGTTCAACCCTGTGACCTTCTCACGAAGCCAAACGAAAAGCGGATCGGCTCCGGGCACAGAACCGATCCGCTTCCTGTTCAACGAAAGATCGAACCGCCGGAGCTACTTGATGCGTTTGTAATAGATGGCAAGAGTTTCGTTACCACAGATAGATTCCAGCACAAGCCCCTTATCCGTCAGCGATTTGACTGTCCACCGCTCCGTATCACCATACGAGTCGGTGATCGTCACGTAGCCGGATTCGATTTCATAGGTGAACGAGGTCGTATGCTTGTTCCCCTCATCAATATCTTCCATCGCCCCCGTACCATTGGCCGTGATTATCAAGAAACTCTGACATCCGGCCGCCACTCCGTATTCATCGTCCCACTCACTACCTTCTTCGTCCGCATAATAGGTCTTATACACCTCCCATGTCAATGGTAACCTCCTTTTGTTTGTCCTTGTCTTTCTTACAGCCCACAAAAGCCACGAGCGACAACGCGAGCATCGCACAAATGAGTTTTTTCATAAAACTTTGATTTTTCGGTGCATCCCGACTCCTCCGGATGCCATAGAGAAAGCATGGGACTATTCTCGAGCGGAAAGAACTCAACGATTGGATAAGGTGCTGCAAAGATTGTCGAGAAGGTTTCTTCGCAAGACTGATCACGGAGTTACTTTAAACGTCATTCGTCAAATAACGCGGCAATTTCGTTCGCAAATTGCCGCTCGACGGCAGCCTCCAGGGCTTCGTATCCTGACTCTTCCGACAAACTCAACATGCTATTCCAACGTAATTCCGAATGCTGCTGGAGCTCCTGCACATATGCCTCTTTTCCAAGCGGACAAAGCCTCCGCAAGCACTCGGCATCCGCGCAGAGATCGTAGACGGTCAGTTCGTGCAGATTTAAACCATTGTAATCCATAACGTCGTTATTACCCTAATTCGTGAATATAGCAAAAATCGAAAAATAAATAATTTATATTATATATACTTCAATTTTGTATCTTTGACAGCATATTTTTTAACAATTCGTTCATAGAATCGAAAAACCTACTATTTTTGCAAAAAAGGCCACAGATATGTGTGTTGCCGGGATTGCAGTTCCTGGAGGTGCTACATGTCTATGGCCTTTCTTTTATATACTTCACAATACTCTTATTGCCTGATATACTGCGCAATAGACATCACCCATCCGGAAATTCTCGAACGATGATCCATGATGCCTTCTTCTACTTTTATTTCGAAGATGTGCATAATGATCGATGTGTTATGCTTGTCCTCTCCCTAAGCTTGTCGACTTTTCGATAACATTCTGAATATCAGTCAACATTTCGTTTTTTCTGCGGCGATTCGACAGTGCGACAGGTTCGACCACTCTTTAATGCTCCTCGACGAGATGCGGATGACTTTCGTGAAGTCGTCATTCGTCATGTATATCTTTCATTTTCAATCTCATAATCTTCCTTCACTCTGCGATTCCATCCAGATCGACCGCTCTCGTTCGGAATGACGTAATCGGCGGATTGAGATCTTCGAATTGTTGTTGTGCTTCGCTTTCATTTTGTATCTTTGACAGCTTCGATTAATCCATCTCCGACTCGATTCCGTTGTGCTCCGCTTTCATTTTGTATCTTTGACAGCCATGCCTAAAAAACGAAGCGTAGAAGAAGGTTTTGCTCCGTTGTGAAAACATTCGGGGTGGCCTTGCGGTCGCCCCTTTTTTATCGGGCTGTCCGATGGTCGGACTGCTTTCCGTCACTCGGAATCGCCCGACGGTGCACGCAACAGGTGGATCACCACGCCGACCTGCTCCTCGGGGTCGCAGTCCGGACTCAGCCGGTTGATCCGGCACTCGAAAGCAGGCCCATATCCCATCTCGAGCCACTTGCTCAGCTCATGATTCGAGCCTCGCGGCACAAACCCCAGCTTGCGATCGCCGTACCAGACCGCCACGGCATAGGGGTCGAAACGATTCTCCTCCTCGCGCCGCAGGCTGAGCAAGGTCCCGATTTTCAGCTCGTCGAACACTTCGGCTCCCTGATAGTAGCTGAATCCCGACAAATGAAAGTGAGCGTAGTGTCTTTTGTTCGTTTCCATGATGCACAGATATTGATTCGACTGCAAATTTGCAGAGAGACTGCGACAACTTTTGACACACCGGCATTCGTACGGAAAAATCTTTCTATCTTTCGAAAAAATAACATCTTTCCTCTCTATGGATCAGCCTAAGTTAGAACGGCTGCTGCGGCTGATGAAGCTGTTGACCGCCAACAACCGCTATACGGTCGACCAGATAGCCACCCGGATGGGCATGTCGCGTCGGACGGTTTACCGGTATATCGACACGTTCCGCTCGGCGGGTTTCGTGGTCAAACGGACGGGCGATTACGTCCGGCTGGACCGCACGTCGCCCCACTTCAGGGAGATTTCGGAACTGGTGCACTTCACCGAGGAGGAGGCCTATATCCTCAAAAGCGCCATCGAGTCGATCGACGACACGAATCTGCTCAAACAGAATCTCAAACAAAAGCTCTATACGGTTTACGACTATCGGGTGCTGGCGGAGTGCACGACACACGGCGCACGGGCCCGATGCATCGACACACTCACGGAGGCCATCGTTCAGGAGAGACAGGTCAGACTCTGCGGCTATCGTTCGGCTCACGGTTCGACGATCCGCGACCGGGTCGTCGAACCGTTTGCCTTTACAACGAACTACGTACAGGTGTGGGCTTACGAACCGAAGTCGGCCGAGAACCGGCTTTTCAAAGTGGCCCGTATCGGACAGGCGGAGCTTTTACCCCAGGAATGGGAGGCTAAGGAGAAGCACCGGGAGGGTTTTGTCGATCTGTTCCGGATCAGCAGCTTCGACCAGCTTCCGATCCGGCTGGAGCTGGGCTTGCGGGCAGCCAATCTGCTGGTGGAAGAGTTTCCGCTGGCCGAACGGGCGCTGCGACAGACCGGGCCGCAATCGTGGCGGCTGGAGACACAGGTGTGCAGTTTCGAGGGGGTGGGAAGGTTCGTGCTGGGACTGCTGGACGATATCCGGGTCGAGGGTTCGGAGGAGTTCCGGAATTTTCTGCACGAGCGCATCGCCCGGATGGGGCAGATATTGGACTAAAAAAAGACTTCCCTCTCTTGTCGGGCAAGAGAGGGAAGAGTGTGCGGTGGGCCCAGAGGGGCATGATCCCACGACCTTCGGATTATGAGTCCGCTGCTCTAACCAACTGAGCTATGGGCCCTTCTCGTCCGCTCCGAGAGACGGAGCCTGAGAATATCGCTGCAAAAGTATATCATTACCCGTCAATCTCCAAATCCGAAGGCGTGTGTTCGCCGCTGCGGCTGCCGGCGGCCTCTTCCCGGCTACGGAGATAATCCAGCAAAATCCGGGTCCGCCCCGCGCCGATCAGCTCCGCCAGTTCCGGCTCCGGCGTCCGCCCCATGCGGGCCAGCGTCCGGTACTTTTTCAAGAGCCGGTCGATCGAAGTCCGCCCCAGCCCCGGCACGTTCTCCAGCTCGGATTTCAGGAAGTTGATCGACCGTTTCTGGCGGTGGAACGTAATCCCGAAGCGGTGCGCCTCGTCGCGGATGTGCATCAGGATGCGCAGCGACTCACCGGTCTTGTCCAGATAGTGCGGCAACGGGTCGCCCGGGTAGTAGACCTCCTCCATCCGCTTGGCCAGCCCCACGACCGACACCCGCCCCCGAAGCCCCAGCTTTTCCAGCGCCGAAAAGGCGAACGAGAGCTGCCCTTTTCCCCCGTCGATCACGATCAGGTCGGGCAGCGGCTGTCCCTCGGCCTGCAACCGCCCGTAACGCCGCGTGAGCACCTCCTCCATCGAGGCGAAGTCGTTGGCGCCGACCACCGTTTTGATGTTGAAATGGCGATATTCCTTCCGACTGGGCCTCCCGTCGCGAAAGACGACACACGAGGCTACCGGATTGGTTCCCTGTATGTTGGAGTTGTCGAAGCACTCGATATATCGCGGCTCGACCGGCAGCCGGAGGTCTTTCTGCATCCGGGCCATAATCCGGTCGGTGTGCCGGTCGGGGTCGGTCTTTTCGATCTGCTTGAACTTCTCGAGCCGGGCGATTTTGCAGTTCTTCTCGGCCAGACGCAGCAATTCGAGTTTATCCCCCCGCTGCGGCACCGTGAAATTGACGGTCGGGAAGAGCTCGGCATCGGGCATCATCGGCACGATGACCTCCCGCGGCAGCGGCGTCCCCTCCTCCCACTCCTCGCCAAAAATCTGTCCCAGGGCGAAGGTCAGCAGCTCCTCGGGCGACTCGTCCAACCGGCCGCGCATCTCGAAGGTGAAAGAGTGCACCACGGCACCCCGCACGATGCGCATGTGGTTGCAAAAGGCCGTCCCCTCGTCGTGCAACACATAGACCACCTCCAGATTGGTCAGGGTGGCGCTGACGATCACCGAGCGGCTCGAGTAGTCGGCCAACAAGGCGAGCCTGTCCTTGGCCCGCGCCGCCTGTTCGAAATGGAGCCCCTCGGCGAGGCGCTTCATCTCGTCGGTAAAGTAGGCTTCGGCAGGCCGCAGGTCGCCCCGCAGGATATTCTTGGCCGCCGCGATATTCGCCATGTAATCCTCCTCGCTCTGCAACCCCACGCAAGGGCCCTTGCAGTTCCCGATGTGATACTCCAGACACACCGAATAGGTTCCCCGGGCAATCGCCTGGGGCGCGAGGTTGAGTTTGCAGGTGCGCAGCGGATAGAGCCCCCGAATGAGCTCCAGCACAGCGCGCTGCATGTTCACCGAGGAGTAGGGCCCGAAGTAGACGGAGCCGTCTTTGATGAATTTGCGGGTAGAGAATATCCGCGGGAAAGGTTCGTTTTTGACGACGATCCACGGATAGCTTTTGCTGTCTTTCAGCAGGATGTTGTACCGGGGCTGGAGCTCTTTGATGAGGTTGTTTTCGAGCAGCAGGGCATCGGCTTCGCTGCCGACGACGATGTGGCGCAGATCGGCGATCTGGCGCACCATGACCTGCACTTTCCGGGTGTGGTCGGCCCGCGAGACGAAATAGGAACTCACGCGCCGTTTGAGGTTCTTGGCCTTTCCGACGTAGATAACGGTTCCCTCGGCGTTGAGGAACTGGTATACGCCGGGCCCCTCCGGCAACAGGGCGACTTTTTCGCGCACGCGCTGTTCGACGGTCTGTTCGTGTGTCATCTCTCCTCCCCGGTAAACGGAATCTTCCGCAGATTTATTGAACGCCGAAAGAGCACCCCCTCCTCAAACCGAAATCCGATCAGTGTTCGGCCTTGATTTCGATCAGTACGTCGTCTTTCCCGACCGTCTTGCCCGGCACCACCGTCACTTTCGTCACCGTCCCTTTCATGTGGGTCGAGATGGTGTTCTGCATCTTCATCGCCTCGAGCACGAGCAGCGCTTCGCCGCTCCCCACCGACTGTCCTTCGGTGACGAAGACGTCGAGAATCTTGCCCGGCATCGGCGCCTTGATGACCTCTTTCTTCGACAGGCCGGCCTTGGCGGCGAGCATCCGTTTCCGGCTGAGCGAGAAGGGGGTCTCGACGGAGAACGAGTAGCTGACGCCGTTCAGGATGATATTGTAGGTATTGGCGCTCTGCCGCGTCACTTCGTACGGATAGCGCATCCCGTTGCACGAGAGGACGTTGACTCCGTCCGCTTCCCGCACGAGGTCGATCCGGATCGGTTTCTTCTGATAGCGGTATTCGTAGTTGTCTTTGACCGAAAATTCGTACTCGGCGTTGGTGTTGGTGTCGAGGGCGATCAGTTTGGTCGTATTGGTCGTTTTCTTCGGTGTCATAGTCGGAATAGCCTAAAAGAAATGGACGGAGAGTTACAAGTTCCGGATCCGTCGGTTGAGTACCCACGGGTCGATCCCGGTCTCGGGCCCGACATCGGGCACGGTCTCATGGGTGTAGTGGTACAAAGCCAGCATGGCTGCCATCAGCTCTTCGTCCGGCTCGCGGTAGACGAGCGATTCGAGCTTGGTCTCGATGAACGAGGTGTCGAAATCTCCGTTCCGGAAGGCTTCGTTGTGGAGCACGGCCTTGCAGAACGGGATGGAGGTCTTCACGCCTTTGATATGGAACCGCTCCAAAGCGGACAAGGCCCGTTCGATGGCCTGTTTCCGGTCTTTTCCGTGGACGATGAGTTTGGCGATCATGGAGTCGAACCACGGGGTAATCTCCGACCCGGGCACAATCCCCGTATCGATCCGGATGTTGTCCCCCTGCGGCAGGCGCAGCTGTTTGATGGTTCCCATCGAAGGGGTGAAGTCGGCCTGCACGTCTTCGGCATTGATCCGGCACTCGATGGCCCACCCGTTGAGCTTCACGTCGCTCTGCTTGATGGGCAGCTTCTCGCCGGATGCGATCCGCAGCTGCAATTCCACCAAGTCCAGACCGGTAATCGCCTCGGTAATGGGGTGTTCGACCTGAATCCGGGTGTTCATCTCCATGAAGTAGAAGTTTTTGTTCTTGTCGAGCAAAAATTCCACGGTACCCAGACTTTCATATCCCGCCCCCTTGGCCAATTTAACCGCCACGCGGGCCATCTTGTTCCGCAACGCGGCATCGATTCCCGACGACGGCGCCTCTTCGAGGAGTTTCTGGTGTTTCCGCTGCACGGAGCACTCCCGCTCCCCGAGGTGCACGACGTTCCCGTGCGCATCCGCCACCACCTGAAACTCGATGTGTTTCGGATTTTCGAGGTATTTCTCGATAAAGACGGACGGATCGCCGAACGCGCTCTGCGCCTCGGACGAAGCGGCGTGGAACATGCGTTCCATCTCGCTCTGTTTGTGCACGATCCGCATCCCGCGCCCCCCGCCGCCCGATGCGGCCTTGATGATCACCGGATAACCGATCTTCTTGGCAATCTTCACCCCCTCTTTCACGTCCTTGACGCTCCCTTCGCTCCCCTGGAGCATCGGCACGCCGTTCTTCGCGGCAATCTCTTTGGCGATGATCTTGTCGCCCATGTCTTTGATGAGCTTGGCGGGCGGCCCGACGAACTTCACGCCGGCATCGGTGCATTTCTGCGCGAACTCCGCATTTTCCGACAAATACCCGTACCCGGGATGCATGGCCTGAACTTTATTGTCCACGGCGAGTTTCACGAGGTTGTCTATATCGAGAAACTCGGGGATGGCCCCATCGGTCTCGGGAAAGTCGATCACGTGGTCGGCAAAGTCCAGATAAACGGCGTTGGGCTCCTTGACGGTGCGAATCACATAGGTCTTGATCCCCATCCGCTTGGCGGTCCGACATATCCGAATGGCGATCTCGCCGCGATTGGCTATCAGTAACGATTTGATCATATACTTCTCTTTATCAATTCGATTATCTGTGTCTACCCGCAGGGAACTGCCGCTTTTTGGAAAAAGCGGCACCAAAAACTTTTAGTTAGCTACGCTACTCCTTACGCTCCGCAGTCCTCAATCTTCGAGATTGCTTTTGGGTCGGGGCAACGGCGCGCTTAATGTGAGTTTAACCCTATGCGCGCCGTTTGCTCCCGGCCCAAAGAAAAGTCCGAAAACCGGGCCGCCGGCAGTTTAGGATGCGTTAGCATCCTCTAAAGTTTTTTTGGTTCTTTTTGTTCACAACCGACGCTGCCAGTGAGGGCAATGCAAACGTAGTTTGCAAATTGCCGAACGGCAAGGAGGAAGGCGAAGCCAAAAAGAACAGTACCCTCCTGGGCAAAGACGGATAATCGAACGGTTATTAAAGCGGTGTATTGCCGTGTTTTCGTCGCGGCAGGCTGACCGATTTTTTCTCCAGTGTTTTGAGCGCATTGACGATTTTCGAGCGCGTGACCCGCGGGTCGATCACCTCGTCGATAAAACCCTTTTCGTCCGCCACATAGGGATTGGCGATCTCGTCGCGATACTTCGCCGAGAGTTCCTTTTGGAGCGCCACCGGGTCTTCCGCCTCGGCAAGTTCCTTGCGGTAGAGGATCGCCGTAGCGCCCTCCGGCCCCATGACGGCGATCTCGGCCGTCGGCCAAGCGTAGCAGAAGTCTCCGCCCACCCCCTTGCTGTTCATCACGATATAAGCCCCGCCATACGCCTTGCGCAGGATGACCGTAATACGCGGCACCGTCGCCCGCGTGTAGGAGTAGAGCAGCTTCGCCCCGTGGCGGATAATCCCGGCATGTTCCTGATCCGTCCCCGGAAGGAAGCCCGGCACATCTTCGAACGTAATGATCGGGATGTTGAAGCTGTCGCAGAAGTTGATGAACCGGGCCCCCTTCACCGAGGCGTCGATATCGAGCGTCCCGGCCATCACCTGCGGCTGGTTGGCCACCACCCCGACGACATAGCCGCCGATCCGGGCCAGCCCCGTCACGATATTCCGCGCATGCCCGGCCCCCACTTCGAAGAAGCGGCCGTGGTCGGTAACCATCCGGATCACCTCCAGCACGTCGTACGGTTTGTCCGGATCGTCCGGCACGATGTCCAGCAACGCCTCTTCGGCGCGATCCGCCGGGTCGTCGGTGCCGATAAACGGCGGATTCTCGATGTTATTGGCCGGCAGAAACGAGAGCAACATCTTGATTCCCTTGATGGTATTCTCGTCGTCGCTGAAGACGAAATCGGCCACCCCGGTCTTGGTCGAATGCACGGAAGCCCCCCCCAGCTCCTCTGCGGTCACCTCTTCGTTCAGCACCTGCCGCACGACGTCGGGCCCGGTCACAAACATGTAGCTCGTGGACTCGGTCATAAAGATAAAGTCGGTCAGCGCCGGCGAATAGACAGCCCCCCCCGCCGCCGGCCCCATGATGGCCGAGATCTGCGGGATCACGCCCGATGCCAGCACGTTCTGCCGGAAGATATTGGCATAGCCGTTCAGGCTGGTGATCCCCTCTTGGATCCGCGCGCCGCCGGAGTCGATCAGGGCGATCAGCGGCGAACCGGTCTTGAGGGCCATGCTCTGCACTTTGACGATCTTCGCGGCGTGCACCGACCCCAAAGAACCACCCAACACGTTGAAATCCTGCGAGAAGGCATACACGGACTTCCCGCCGACCGTCCCGTATCCGGCTATCACTCCGTCTCCCAAAGCGGTCGTCGACTTGCCGAACCCGCCGGCTGCGGCGGGGGTGGCATAGGCGTCGACCTCTTCAAAGGTGCCTTCGTCGAACAACAACTCGATCCGCTCACGGGCGGTCAACTTCCCGCGATTGTGCTGCTTCTCGTAGTATTTGGTGTCGTATTGCTTCTCTAACGCGGCCTGACGGGCCAAAAATTTCTCGTATGCTTTTCCCATAATCGATCTTTACTTTTAACCTTTCGATTATCTGTTTTTGCCCTGGAGGGTACTGTTCTCTTTGTGAACAAAGAGAACCAGAAAAACTTTAGAGGATG
>NZ_CAJTMN010000071.1 GCF_910577125.1 uncultured Rikenella sp.
GCGTAGCTATCTAAAAGTCTTTTGGGTACCTTTTCTTCAGAAAAGGTACGGTTCCGTCCGGCTCAAAATAGCGGTCGGAAAATAATCGTTATCTTTACGACATGGCACTATTGACAAGCGACACCCCGCTGAGTGCAGCCTTGGAACAGCATCCCAGCCTGATACCCCTCGTGAGCCGGTTCGGCATCCGGTTGGGGCTGGGCGACCGAACCGTCGCCGCCGTGTGCGACGAGCATCGGCTCGACCCGGAATTCATGCTCATTCTCATGAACACCTACCTGTTCGATGAATATTTTCCCGAACAGCGGCTCAAATCGTTTCACGTCAGCCGGATCGTCGATTACCTGAGCAAAACCAACGCCTATTATCTGCACTACCAGCTACCCAATGTCGAGCGGCACCTGGGGCGGCTGATCGCCGGCGGCGGAGAGAACGGCCAGCTTGCGCTGCTCGGGCGGTTTTTCGAACGGTTCAAGGAGAGCCTGATCGCCGCCATCGAATATGACACCGAAGTCTGGTTCCCGTATTGTGCCGCTTTGAGCGCCGGGAAGGTGCCTCAGGGCGGTGTGCCGAGGCCGTGTCCGGCGCCGCAGACCGCCGCGGACGAAGAGGAGGATCCGACTGTCGGTCTGCTGCGCGACCTGCGCAGCATCATGGTGCGCCACCTGAGCGGCGAATACGATGATAATCTGGCCTATGCCGTCATCTTCGCCGTCGGGAGCATCGAACGCGATATCCGGCAGCACAACCGCATCCGCGACCGCATTCTCACCCCTTTGATCGACGATCTATGCCGAAAGTAGCCGTTATTCTGCCCGATCTGCTGCAGCGCGTCGGACTGGCGGCCATGCTGGAACGCTATTTCGCCCCGGTGGAGGTAGAATGTTTCGCCGCCGTGGACGACGCTTTGCGAGAGGGGAGGGCGTTCGACCTCTATTTCACCGACAGTGAGGCCTTTGCGGCCGAAGTCGATTTTTTTCTGCCCCACCGGACCCGATGTGTGATTCTCGCCCGGCAGGAGGCCGCTGCCGGCGGCAGCGAGACTCCGTATGTCGTCTCGACCCGGGGCACGCTGGAGGAGACGGTGGAGCGGCTCGGACGGATTTGGCGGGGCGACCGGACGGAGGAGGAGAAACCGTCGACCGACCTCTCGGGACGCGAGGTCGAGGTGCTGCGTCTGGTGGTCAGCGGAGCCATCAACAAGGAGATTGCCGACCGGCTCCACATCAGCCTCAATACCGTCCTGACTCACCGTAAAAATATTACCGCCAAACTCGGCATCAAGACCGTCTCGGGGCTGACCCTCTATGCCTTGATGCACGGTTATATCTCGACGGACGATATGCCGCTTTGAGGTGTGGGGCGTATAAAACGAAAGGCTCGACCGAACGGCCGGGCCTTTTTATTTTTGAAGGGGACGATTTACAGATGCAATACCTGTCCCCGGTTCGCCCCGCGGCGGTAGGAGATGTGTACCCAGCGGTAGCGGGCTTCGTCGATCAACTGGTCGAACTCGATCGTTCCCGCCCGTTGCAGCTCTTCAATGCGACGGAAAAACCGCTCGTTGGCGGCCGGATTGCCCACGCTCAGGTCGGCCGCTTCGCCCCGCAGGTGTTGCGAGGTGGCGACACCGCCCACGGCTGCGTTCAGTGCCGGTGAACGATAGCCGCTGTTGACCGTCACGGGCGCTCCCCACGCGGCGCGGATCGGGTCGAGCAGCTCTTCGATCAGCGTCTTCAGTTTGCCGACGGCTTCGTCCGGCGGCCGGTTGTCGATTCCGCGCGCCGTCGCTGTCGACGAACGGCATAATTCGTCTACGGTAAAGTATTTCATCGTCTAATCGTTTAGTCGTTGCGTTGTTTCCGGCCTGTGAAACGGACGACGGGAATGAACCGTTTGCCGTCGGGCTGTTCGAACAGGATGTACGATCGTTCGCGTTCCGATTCGTCGTCTGCGTGCAGAAACCATTGGTCTGCGTAGCGGAAGCGGAGCCGGTTTTCGCTGTCGAGCTCCATCTCCTGCGGTCGGAGGTTCTGGATCAGGTCGATCGCCTCGTCGAACGAGGCCGGAATGGCGACCGGTTTCGACAGGCTGTCGGCCGCGCGGAGCGTTCGCCGCAGGGTCTCCACCGCGACGGCCGGCGAGAGGGAGGTTCGGCGCGTCAGGGAGGTGTGGCCGGCGCTCAGGAGGAGGGGAAGGGAGAGGAGTAGCAGGCGCAAAATAGCGTGTCTCATCGGAATTCGGCAAATAAAGGGTTAAAGGTTTACACGGCTTTTTTTCGCGACGTTCCGCTGCGCTTCGGCGACCTTTTCCAGCTCGCCGAGGGCTTGGGCCGAGGCTTCGCGCATCAGGACGAGCCGGCAGCCGCAGCACGGACAGATAAACTCCCGGCCGGGGTCGAGCAACGATTCCAGGTCGGCGGGGATCAGGGTGGAGCAGTCCGGACACGGGATGCCGGTCGGAGCGTCCGGCATAGGGTTTGCGAAGGGCTCGATCCGGTTTGCGAAGGGTATGAAAAAAGGCTTCGGAGGAGATCCGAAGCCTTTTTTGTCAAGTATACGAACGATCTTAATCTGCCGTCGCAAAATTCCGGATCCGTTCCGCAATCGATTCGGCATCGATGCCGCATGCCCGCCGAAGTTCGCCCACCGCGCCGTGTTCCACGAACCGATCCGGCAGCCCCAGCCGCACCACTTCCCGCACGGCCCCGCCCAGCAGGTTCCGGTCGGACAGAAACTCCAACACCGCCGAGCCCACACCCCCTGCAATCACCCCGTCCTCGACCGTCACCACCCGCCGATATCCTCGCGCCGCAATCCGCAGGAGCAACTCCTCGTCCAGCGGCTTGGCGAACCGCAAATCGTAGTGCGCCACAGCCATCCCCTCTCCGGCCAAAGCCGTGACTGCCTTAGCCGCCTCCAGCCCGATCGCGCCGATAGAAAGTATCGCCACATTCGCGTTTTCAGGCTCGTTCAGGATACGCCCTTTCCCCACGTCGACACGGGAAAAAGGCGTCCCGAGCACTTCTTCCGCCGCAAAAGCCCCGCCCCGCGGATAGCGGATCACCCACATCCCGTTGTCCGTCAGCGTCGCCGTGTACATCAGGTTCCGCAGCTCCACGGCATCCATCGGCGCTGCGATCGTCAAATCCGGAATCCCCCGCAGCAATGCCAAATCAAACGCCCCGTGGTGCGTAGCCCCGTCTTCCCCCACCAGCCCCGCGCGATCCAGACAGAGCACCACCGGCAGCCGCTGCAACGCGGCGTCGTGGATGATGTTGTCCACCGCCCGCTGCATGAACGACGAATAAATGTTGCAGAACGGCACGCGTCCCGCCGCCGCCAGCCCTGCCGAGAAGGTCACGGCGTGTCCCTCCGCGATCCCCACGTCGTAGGCCCGCTCCGGCATCCGTTCCATCAGCAGGTTCATCGAACAGCCGGTCGGCATCGCCGGCGTAATGCCCACGATCCGCTCGTCCGCCTCCGCCAGCTCGACCAGCGTGTGGCCGAACACCTCCTGAAACTTCAGCGTTTGCATACCGGATTCGGCCTTTGTGGCCGCAAACCGTTCGCCGGTCTCCGGATCGAACTTGCCGGGGGCGTGCCATTCGGTCTGATCCCGCTCGGCCGGCGCATACCCTTTCCCCTTGACGGTCAGCGTGTGCAGGATTTTCGGCCCCGGCAGACTCCGCAGGTCGCGCAGCGCCCGCACGAGCGCCACCACGTCGTTTCCGTCCACCGGCCCGAAATACCGGAAGTTGAACGATTCGAAGAGGTTGCTCTGGTGCAGGAAGAACGATTTGGCGCCGTTGACCACCTTCTGGATCATCCGCCTCAGCCGCGGCGTCCGGTCCAGCGCGCGCCAGGTCGTCTCCTTGAACCGGTTGTAGTGGCGCGAGGTGCTGATCTCCAGCAAGGCCTCCTTCAGTGCCCCGACGTTCGGGTCGATCGAGATGCGGTTGTCGTTGAGCACCACCAGCAGGTCGTTCGCCGGATCGGCTCCGGCGTTGTTGAGCCCTTCGAAAGCCAGTCCGCCGGTCATCGCTCCGTCGCCGATCACGGCCACGCACTTCGCTCCTCCGCCCGCCTCGGTTCGCAGCCCCCGCAGCAGCCCCAGCGCGGCCGAAATCGAAATCGAGGAGTGTCCGGCCCCGAAAGCGTCGTACGGGCTCTCGCTCATCTTCGGGAAACCGCTGATGCCGCCCAGCTTGCGGTTGGTGTGGAACCGGTCGCGCCGGCCGGTGATGATTTTGTGGGCGTAGGCCTGATGCCCCACGTCCCAGACGAGTTTGTCGTTCGGGGTGTCGTAGACGTAGTGGATCGCGACGGCCAGCTCCACGGCGCCGAGGCTGGCGCCGAGGTGGCCCGGATTGGCCGACACTTCGCGGATGATGAACTCCCGCAGTTCGGCGCAATAGGCGGGCAGCTCGTCGATGGCGAGCTGCCGGAGGTCGGCCGGCGAGTCGATCCGGTCGAGGTAGGTGGGGGTTTGCGTCTTCTTTTCGGCCTTAGGCATAATTACAAAGATAGAAAATTTGTACCTTCGCCTTATGAAAAAAGGAAAAATAGTCGGGCGGGCGATTTTCGGGGCGGTCTTGATTTTGTGGGGGGCGGTGTCGTGCGTCTCGATGAAGAAATACCGCGAGACGCAGACGCGGGCGCTGCGCTGCGAGACGGGGAGCGCGACGCTCCGGGCGGAGAACGACCAGCTCCGCGAGCAGCGGGAGGCGCTGGAGGCGCAGTATCAGGCGCTGGACTCGACGCACTATGCGGAGGGGCTGACGAATGCGGAGCTCCGGACGCTGCTCAAGGAGCGGACGAGGGTGCTGACGGAGGTGAGGACGCTGCTGGGCGAGGCGCTGCGCGATTTCGACAGCGAGGGGCTGACGGTCTCGGAACGCGGGGGGATGATCTATGTCTCGGTGGACGAGAAGCTGCTGTTCGAGCTGGGAAAGGCGGAGGTCTCCCCGGCGGGCGAACGGGCGGTCATGAAGGTGGGCGAGGTGCTGGCGCGCAATCCGGGTATCCGCATTATGGTAGAAGGACATACGGATAATCTGCCCTATCGATCCAAAGAGGGGGATCAAATCATCGACAATTGGGACTTGAGCGTCCACCGGGCGACGGCGGTGGTGCGCATCCTGCTCCGGAACCGGGGGATTGCGCCGAAACGCGTCACGGCGGCGGGACGTAGCCAGTATGTGCCGCTGGTCGGGGGAACGGATCCGCAGGCACGGGCGCAGAACCGGCGCACGGAAATCATCCTCACTCCGGACATGGATCGCCTCTCGGAACTGCTCGAACGGGCGGGACGCATGACGGATGCGGCGAAATAATCGTTCGTTTATCGTTCTTTGCCCAGTATGGAACCGTACCTTTTCTGAAGAAAAGGTACCCAAAAGACTTTTGGAGGATGCTAACGCATCCTAAAGCTGCCGGCGGCCCAACTCCCGGACTTTCTTTGGGCCGGGAGTTGTAGCGCGCTTAATGCAATCACAACCTTTGGCGCGCTACAACCCCGACCCAAAAGCAATCTCGAAGATTGAGGATTGCGGAGCGTAAGGCGTAGCGTAGCTAACTAAAAGTTTTTGGTGCCGCTTTTTCCAAAAAGCGGCAGTTCTCTGCGGGTAGACACGGATAACGAACGGAAAATATCATCATACGAAGATGACCATAGAGCAGTTAGTGCAGCGGATCGACGAGAGCGCACCCCAGAGCGAGCTGCGGGAGCGGGCAGCGGCGGAGCGCACCCTGCGTTTGCGAGGGATGGCCGGTTCGCTGCTCGCCTTTGCGATACGAGGCCTTGTCCGGCGGCAGGGAGGCATCCATCTGGTGGTTGCCGACGACCGCGACGACGCCTCCTATCTGTGTAACGACCTGATCAATATCGCCGAGGAGGAATTTCCCGGCGCGATTCTGTTTTACCCCACCGCCTACAAGCGTTCCGTCCAGACCCGTCGCGAAGACCCCGCCGGAATCGTCCAGCGGACAGCCGTGCTGACCGCCCTCGCCGGGCACGACGGCTCCGGGAAGCCGCTTGTCATCTGCACCTATCCCGAAGCCCTGGCCGAAAAAGTCGCCGACCGGCAGAAATTCTCCGAAAACCTGCTCCGCGTGCGGAAAGGGCAGCGAATCGGCATGGACGAACTCGAACGACAGCTCGGCGAATACCGCTTCGAACACGTCGATTTCGTCGGCGAACCGGGCCAGTATGCCCGGCGCGGCGGGATCATCGACCTCTTCTCGTTCGGCGACAACAAACCCTACCGGATCGACTTTTTCGGCGACGACATCGAATCGATCCGGCTCTTCAACGTCGGCACCCAGCTCTCGACCGAGACCCGCGACGAGATCGAGATCGTACCCAATCTCAAAAACGCGGAGCTGGCCGATAAACGTGTCTCGCTGCCGGAGTACATCGGCCCGGATCGCGTTACCTTGTGGATGACCAATGCCGTGCAGTTTTTATCGAAACTCGATCAGATACGCACGAAACTGCTCGGCGAACTCGACGACCCCGCCGCCATCGATACGCAGGTGACCAGCCGGAAACAGTTCGTGGCCGAGACCGGGCCGTGGCGGTGGATTTCGTTGAATGTCCATGCGCCCGAGCGGCCGGCCGAAGGGCAGGACATCGACTTCGGCGCCTCGCCGCAACCCCGGTTCAACAAAAACTTCGAACTGCTCGCCGACGACATCCGGCGGGGAAACGAAGCGGGGCGGACGACCTATATCCTGACCGAAAACCGTGTCCAGATGGAGCGACTCGAAAACGTCTTCGACTCCGTGGGGCTTGAACATGTGGGGTACGGCCATGTCCCGCTCACCTTGCACGGCGGGTTCGTCATGCCGGCCCTGCGCCTCGCCCTCTACACCGACCACCAGATTTTCGACCGCTACCACCGCTACACCGTCCCCAACGAGATCGACCGGCGCGAGAGCATGACCGTCGCGGAGCTCAATGCCCTGCAGGTGGGCGACTACGTGGTGCACATCGACCACGGAGTGGGAAAGTTCGGAGGCCTCGTGCGGAGTACCACGAACGGCGTGGTGCAGGAGTTCATCAAACTGGTTTACAAGGATAACGATATTCTTTTCGTCAACGTCCACTCCCTGCACCGCATCAGCAAATACAAGGACAAGGACGCGCCGGAGCCGAAGATTCACAAACTCGGTTCGGGGGCTTGGCAGAAGCTCAAACAGACCGCCAAAAGCAAGGTCAAGGACATCGCCCGGGAGCTGATCGCCCTCTATGCGCGGCGCAAGGCGAGCCAGGGCTATGCCTATTCGCCCGACGGTTTCCTGCAGCAGGAGCTGGAGGCTTCGTTCCTCTACGAGGACACGCCCGACCAGCAGAGTGCCACGCAGGCCGTGAAGGAGGATATGGAGCAGGCTGTGCCGATGGATCGGCTGGTGTGCGGCGACGTGGGGTTCGGGAAGACCGAGATCGCCATCCGGGCGGCGTTCAAAGCGGTGACCGACGGCAAACAGGTGGCGGTCTTGGTGCCGACCACGGTCTTGTCGCTGCAGCACTATCGCACGTTCAGCCGGCGGCTGAAGGACTTTCCGGTGCGGGTCGAGAATTTCTCGCGGGTCAAGACCGCGAAGCAGACCCGCGAGATTCTCGACGATCTGGCGGAGGGAAAAATCGATATTATTATAGGTACCCACCGGCTGTTGGGTAAGAACGTACGCTTCAAAGACCTCGGGTTGCTGGTCATCGACGAGGAGCAGAAGTTCGGGGTGGCCAATAAGGAGAAGCTGCGACATATGAAGGCTAATGTGGACACGCTGACGCTGACGGCGACGCCGATTCCGCGGACGCTGCAGTTCTCGCTGATGGGCGCGCGCGACCTGTCGATCATCAACACGCCGCCGCCCAACCGGCAGCCGGTGGCTACCGAAGTGGACGTCTTTGACGAAGAGATCGTCCGCGAGGCGATCGAGGCGGAGCTGCACCGCGGCGGGCAGGTCTTTTTCCTCCACAACCGGGTGCAGAGCCTCGGACGGATGAAGGAGCTCATCGAACGGCTCTGTCCGGGCGCGCGGGTAGCGGTGGGGCACGGCCAGATGCCGGCGGCCGAGCTCGAAAAGATCATGATGGACTTCATCTACGGCGAGTACGACGTGCTGCTGGCGACGACGATTATCGAGTCGGGGATCGACATTCCGAACGCCAACACGATGATTATCAACGATGCCCATCTGTTCGGTCTCTCCGACCTCCATCAGCTGCGGGGGCGGGTGGGGCGGACGAACCGCAAGGCTTATTGCTACCTGTTGATTCCGTCGGAAGAGGGGGTGACGGGCGAGGCGCATCGGCGTTTGCGGGCGCTGGAGGAGTTCTCGGACTTGGGGAGCGGCTTCCACATCGCCATGCAGGATCTCGACATCCGCGGGGCGGGCAATATTCTGGGGGCGGAGCAGAGCGGTTTTATCGCGGACATCGGGTTCGAGACCTATCAGAAAATCATGGCGGAGGCGGTGGCCGAGCTGCGTGAGGAGCAGGGGCTGGAGCCGGATACCTCGGCGATCGATTGCGTGATCGAAACGGATTCGTCGGCCCACCTGCCGGACAGCTATATCGGTACGACGGCGGAAAAGATCCGGCTCTATCGGGAGCTGGACGGCATCCGGACGGAGGAGGCGTTGCAACAGTTTATCGAGCGGCTGACCGACCGTTTCGGCGAGCCTCCGTCGCCGGTGCAGGAGCTTTTCGAGGTGGTTCGGCTGCGGCGCGTGGCCGAGGCGGACGGCATCGAACGGATCGTGCTGAAGAACGGGGCGGCGACGCTCTATTTCGTGGCGGACGAGCGGTCGGCGTTCTACAAGAGCGACCGTTTCATGACGCTGTTGCAGGCTGTGGCTGCCTCTCCGGCGCGGTTCAAACTCAACCAGTCGGGCAACAAGCTCTCTTTGTCGGTTCGGGAGGCGAAGTCGGTGACGGCTTTGCGGCGTGCGCTGGAGGGACTCACAGGCTGTTGAGGGGGCGGATGATGGTTTGTGCTGCGATTGGCTGCCGTGCGCGAAGAAACGAGGCTTGCGGAGCGCGAGGCGCGCGGTCAAAGAGTGGGCCGCCGGCAGTTTGAGGATGCGAAGCATCCTCCAAAGTTTTTCTGGTTCTCGCTAACTGTGCTACGCTTGTTTTCCTCCTCGCCGCTTACCATAGTCCGTAAACGGCCTCTGGATTCGCTGGCAGCGTCGGTTGTTCACAAAGAGAACAGTACCCTCAAACCAACCGCGCGCCACGCTTTAGGAGGCGATTCAACTGTTTCGGCGTGAGCCGAAACAGCATGAATCGCCCAAGGTGCGGGAACAAAGAACGGGGTGAAGATTTGGGCCGACCCAGTTATTCGCCCACCGCGGGCACGCGGGGCCTGCGCGGCCCGAGCGCAGTTCCATCCAGTTGGGGTAGAGGCGGCCCTGTCGGAGTGCCCGAAGGCACCGCGCGTCGCCGCCTAAAGAGGCGATTCAACGATTTCGGCGATGAGCCGAAACAGAATGAATCGCCCCGGCGCGCGAACAAAGAACGGGGTGAAGATTTGGGCTGCCCCAGCCCATTGCCCACCGCGGGGCCCCACAGGGGCTTTTACTAGGGTTATCACTGCCTTATTTAACGGGGCCCGCGCGGCCCGAGCGCAGTTCCGTCCTGTTGGGGTAGAGGTTGTCAATAAAACACCCTGTGGGTGCGCCCGCCCGCGTAAAGAGGGATTTCACTCATTTTGCAGTGAGCAAAATGAGTTGAAATCCCAGCGGGCGACGGTAAATGCGGCGGATCGATAGCGGATCCGCAGTGAGGCGGACACGGGGCCGAGAGCGAATGCCGCAGAAAGGGGGGGTGGGCTATGCTCTTGCGGTTCGCAGAACCGCCGGCCTTGTCGCCCAGGCGCTTTGCGCCTCGGGGGGATGGGCGACAGGCCGAATGGGACGGTGAATTGGGCTAAATTTGTATCGGGCCGAAGCCTGCGGGTGTCCGAACGAGCGTAGTGAGTTGCGGGCCTCCCGCTGGGGGAGGCTCTCGGCCCGCGCGACTCGAAGAGCCGCAGGGTTTCGGTCTTGATTTGTCCGCGCGCCTTGGGAAATCTTGTTCAAACACGATTGCGTGTTTGAACGATTTCCCTGTTAAGGCGTGGCGCGCGGGTTTGTTTGAGGGTACTGCGCTCGGGCCGCGCAGGCCCCGCGTGCCCGCGGTGGGCAGATGGCCGTGTCTACCCTAAAAGGAATCGCCGGGGGATTTTCAAGGGGGATGCGAGTCCCCCTTGAATGTGCTCTTTG
>NZ_CAJTMN010000072.1:0-9579 GCF_910577125.1 uncultured Rikenella sp.
CCTGCCGCTAGCGTTTATCCTGAGCCAGGATCAAACTCTCCATTGTAAAAATCAATTTTTCGAGTGTCCCGACCGATTTTTCTCGTTCCGGTTCGCCTCGCGGCGCCGGAATCAGGAATTGACAAATTGTACTACACTACAAATTATCATTTAACTTTTCACAGTAATTCAAAGAACTGAAACCCGAAGGTTCATATCTCTTCTCTTTTTCAAGCCCTCGCTCCCGAATCGGGCGAAAGGGATTACAAAGGTATGTCAAGTTTTTCAATCGACCAAAAACTTTTTCACTTTTTTTTTCGCAGCTTGTTTTTCGCAAGTGTGCGGGCGATCTGTTTTTCTCGATTGCGGATGCAAAGGTAACGACCTTTTTCATTCCTGCAAACTTTTTCTGAAATATTTTTTCAATATTTTTAACAACCTGCTGATTATCTGCGTTATAAACTCGGAAAATTATTTTCGCGTTCTGAACTGCAACAGGTAACCTTCGACCGATACCCCCGCCTGATTGCGAAGCGAGAGATCTTCGAGTACTCGGATCTGATATTCCGTATCGGGCTTCAGCTTCACCGACAGGGTCAGTTCCATACCGTCGGCCGAATAGCCGCTTTTCTCTTTGACAAACTCGGGAAAGGCTTTTTCGCCGAGGGGGCCGTAACTGAAACTGAACCCGTGCATCGGCTCGCTGAAACGAAATGTGATCGCCTTCACCGAAGGATCGACATCCTGCGCGCCGTTCGGGAACGGCGAGACGCTCACCACGTGAGGCGCCGCAGCCAAAGGAGCCTAGACCGTCGGATCGATATAATGCACCAGATTGGCCAATGCCTCGGAACGGCTGGCGCCGGTAATCTCGACATCGGGCGTCGTCCGGGCTTCGAAATTGAAGCTGCCGTCGGGATTCAGACCGCCCCAAGCCGGAAAGATGACCAGAAAACCGCTATGGGGAAGCATCATCGGAATGGGGTCGGCACCGATGCCGTCGCCGCCGGTACGCGTACCGGCTACCGTAGCCCAGCCGGTCGCCTTGGTGAAAGCGGCGAAAGATTCAGACGAGGAGAAGACTCCGGGACTCACGAACAACCACACTTTACCCTTGAAACGAGGTTTCCCGTTCGGGCGGATCACTTTCTTATCCATGACGACGGCAAAGTCTTCCGGAGTCACTTCGGGAGGCAGGTTCGGAAGGGAGGCCACTTTCCCGAAACCGTGGAATTTCTGTTCGTACCAGGTACCGGCAACAGGGCCGCGGCGAAGCACGGAAGGCCCGCTCCACGCGTAGCTTCGGGAGATCAGGCGGGGCATGATATGATGGTCCCAATATTGGTCGTTGCCGCCGCTGTTCTTCCGCAGGTCGAGGATCAGGTGATCGCATGACTGTACGGAATCGAGCAGGCACATCAGCAGAGCGCTGTCGCCAGCGGGGTTCGCGAACGAATTGATGGTCAGCACGCCGATCTTTCCGCCGCCGAGCATATCCAAAGAGAGATTCCGGGCCGGGTCGTAGCCGGAAGGGGCCTCGCCCTCGGTTCCGCCGGCGGCCGGTTTGACGCCGTATAGCTCCTTCAGGTAATCGTAATAGGGTGCGGCTCGGTCATATGTGGCCGCCCAGCGGCGGTACCGCTTATTCTCTTTCCCCGGGCTGACGGCAGCCTCGTGGTAAATCCGGGACAGCTCGTCGAACATATGCGGACCGACGACGTAAGCGTGACCGTTGCCGAGCTCACGCATGATAGCCTGCAAGGCTTTAGCGAACGACTTGTCGTCGGCGCTTTCGCGAACCAGCTGCAGATAGCGGTCGTGGCCTGCGAGCCAGTCGCGACCGGTCTGACGCTGGAGCACGCCGAAGTAAGGATAGTTCTCTTTCAGGGTCTGGTAGAGGTACTCGAAGTCCTGCTCTTTCTGCTCGGCGGTGAACCGGTTTTGGGCCGGGCAGAGAAGGCTCGCGACGCTGAAAACGATCGCCGACAAGGCTTTTCCGAATCCTGTAGATTTCATAGATTTGAGATGTTTGGTATTAAGACGTTTGAAAACCGATCTTCGGATCTCCTTTTCTCATTCCAAATATGATGCCATACCGATTAACTGCATGAGGTACAAGACGATACCGAAACAAAACTGGACGGGCGCTGTCTAAATTTTAGACAGCGCCCGTCCAATAATTTGACAGTGGGCCCCTCTATGTATATCGAGGCTCCCTCTAATCAGTAGGCTTTGGCGAAGAGGACGCGCCGGTGGGAGGGTTTGCCGCTGACGATACAAGTCCCCTCTTCCTCTGGTGCGTCGACGGGGATGCAGCGGATGGTAGCTTTGGTCTCGTTCTTTATGAGCTCTTCGGTCTCGGGAGTACCGTCCCAGTGGGCGAGGAGGAAGCCGCCTTTCTCTTCGAGTACGCGTTTGAATTCGTCGTAGGTGTCCACTTTGGTGATCATGGAGTCGCGGAATTTCAACGCCTTGTCATAGATCCCCTGCTGAATGTCTTCCAGCAGTTTTTCGATGCGGTCGGCGATGCCTGCTGCGGGGACGCTCTCTTTGGTGAGGGTGTCGCGCCGGGCGAGTTCGATGGTCCCGTTTGCCAAATCTCGCGGCCCGATGGCGAGGCGCACGGGGACGCCTTTGAGTTCGTATTCGGCGAATTTGAAGCCGCTGCGCACGTTGTCGCGGTCGTCGATCTTGACGCTGATGCCTTTGGCTTTCAGCTCGGCGGCGATCTGCTCCATCTTGTCGACGATGGCGCGCAGTTCGTCGGCTCCTTTATATATAGGTACCATGACGACCTGGATAGGTGCCAGTTTAGGCGGCAGCACGAGGCCGTTGTTGTCGGAGTGGGCCATGATGAGGGCGCCCATCAGGCGGGTGGAGACGCCCCAGGAGGTGGCCCAGACGTAGTCCATTTTCCCTTCTTTGTTGACGAACTGGACGTCGAAGGCTTTGGCGAAGTTCTGGCCGAGGAAGTGGGATGTCCCGCTCTGCAAGGCTTTGCCGTCTTGCATGAGGGCTTCGATGGTGAGGGTGTCGTCGGCGCCGGCGAAGCGTTCGCTGTCGCTCTTGTGCCCTACGATGACGGGCAGGGCGAGCCATTGTTCTGCAAAATCGCGGTAGACGCCGATCATCTTCCGGGCTTCCGCGATGGCTTCTTCTTTGGTGGCGTGGGCGGTGTGGCCTTCCTGCCAGAGGAATTCGGCGGTGCGCAGGAAGAGGCGGGTGCGCATCTCCCAACGGACGACGTTGGCCCACTGGTTGCAGAGGATGGGGAGGTCGCGGTAGGACTGGATCCAGTTCTTATAGGTGTTCCAGATAATGGTTTCCGATGTCGGCCGGACGATGAGTTCTTCTTCGAGTTTGGCGTCGGGGTCGACAATAACTCCTTTCCCGTCGGGGTCGTTCTTGAGCCGGTAGTGGGTCACGACGGCGCACTCTTTGGCGAACCCTTCGACGTGGTGGGCTTCTTTGGAGAAGAAGGATTTGGGGATGAAGAGGGGGAAGTAGGCGTTGACGTGGCCGGTGGCTTTGAACATGTCGTCGAGGGCGCGCTGCATCTTCTCCCAGATGGCGTAGCCGTAGGGTTTGATGACCATGCAGCCGCGGACGGCGGAGTTCTCGGCGAGGCCGGCTTTGACGACCAGTTCGTTATACCATTTGCTGTAGTCCTCTTCGCGTGAGGTGAGGTCTTTGAGCTCTTTTGCCATGGGTTCGTTCGTTTTTTCGGATGGACAAAGATACAAAAAATCCTCCGCTGAGCTCTATCGCGCAGCGGAGGAGGCGGAGGGTTGCATGGCAGAAGATATGCGCTAACGCAGACCCGCGAGGTCGAAGGTGTAGAACTGGGCGGAGTCGCACACGGCGCTGTAACCGTACAAGGTATGCCGAGCGGTGTCGAGGGCGATGTCGTCGATCCGGCGGCCCAGATCCGCACGGAGTTCGCCCGCTCCATCCTTTGAACGGTAGATTTCAAGGGTTGAAAGGATGTCGTCGCTGCCGAATGCGCCGTCGGGATAGCCTTGATAAAGTGCATAGATCCGCTCTCCGTCACACTGAACGGCGGTGTAGTGGCGGATCATCCGGTCGTCTTCGTTACGGATGGAGAGTTCTTCCTGTGGCTGGCCGGTGCCGAGCACGTAATCGAGCCGGAAACCGTCACGACCGACATCGTACACTTCGATGCGGTCGATGTACTGATAGGCGAGCACGAGTTTCCCTCGGCAGTATGCGGCCGTAAAAAGATAAGGATACGATCCGGCTTCGTCCGAACCGGTCAGTGGAAACGACAGGGCGGCCCGGACTTCGGGAACGTTCATGTCGAGCAGGTCGACCTCCGGAAAGCGCGGAGGAAACGAAATCCCGACATACAGGGTCGAATCCCGGGTCTGCCAAAGGCGCGAGTAGGCTTTGGGCAACGCGCGCGCCTCCATCCAGACAGGAAACTGCAGGGTCCGGAGCGGAACCACCGTATCGTCTCGTTGCCGATAGAGGCAGAGCCGGTTGGGCATGGGCTCGAAGAGGGCGGTTTCGTCTTCTCGCTGCATGCAGGCCAGTCCGGGACTGAGGTATTCGCCGGGCCCGCGGCCTTGCCGTCCGAATCGGCAGAGAGGTTGCAATTCCGGCAACGAAAACAGGTGACCGAAGTGGTCGGCATGGCTGTCGAGCAGCCACATCCGGTCACCCTGCGCATACCACCGGAAAGGGTGCACCAGATAAGGCAGAGGCACCGAATCGGCCGTCAGTTGCGCGCTGCGTTCGAATACTTTCTCGCGGGCGAGCATCGTTTCAGTCGATCTTCCGCAAGCTACGGTCAGACATCCGATGAGGCCTCCCAATAGGATTTTTCCGTTCATTTCTGAAATAGAATAGATGGACTACCAGCGTTTGCAGTCTTCTTTCCCGTGTCCGATCACTACAACATAACAGCAGTCATAGATACGTTCGTTCCCCTCTTTAATACGGCGATAACCGTTAAAGTTATCGCAACCTCCTAATCCCGGTTTTTGATCCAAGTCTTCATCTAAATCCAAAGCCATCGCTTCGAGGTTGGCGAAGGTCAGTTCCTCCTGCGCCGACATCGGGGATTGTGCTTTTTTGGTAATGTGTGCGACCGATCTATTCGACGGTGTAGAAGATTAAGACGGCGTTGTCGTTTTCGTCGACCTGCACGCTGTCGCGCCAGGAAGCGTACTGCGGGTCTTCCAGAAAACGGGCGGCGTCTACCGAGGCGACGAAACCCTCTTCCGTGGCGCAGGCGATCGGCTTCACGGCAATCGTCCCTTCGGCAGCGGTAATGCGCTGGGCGCCGGTCGACGGCTCGTAGTACCAAGTGTACTCCTTATCGCTCAACGAAAAGGTCATGCCCCACCAACGGTTGCCCGGGAAAAAGCTCGGGAAACAAACTTTATGATCGGCGGCCATTTGTTCGTCCGGATCAACGTCGTCCCAATCTCCCAAAGTACTTATATATTCCGCCGTTACGGTATGCGGCCCGAAATCGAGGTGAATGCGTTTTACGTCCGAGGAGTCGGCCCCCACGGTGTAGATGTCCGAGGCGAAATCAGGAAAGTAGTAAAGTTGACCTCGGGCTTCGGTGAATGGAAAGATGGAACTTACGGTAAATGTAGTCATGGGCAGAATGGGCGCAATGGTCTCATACCGAATTTTTCCGTCACGGTCGGTAACGACCAATGTCCCGGCTTCGTTATACGTAGACTGGGAGGCTATATAGTCTTCCATGACCGCTATGGCGTCTTCCTGAAAACCTACGTCGATACTTCTCAAATATTGACCGGAAAAAGAGTAGACCAGAATTTTTTCGTTTCGACCGGCCACTACGTATAGTTCGTCTTTGTAAGGCCAGAAGTGGGAGATGGTGATATACTCCTGCGGCCCGTGGCCTACGCGGTCTATTTTCGAGAGGTATTTTCCGTCCGTGTCGAAGACCAGAATCTGCTGCATGTCCTGCACGAAGATATGGGTGTCGGTCGTCCGCACCCGGAAGAACCGACCGTAAAGCGATTCGGAGGTCGTTTCGAGCGGGACGACTCTCTCGATCTTCCGGGTGGGCTCGGGGGCGTCGAAGTCGATGGTGATCTGCTCCGAGGCGGTCTGCTGCGGCTTGCTGCCGCAGGCGACCAGAAGTAATCCCCAAAGGCTGAGAAAAAAGGGTCTCATCGTGATTGTCATTGAATTAAAACAAAAAGATTCCCTCACAAAGGTAAGGGAATCTTTCTGTATCATTTGCAGCGTCTGTTTCCCCCAGAAATACAATCTATTGAACCCTCTTTATCGAGTTTCTTTACATACCATTTTCTTTGGTTTTGTAGATCAAGAACATCCTCTTCAATGTCAGCCATCGCTTCGAGGTTGGCAAGGGTCAATTCTTCCTGAATAGACATCGGGATTTGCGCTTTAAGGTAGGTCATCACCGACCCACCGCAAATCAGAGCTGCACCACCGGCAGCCAACAGAATTTTGGTCATTTTCTTCATGACTTCAAAAATTAAAGGTAACTAAAAATTGCGTCTCCCCGCACATCTTCGGAGAAATCACACCTCAAATATAATTCAAAGAATCGAAAACGACAATATTTTATCGAATTATTTTATTCGCAAAAGAATTTAAAAACAACTACGACGCCAGCAGCCAACGTTATATACTTTGATGCACTAAATTCTTTTGTGTCTCATCGTTGTTCTTCGTTCGAGGCCTCCGGTTCGCATTCCGATAAAATAATGAGCACCGGATTGGCATCCGGATCCAGCCCTCCGATGAATCGGGAAAATTCAGGAAATCGAGTCTTATATGCTTCCAGTGCACCGGCCTGCTGTTTGTCATTCATTGTCTGGATCAGCTCCCACGGCTCTGCTACCAAGATGCAATGCCTGTCATCCGCCCCGATCGGGAGGGCTCTGTAGGGGGTTATCGAGGCATCGGTCACCAGGTCGTCCCGCACCGAAGGCATCGAGACCGAAACGCCTGTCCGCTTGTCGATGATATTCAGGTAATTCGCCTTTTTATACGTGTAGAGCGACAGCACCAGGTTCCTGGTCTCATAACAGTTTACGTGCGCCCAGATATATCTCTGTTGATCCAGACATACATCCAGAAAGGCATCCAGATCGGCATACCCGTCCTCCAGCAATGTCTGCGGAAATTCGTACTCTCCCTTGTCGAAACGAAGGTACAGCGACACCGAATCCCGGTGCGGATCGTACTCGAAAATCCCCGGCCCGAACGTCTCGTAGAACCGGATGTCTCCCTGTTGCGTCCGGTAGAGGTTGTTCCGCTGCGAGAAGGCCAAAAAACGCGCGACATCTTTGTCCAACGGCAGATATTGTCCCACAACGCTCTCCGTGGCGGCGTCGTATAGATTGAGCTTGAACTCCGGACCGTCCGTAAAAAAGTAGTCCTTGTAGAGCATATATCTGTCCCCCTCCATCGCCGCCATCTGCACCGCCCCGGAGACGTTTTCCGGCAGCGTTATTTTCCGGACTGCCTGCATCGAATCCAGCGAGCACAGCATAATATGACGTCCGAAATTAGCCAGCACGGCTACCGTATGGCTCTTGTCCGGAACGATCGAGACTTGCGCGACGTTGATCGCCTCGCGCGGCCCTTTGCCTTTGGGCAGCAGGCTACCGAGGTATTGCCCCGACCTGCCGAAAACATGAATCCACCCGTTGGCTGCCTGAGCCCGGACGATCAGCATCGTATCCTGAATAATTACCTGCTGTACATTGGCCAGCTGGATTCCTTTCAGCTCGATTATTTCGGCCCGGTCGAACCAATCGGAGAGATTTTGTTCCGCCTGCTCGGGCGCGATCTTTGCCGAAATTCGCGCCGTCGGCGCGTCGGGCCGGACACGGCAACCTAAAAACAGGGCTACGGTAACCACCGTAGCCGCCTGTACAAAAAACGAGTATTTCGCCTTCATTAATATTTGTTACAAAAAGTGCCGATCGTGCCGATAAAATCAGGTTTGTCGTATCGACTAACGAATGCCTCTTAACGGCCGATTTATCTTTTCAAATATAGGCAATTAGGGCGAAATTCCCAATGTTTTCACGCCGCCGGACAGAAAAACAGGGGACTCGCGGCGAGTCCCCTGTCGAAAAATACGGTATATAAAATTTCGGGCAACGCCTACTGCAACGATGGATCGCCCAAAAAATCATCGGCGGATACCCGCTCCATAATCTCGGTAAATTCGGCGATGCCTTTGTCGCTCAGCGCGGGATAAAGGGCGTGGAGGGACAAAAGGGCGAGATCGTCCACACGGCCGGCCACTTCGTCGGCGCCGTAGGCCTGATAGCCGTAGTTGAGGCACCAGCGGGTCAATACATAATGGCAGGTGTGGATGTCTTCGAGCTGCTGGCGAGAGGCCTCTTTCCGGAGGTAGCCGTTCCGGGACAGAAACTGCATGGCACGGCGGCAAAAGGCCAGATGGCGTGCTTCGTCGGCGAGGTTCACCTCGCGGTCGCGGGTCATGGCGCCGAGGTCGGAGCTGCGGAACATCACGACGCCCCGGTAGCGGTAGTCGAGGCGGATGTGGAGCCGGTTGAGGAGGTAGTATTGCCGGAGGTCGAGCAGGGTGGTCAGCGAACGGTCGAGGTGGTTGCTCTCCGTGAGGTAGCGATCCCACAGGGCCAGGCAGATGTCCTCTTTGCGCGAGAAGTGGTAGGTGATGTTGCCGGGGCTCAGGCCCAGCGAGCGGGCGAGGGTGTCGATCCGGAAATCGACCATGCCGCTTTCGTTGATCAGTTCGAGCGAGCGATCCAGAATCGTGTCGCGGGTCGAGGGTTCCGAGGAGAGGCCGGACGGGACGATGGCCTGTGCCGCCGGGTGTTTTTCTTTTTTCATTACGGCCATGGGATCGTCTATTTTATCTGGTTGGCGATGTTGCGGAACTGCCGTCTCCCTTCGTCGGTGAGGTATGGCAGAAGCTGCATGAGGGAGAGCGAGACGTAGCGGTTCATCGCTTCTTCGAGGTGTTCGCCGCCTTCGCTGGCGAATACGGCGTTGATCCACCAGCGCAGGAGGGTGGTCTGGGAGGCGAAGATCAGTTCGCGGAGACGGGGGTCGCCGATCGGACGGAGGCATCCGTTTTCGGCCAGCCGGTCGTAGCAGTCGTACATCCAGGCGCGGTTGGATTCCATCCACCGGGCGAAGGTGTCGTGTTCGCGGCGCAGCACGCCGATGTCGCCGAAGTAGTAGGCGGTCACGCCGACATAAGCGATGGCTTTGGAGGCGACGACGCGGAAGTAGAGGTAGAGCTGTTTGATGTCGAGAAACGGAGTGATGATCTCGGAGAGGGTCGCCCGCATGGCGGTCTCGTATTGTTCCCAGATGGCGGCGATGATGTCTTCCTTTTTGGGGAAGTGGTAGGTGATGTTGCCGGGGCTGAGGTTCAGGGCGCGGGCGACGGTCTCGATCCGGAAATCGACGATGCCGGTGCGGTTGATGACTTCGTTGGCCATGGCGATGATCAGTTCGCGGGTGGAGTGCCCGGAACGGCGGCCGGTCGTCCGGCTGCGGTCGGGGAGGTCGAGGCGGATGTCCTGCAGGAGGGAGAGGTCGGGCTCGGCACGGCGGGGA